>JAQVOH010000020.1:27973-30965 GCA_028702695.1 Desulfotomaculaceae bacterium
GGCCGCAGTACCATAAATATTATCAGGCAGAACGTCGCTTTCGCAGTGCTGGTGAAATTAGTTTTTATTACCCTGACCTTTGTGGGCATAACCAACCTCTGGATGGCCGTCTTTGCTGACACAGGAGCAGCGCTTTTGGTTATTTTAAACGCCATGCGCCTGTTGCAGGCGGGACAATATAAGCATTCGGGATCGTGATGCCTTTGGAGAAAGGCAAGAAGAGTTTGAAATTTTCTAGAAAATAGGTGCAAAACAAAAACCCCGCCAAAAGGCGCGGTTTAATAGGGAAACTTATTGAACCATACCCCAAACCGGTATGGAAATACAAGAGAGATGCGTTGTCCCACAAGGGATGGCGCCTCTCTTCATACTTTACGAATGTCCAATCGGAACATCAATATGTCCAATCGCAACACATACTCCATTTTTTATAATGTAGCATTCAACGTAATGTGGCCCGAAAAAATTGGTCGATTCTTTTCTTTCGGGCAGATTGGTTTTTAGTATATCACCTCTGATACAGTTTCTTCTTTCAGCTTCGGGACCAATATTTCGAACTTTCCACCATATGTCATATGGCCTTGGGCCATTACATTCTTTTATATAGAATCTCAGACTTAAATTGTGTGGCAAAAACTTTTTCAAAATTTTATCCATATATATGCTTATCGGGCCTGTTCTAAAGCCGTTTCCAGATGCTTCACAATCAATTTCAACTTCATAAATCTCATTGACATTAACTTCATCTTCAATGAATTCTTCAGTATTTGAAAAGGTAACGGTATTTCGTTCAAATGCACTTTTGCTTAAAGAAGCCGATTCGGCAACGGAATCGAGAGTCCAAAAGTCATCATTGAATACCTCGTGCCATGCATTATATGCGTCTGACTTACTACAATTACTGTCAAATAAAACATCAAGTTTTGCCAAATAAGTATCAAGCCTACTCTTTAAGTTGTCCATTTTATCGCGATCACTTTGTTTCAAAAGGAGTGATACCCCGGTATCTGTAGGATTATAAACCTCAATATATACCTTAAGCCTGTCCCGGATGTTTTTCATCAAATAGTAAAATGTCTCATCTAAACGGTCGTATCCCGTGCTTATTTGCTCATCGCAAAGCACAGTTTGTATCAAACCGCCAGGCATTATCCACGAAGATCGTGATTTGCTAAATGTTTTAAGCAAACGAACAGTTTTGCGCAGCTTGACTCCTTTTGATTTTATTTGATCACTGAACCAATTTGATATAGCCTTGGGATCTCGGCTTCGCCAAGCACTTCCACCATGTTCATAGCTGTATGTACTATCGGTGTTTTTTGTTCTTTTGTAAACGGCAAAATCAACATGATAGCCATCGCTATATTTTATTCTTACGCAGTTTGTTTTTACTTCAGGTTCTGTCACGAGATTTCCTTTCTTGCGATTAATTGCATCTGCGACAATATTTCTAACGGATAAAGGACCTAAATCTTTAATATTATCCGAATCGAAAACAATAGCGACATCGATATCATAGTCATTTGAATCATTTTGAATCACGGTATGCATCGCCATACTGCCTTGGGTAAAAGTCTCGGAAACACTATATGAAGTACCGTGCTCTTCATTATATTCCTTAAGACCATTTTTCAGCCTCCTGATATTTGTATTCCGTTTGGCGCGAAGGTCATTTTGGGTATCTTGGGGTAAGACCACTTCATCGCAATAAAACTTTTCAAATTCTGAAGATAAATCGAACAACTTTACACATCCTTTCAAGCCGAGGCAACCATATCAGCAATCATGGCTGAACCTATTAACTTATTGTTTTGCAACATTATCATTGATTAGCAAATTCCCTTTATTCTCTCCGGTTACAATAATACCGTATTTATATTTAGGCGTTGCCGTTGATACATAGTGATGCACCATAATCTCAGGTAATCTATTATCTAAATGCCCCAGTTTGCCGCCAAGATCAAATGCGTAGCAGCTTGGTACAGCACAGACTAAATGAATTCGTGACAACTTTGGGTAGACATTTTTAAGTTTTATTATTAATTCATTGGTTTTATCAACATAATCTTTTAACTGCATAATAGTGGTTATGGCATTATCTTTGGGATTATTGATTCCAAATCTTATTGTTGGACAGTTAAATTGTGTTAGATCAGAATCCTGTACAGTCTGAGTTATAGATACAGCAATAACTACCTCAGCCGAATCCCCGCCTGCCAATGCTCCCTCTGTCAAAGCAGGCATTTTTTTATTTTTTATCCACTCTATTGGGCTGAAATTACATTTATGTATTAGCTCATAATAGGTATCCTCGCTTCGCTTATATTCAAAAAATCGTTTAGTCGTATTTCCGTTCATACATGATCCGGCGTAGACTTCAAAAGGGATTGGAGCCATGCCGGTAAAACAAACAGTAGATGCATCAGATCGAGCAGAAAACTCACTAACATATTCCTCAATCTGTGCTTTTGCTTTTTCCCATGTCCGCGGATTAACATCGTTTGCTGCCCAACGTAAATCAAGAATGGTTTCTTTTAATTGATAGTCCTTTATCTTCAAGGCATTTACGGATCTGATGTCGCTGATTTCATGTTTGACTTTTCCTAACATGTTAAGAACATATATCCTCGTTCCGATTGAGCGCCAAAGAATTATGCCGAAAATAATGAGAACGGTTCCGCATCCTAATAAAACATAATTGGTGTCAGGGCTTTTAGCATAGCCTGAAGCAATACCAAACTTAGTGTTAATATTCAAAGAAATATTAAAATCGAAGCAGTCGAGGATACCGCTGCCCAATAATCCAAATCCTTCATGGATCAAAAGCAGCGGAAGCGCCGTCTGCTTCGATTTACTTGTATTTATCACTATGATCCAGATGAGGATAGCTAATAAAAGCATTGCTATAGTGATTACAAGACTTAACATTAAAATACCCCTCACCAAGTCAATCATTTATCAAATCAGTTAACTCATAACCTTGTCCAATAAT
>JAQVOH010000106.1:0-4648 GCA_028702695.1 Desulfotomaculaceae bacterium
TTTTTGGAGCAGGGATTGGCCCCCCAGCAGATCAAGGCGGCGTACGAACGAGACTTGCAACGCTTTGTTGAAGAACGTAAGCAGTACCTTATTTATGCAGACGAAGACGGCTTACTTCCTGACAAAAACCAAGAAGGGATCAAGATCGTGGTCAATGGCAGAGCAGTCTCATTTGATTCCGCCCCTTATATTGACGAGCATGACCGCACCATGGTTCCTCTGCGGGCGATTGCGGAAGCGTTGGGCGCTGAAGTTGGTTGGGATGGTCAAACCATGGTTGTTACCATCCAAAGGGACGGCAGGGAAAGCCTCTTTACGATCGACAGCAATACGGCGGTCTTTAGTGGAGTGAGGGTCACGATGGATACCTGCCCGGTTATCCGTAATGACCGCACCATGCTGCCTGTAAGGTATGTGGCCGAGTCGCTGGGGGCTGAAGTAGGGTGGAATCAGGACACGCTGACCGTAAGCATTGAGTCCGTCTAGAACAATGGGGCGACTATTTTTGACGCAATTCGTATAAGCAGAAGGAATAGTGTAGTTTATACACTATTATAGTAAAAAGGTATCTCATTTCTTTGAGATACCTTTTACAAACTATATAGTTATTGAAAAAAATTAGTCTTCAAAAGCTTCGCTTACTTTCCACACTTTCCATACATTGCCGACCAAATCCGGACCTGGCTTTAAGGTTTGCTTGCCAGGCTTCCAGCCGGAAGGAGTAGCTTCTGTCCCTTGTGAATTACGCACCAGTTGGAATGCCTTGACTTGCCGGATTGATTCACTTATATTCCTGCCAACAGGCGGTGTTAAAACTTCAAACCCCTGGATATTACCATCAGGATCAATGATAAACCTCCCTCTTGTTTCCACACCGCTGTCATCATCATAAATACCGTACATTTTTCCTATGCTTCCGTCCTGATCAGACAACATTGCGAATGGGATGTCTTTATTGATCATTTTCGACAATTCATGCTCATTCCACATTTTGTGGACGAAAACACTGTCAACACTGACAGAAAGCACTTCTACATCCAGGCTTTGAAGTTCTGCGTATTTTTCAGCAACTGCTGAAACTTCGGTTGCTCAGACGAAGGTGAAATCGCCCGGATAAAAACACAGTAATACCCATTTCCCTTTATATTCAGAAAGACTGGTGTTCACAAATTTACCCTGATAAAAAGCGGATGCTGTAAAATCTGGTGCCGGTTTACCTACCTTTACCATAGCTTTTTTAGCCTCCTCCACAACTACCTCATTAGTCGTATTCGTCTCAAGATTCATCTTTTTGATAGGCGGCCTCTGACAGCCTGGCTTAAACTCTTCAGGCATTGAACTGTCCTCCTTCCTATAAATTTTGTTAATAATTATAGTCTATAATATAATATTTGTAAATCGGAGGTGAGAACCTTGTTTTATTGGAAAGACCCGATCGAGTGGGAGAAGGATATCCTGGAGAAGATGGTAAGGCTGTATTGCAAGGCTAAACACCAAAAGAAGACTCCCTGTCACGATTGCCTGGAAATGATCGCTTACGCAAAGAATAGATTAAACTCTTGCAAGTATGGAAAAGTAAAGCCTACCTGTGGAAATTGCCCGATTCATTGTTACAAACCTATAATGCGGGATAGAATTAAAGAAGTCATGCGTTACGCTGGGCCGAGAATGATGATCGTTCACCCACTTGACGCAGTCTGGCACTTAATAAAAAGTAAAACACAAAAGTGAAGATTAACTTGCTGAATTGGTAAAGGCCGGCCCAGGGAGGTCGTTGCCCAGGCGCTCTTTTATTTCCCCATAAACCTTTTTGCATTGGAGTAAATATTTGTTCATTCTTAACAGCTCCAAGATTTAATGAGCGAATATGCTCAATACCGTCTTTGGGAGGGTAATCACCGCTGGGCAGGTTTGATATCGCAGGTGTCATCTTAATCTATCACCTCTTTAATAAGCCAAAACTCCTGCAAAGGTTTAACGGGAAACCTTTGCAGGAGTTTGTTATTGGTAATAGAACTATGCTCTTTTAAGATAAGGCCGGCTTCATGCCTGACAATCCTCATCTGCAACTACCTTTTCTTGTTCTTGCCCTTATAAGCAGCCATTGCTTGCTTCATGCCACCCATACTGCCAAACATCCTGTTGATCTTTTCATGTTCAAGCTGGCGTGAGTTCAAACCTTGATATTTCATCTCGGTCTGAAGCTTTTGGTAGTTGCCAAGACGGTCTGCAGAGAGAATACCTTTTTCGATGGCTTCCCTTACTGCACAGCCTGGTTCCTTTTGATGTGTACAATCATGAAAGCGGCAGCTCTTTGCCAGGTCCTCTATGTCGGCAAAGGACTTAGACAGGTCAGCGCTTTCTATTTGCAACTCACGCATACCAGGAGTATCTATGACCACACCGCCGTTTGGCAGAGCAATCAGCTGTCTGTAGGTGGTGGTATGCCTGCCTTTGTCGTTCTCACCGGTTTCCTTGGTAACAAGTAATTCTTCCCCCATCATGCGGTTGATCAAGGTGGATTTGCCGACGCCGGAGGAACCAATGAAGGCGGCTGTTTTCCCTTTGCCAATATATTCGTTTACTATGGTATAGCCGTCATCGTCCATGCTGGTAGTCACCAAAACATCTACACCTAAGGCAACAGCATGCACTTCTGAGAGTTTGATGGATATATCGTCGCAAAGATCCGATTTTGTCAGTAGGACAACCGGGGTTGCCATACTGTCCCAAGCGATAGACAGGTATCTTTCCAGCCGGCGCAGGTTAAAGTTGTTATTCAGCGACATGCAGATAAAAACAGTGTCAATATTAGCGGCTACGATCTGGCTTTGATTGGAAGTACCTGCCGATTTGCGTTCAAAAGCGCTTTTACGTCTCAGGATGTAGTGAATAATGGCATTGCCGCCGCTGTCATCGGGCCGGTCGACCATGACCCAATCGCCAACAACGGGATAATCTGAGCTATCCCTCGCCATAAAGCACATCTTTCCAGAGGCCTCAGCCTGGATCTCGCCATTTTCTGTAACGATCCTATATAAGTCTTTATGTTGTACCGATACTCTAGCCAGGTGTAAACCTTCAAACATGGTAGCTTCCTGCTCAAAGCGGTCGGTCAGTCCTACTTTATATAAATTGGCTTTAGCCATTTTTGCTGTCCTCCCATATTTTTGTTGTCAAGGTATTGGGGGAGGGCAGAGAGTAATCTACTCTGCTAGCACCTCCCCGCATGCTACCGACTCAGCAATATATGTTTTACACATAATTTCAGCCCCTTTCATTTTTTTTAGTATATCATATTAGAGAAAATGAGCGTTATGGAAAGTTCAGTTTTATTGCAATAGCGGCGATGTTGCCCTGTGCCGGGGTTTTTTGTTGACTCTAACGCTACCGCATAGGTTAGAATAAGGTTGGAGGCAGGGCAGCTTCTTGCAATGTAGGAGAAGCTTTAGTGTGAGTTCATACAGATGGAACGCGTTATAGGTTTTGACGTGAATAACTATACAGGAGAGAGAATAATGAGTGAAGCATTTGAGACGCTTGGGCTAATTGCGCCGCTGGCAACAGGGTTGCAAAAAGCAGGTATTGAGGTTCCGACTGGTATACAGGCCCTGGTAATCCCTTTGGCCCTGTCGGGCAAGAACATAATCGGTCAATCGGCCACAGGAACAGGTAAGACGCTGGCATATCTGCTACCGCTGTTTCAAAAGATTGATCCGGCTAAGCGGGAGAATCAGGCCATGATTCTAGCCCCGACAAATGAGCTTGCTATACAGATTAAGCGCCAAATAGAAATGCTAGCAAACAATTCGGGCTTGCCGGTTACCTCAGCCACCATTGTCGGCAACGTCAATATAGTGAGGCAGATAGAGAAATTAAGGGAAAAGCCGCATATTATCGTAGGCTCAAGCAGTAGCATTCTGGGACTGATCCAAAAGAGGAAGATAACAGCGCACACAATCAAGACCATTATTCTTGATGAAGCTGACCGCCTGCTGGATAATGAGAATTTGGACAGTGTTAAAGCGGTGCTTAAAACCACATTAAAAGAACGGCAACTATTTTTATTCTCGGCAACGATAACAAAGTCAGCGTTAGACAGAGCCAAGGAGTTTATGAGGGAACCAGAAGTAGTTACCGTTATGGGCAAGTCTGATGTTGCGCCGGGCATCAGGCATATGTACTTTTTGGCAGAACAGCGTGATAAAATCGAAGTTTTACGAAAGTTATTAAACAGCATAAAGGTTGAGCGGGCCCTGGTTTTTATTAATAGAAGCGATAACATCGAAAATATAGTTGCCAAAGTTAACCATTTTGGTTTCAAAGCGGCAGGGACGCACGGCGGTTTGGAGAAGGAGGAACGCAAAAAATCGATTGAGGATTTTCGCAACGGTAAAATACAATTGCTGGTTGCTACCGATTTGGCGGCCCGGGGTTTGGACATTCCTGGGGTAGAGTATGTCTTTAATTTGGATCTGCCGGAAGATCCGCAGGCATATTTACACCGGGCGGGGCGGACCGGCCGAACTGGGCAAAGCGGTACTGCCATATCAATAATTGCCGCGAGGGAAGTTGTTCTGATCAAAAAATATGAGAAGGTTTTAAACATAAATATATTAGCCAAGCAGATCGCAAAAGGCAGAATTTT
>JAQVOH010000106.1:4748-8011 GCA_028702695.1 Desulfotomaculaceae bacterium
ATGAGCGGCGCCCGGCGTGAGAGGGCCAGCAGGATCTTTAACCGGCCGCGGTTGCCCTTGGATAAGTGCCCGACCTTTTTATTGGGCTCCAGCTGCATAAAGCTGACAATTTCCAGGGCTTTTTGCTCGTCGAAGTCAGCAAAGAGACCGGCATTGAACTTTATCGTTTCCGCAACGTTAAAGAAAGGATAAAGGACATCCAATTCTGATAGGTAGGCCACCTCCCCTGCGATGCAGCGTTCGGCAGTTTTCCCGTTTACGGTTACCGAACCCTGGCTGGGGTGGATTAAACCTGCAGCTAGTTTTAAAATTGTTGATTTACCACTGCCGTTCGATCCCACCAGAGCGACTATTTTCCTACGCGGCAGGTCGAAGCTCGCGTTATTTAAGGCTACTTGCCCTAAATATTTTTTGGTCACATGTGAAAAGCTCACAATATGTTCGGACATGATTAAACTCCTCTCCTAAGCTTTAGTGATGGACAGCTCTTTACGCACACCTTCCACAATTTCCTCCGGGCTAAAGCCCGTTTCTCTCATGTCCGCGATAAAACTGTCAATCAGTTCACTTTTTAAGTCTTCCCGCAACTGTATTAGCCGGAATGTATCTTCCGTGATATAAGAACCCAGACCACGCCTGGTTTCAGCAATCGACAGGCGTTCCAGTTCAGTGTAAACCCGTTGGATAGTGTTGGGATTTACACCGGTTTGTACAGCCATCTCCCGAATTGATGGCAACTTGGCCCCGGCCTTTAGCTCGCCCCGCACCACCTGACGGCAGAGGCGTCGCATAATTTGCAGGTAGATCGGTTGGGTGTTGTTAAATGATTGACTCATTTGCTATACCTCTACCTTATGGTCGATTAACCAGGCCGACAGGGCGTATAAAGACACCGTCAAAAGCAGGTAGAAAAGTATTTCACCGGTATAGAACTGAGCCATAGCCATATGTGCCTCAGCATTTGCAGATAGGTGAGTTCCAAAATCAGATATTTCCGGAAGGCTCTTCAGCCGAATATTAATTAGGCCCCAGCGGGTGATTAGTTCATATATCCAGGTCTGCTGCAGCCGGCCGAAGCCCACTACCGCCACGATAAAAGCAGCTACGCTGGCCAGCCAGCGGAACCTGCCTAAAATATGCCCGACCAGGGCATTCACCACCGAGATCAGGGTGGCCCATGCCCCAATATAAATACTGGCAGCGACGGTGAAAACAGCAGCGTAAAAACCAAGCTCGATGACAAAGGGGAGCAAGGACGAAAGGGTCATGCCTCCCACTTCCTGTGGGATCGGGCTGACGGAAATCCCCAGCAACAACAGCGCCGCTGCTATCAGTATGATGGCCAGCATTTGCAGCAGGGCAATAGCCAGCTTGGCTGACAACAGCATCCAGGCTGGTTGGGGGCAGTGCAGCCACAGGTGAGGTGTAATTTTCCATTCCCAATTAAGGCTTTTTAAGATGTATAGGGCCGGGTAAAACAATAGAAAGACCAGGAGAAAAGATGCCGGTACAATGATCAGCCCGATATTGTACCGGGAAGAAAGGTAGACTAGCCAGAGTCCTCCGATTAATAGAATGGCCAGGGATAGGAGAGCAGAAGTACGGGTCATGAGATATTCCTTTTGCAATAGAGTCCACCAGGCGCTCATGGTTTTTTCCTCCTTCAGTATACTGTATGTGTGTGCTAGTTTCATAGTACACTAAATAACCGGGGTTATCAATATCTTTTATTTCTGATTTACTAAATATTGCTTTTGCATCCCCTTTTATGTGAGTCAACTGGCGTATTTATTATTAATATCAGAATTTTACTCCGATATATCACCAGTTAATATTTGTTCAGAGCAGAATCTAAATGATAGAAAGGATCATTTTCATGAAAAACACTGAAACCGGTGTATCAGCAGGAGAACTGTTCCAGTACAAGTCAAAAAAACCCAGTAGGCTCATGGACGTTTCGAAACTCAATGGGGGACTGCTTCTAAAGAGTATGCTCCCTTATTACGTACTTGGAATACTGGCCCAAGGTGACATGTACGGCAAAAGAATCATTGAAGCCATAGCAGACATGACCAATGGCAGTTGGCGTCCTTCCCCCGGGTTGATTTATCCCCTGCTGAAAAAGATCATCCGTATGGGTTACGCAACGGAATACCTTGATGATTCCTGCGGGCACCCTAGGCGCATCTATAAACTAACCGCATCAGGTGAAGGGACCTTATGCCAGATACAGCAGGAAATTGAGGAGAGATTGCAGAAGACCATTGGAATTCTCTCCATGCACCTGGAGAAAATCAAAAAAAGCAACTGAGATACTTGCCGCTGTTGATATTTATTTGACTGTAATCCCCCCGGCATGGTATTTTAAAGCGAAGGGGACTGGAGCCCCTTTTTGTGGGTTTGTAAGAATTGTTTATGTCTTGAACAAGTGCTATTAACGAATGCTTCGGAGGTGGTTTGTGAATATGCCGAACTTAGCTGTGGATGGCCGGGAGATTGAATTGGATGAGGACGGCTTTCTAATTGATTTCGAGGACTGGACAGAAGATGTGGCCGGCCTTTTGGCCTCTAACGAGGGGATCAATGAATTAACTGAAGGCCACTGGCAGGTTATGAAATACCTGCGGGACTACTACAGCCGGTTTCAGATAGCTCCCATGATCAGAAAGCTCTGTAAGGAAACGGACATGAGTCTAAAGCAGGTTTACGACCTGTTTCCAGCCGGTCCAGCCAGGGGGGCCTGCAAAATAGCGGGACTTCCCAAGCCGTCAGGTTGCGTTTAAACTAGCGTTTCGTTTCCGAAAACAATTACCATAAACAACCTGCCCTTTGTTGGCGGGTTTTCTTTTTTGAGGTTACTTACATAAAAAATGGATTACAAGAGAAAATATTATCATATTGCCAGGGGGGTGAGGAACTATTTTCAAGGATTCCATTTTTTTAAAAAGGATTATCTTGTATTCTTTTTTCGTGCTAGTCTTTGCTGTAGCAGTGGGTACGCTGTATTACCGGCAGGCCGCCGCCCAGACTCAGGGTGTCAGTTGGGGAAACCGCGGTAATGAGGTTACCCGCGTCCAGGATCGGCTCAGCCAGTGGGGCTATTATAGGGGATCGCTGGACGGCTATTACGGCTACGAAACCTACCGGGCCGTGCAGAATTTTCAGCGCAACAATGGCCTTAACCCGGATGGCATTGTCGGAGATACTACCCTGGCCGCCATGGGCTTAAGCTCGCCTGCAGTTGCACCGGTAGTTTCGAGAGG
>JAQVOH010000107.1 GCA_028702695.1 Desulfotomaculaceae bacterium
GTATTTAGGCTGAAGCGAAAGTGGGTATGCCCTTGGGGCGGGAGCTCTAGCAATGAATCAATGTCGGTAAACTTGGTAACGAACCGGAAGCGCCCATACTCCTGAGCTCCGAAAAAAGCAATGGCTCTGGCCAGCAGCCCGGTATAAGGCTCAGTAGGGACAGGGTCGGAGGTTGCTGCTCCTTCAAAAACGGTGACCTCCGGCTTTCTCTGCTCAATATAGTCGTGCGCCCCTGCCAGGATTTCATCGATATTGACATAAATACGCACATAGGGCTTGCGGCCAAGGTTGGTCATCAGGTAGCAGTACTCACACCTGCCCGGACAGGAGGTAGCCAGGGGCAGTTGATAGTGAGCTGAAGGGCGGCAGGTTTCAAAACTTTTGGTTCGTCTTACGCCTACCACCAGGGTTTTCTTTCCTTCCAGAAATCCTTGCGCGCGAGTTTTGCCCGGAATGGAGGTTACCCGGTTGTGGGAAGAGGTATAGCCAATTTGCACCCCTTGCTCCTCGAAGTATTTCATCAAGTTTTCCCCCAGGGGATACTGCAGCGCTTCCTTCTCAAAAATCACCCTTTTCGGCATAAAGGGCACTTCATTTCACCTTCATTTTTTCTACTATTATTATCGCAATGGGCAAAAAAAAACCTTTGAACTTGGCATGATTTGATTTGGCGTTACAATTTTTCTATCAACTGCACCCTTGCCAGTTCCCCTGCCAGTTCCACAGCTGTTTTCCCGTACAGAATCAACCCCGGGGCCAGCTCTGCCAGGGGCGCCATGACAAAAGCCCGCTCAGTCATACGGGGGTGAGGCAGGGTTAAAGCAGCGCTGCAGATCTCTCTGCGGTCGTAGAGCAGCAAGTCCAGGTCGACCGTGCGCGGTCCCCAGCGAACTGTTCGGACACGGCCAAGCCCCTCCTCGATCTTAAGCAGGGCCGCAAGCAGCCGGTGGGGCTCTAAACCGGTAATAACTTCGGCAACGGTGTTGAGATACCAGTCCTGAACAGGTCCACCCAGAGGAGCGGTCCGGTGATAAGATGCCACCCTTTTTAACTGTACACCGGTCGTGGCGCCAAGTAGTTCAAGCGCCTTTTCCAGGTTGGCCCTCTTGTCCCCCAGGTTGCTGCCAAGGCCGATATAGGCAGTATGCTCCGTTTTATCCTCCAGCAACCGTAATCCACCCCCATAAAAGTCCGTGTGTCACCACCGAACTTGTTTGAGCTCATGCTCTAATTTGTGCTAATGAACCAACCATGATTTTTCATGAGGATAACCCCAAAACTATTTCATATTAATTCGCACCTTTTGCTGTACCCAAAGACTCCTGCCGGATATGGCTAACATCGAGTCCGCCTGATTTCAACTGCCATCCAGGCAAAGTGGCCGGGAACCGGCGCTTGGGGTTTTTTGACCCGAACCGTAGACGCGGCCACCGGAAACTGCTCCAGCACGGCAGAAGCAATAGCTTCCGCGACCGACTCAATGAGTCGGCGGGGGTTGCCGCTTACCACCGACTCCACCAACTCAAACACCCTGGCGTAATTAATGGTAAGTTCCAGGTCGTCCGACTCACCGGCAGGCCGCAGCTCCAGTTCAAGTTCCAGGTCTACGATAAAGCGCTGCCCCAGAGACCGCTCCTCAGGCAGAACTCCGTGGTACCCGTGAAACTCCATGCCCTGCAGTATGATTTTATCCATGTATAATGCACCTCACTATGGTTGTGGGTCGTACTAATGAAAATACACTGGAAGTGACAGTGGGGAAACAAGGATATTGTCCCATTCCTTTTTTTTACTACCTCCTGCTCACGTCCCACCTCGCACAATGGCGTCCGTCATCGTGGCTACCCGGGCCATTTCTTTGACGTCATGAACCCGTACCAGGTCGGCGCCGTTGACTATAGCTACTGCAACGGTGGCCGCCGTCCCCTCCAAACGCTGGTCGACCGGCAGATTAAGCACCTTGCCGATAGTGGACTTGCGGGAGGTCCCAACCAGGACCGGCAGTCCCAGGCAACGGAGTTCCTTCATGCGTCGCAGCAGCTCCAGGTTCTGGGCCGGGGTCTTGCCGAACCCAAAGCCCGGGTCAATGATTAACCTATCCCGCGCCACACCCGCTGCCGCAGCCAGGCTGACGCTTTCCTGAAAATATGCTACCAGATCCCCGGTCAAATCACGGTACGAACTCCCTTGCTGGTTGTGCATCAGCACCAGGGGAGACCCGTACTCTGCCGCCAGCCCGGCCATAGCCGGGGCAGACCGTAAGGCCCACTGGTCGTTGAGCATATGTGCGCCCACCTCCAACGCCTCTCTGGCAACCGCAGGTTTGGTCGTATCAATGGAAACTGGTACCGGCAGCGAACCAACCAGCCTCTTTAGAACAGGGATGACCCTGGCCAGTTCCTCCTCTGCCTCAACCGTAACATAACCAGGCCTGGTAGATTCACCGCCCAGGTCAATGATGTCCGCTCCCTCATCCACCATCTGAGCGGCCCTCTCCAACGCCAGGCCTGGGTCGTAGAAGCGGCCCCCATCAGAAAAAGAGTCGGGGGTAACATTGAGGATACCCATCAGCAGGGTTTTAACTCCCAGTTGCAGGATTTTCCCACGGCAATCCAGACTGTGAGGGCGCAACCCTTCCTGGCTTCCCAGGACTTCCCGGATACGGCCGGCAAGCGCTTTCAGGCCGAAGGGCTGCGCCTCAATTTTAACCAGAAAAGCATCATACTGTCGTAAGGTGCCCATCAACAGCACTTTAGATTCAGACACAGAGCAATCCACCACACCCCTGGATACCGCTGCTTCACCACCTTTGCCCAGCAGCTCCTGCTTGATGATGTTTGCTTGCCTGGGCTGCACACCGTCCAGCATGATCAGCCGGTGGACAGCCTTGGGCGCCATCCACCGGCAGCCGGCGGGATCTGCCCCTACCGAGGCGATTGCCTTGAAGGCCTCTTCCTTATTGTCCACCCTGATGCTGTATACAGTGATTTCCAAGTCTTTATTCCCTCCCGAAAGTAAAAGGCTTTAACTGGAAAAATTATAAAGCGTCTTGATTTAAAAAGCAATAGAAACCCTCCAGCTAAAGCTGGACATCAAGACTAAGGCGGAGGACTCTAATCCACTCCCACTTATAGTAGTGAGAGTCTTAAAATTGGATAAAAGAAAAGGACCCGTATTAAGCAGAGTCCCTTACGTTCACTAGCCTAGTTAGCTGCATGAATCAGAATTACCGGGCAAGGCGCGTTGCGGCTTACCTTACTACTGACGCTACCACCCAGAAGCCCCGGTATTTTGCCCAGGCCCCTGCTGCCCATGACAATTACGTCATAGCCTTCAATCTTTGCTTTCTTACATACTTCATGGGAAGGTTTTCCAGTCGCAACTGCTATGTCAATCTTTACATCCAGGCCTGCAAAACTTCTCTTTAATTGATCCAGCATCAACTTGGCCCTGGCCTTGTTTTCTTTAATAGATTCAGTACATTTAAAACCGTCAGCTCCTCCAGTTTCCCCGTCGACAGAAGGCGCGTCAGGTACCACGTGAAATAATGTCATAGAAGCCCTGGAAGCTACTGCCATCTTATAGGCATGCTGCGCTGCTGAGTTTGACTGCGTGGTATTATCATAAGGCACCAGAATTTTATGATACAGTCCTATCACCCCGCTGTGACAAGTAATCTAAACTTATTATCTAATACTTTTACAGCGTTGCGCTAACCCTTCCCGGTAATAATTATATACCAAAAAGTTCTATTTTAAGAAGATTAATTTAAAAAAACTCAACTTTACCTATCGTTTTTTCTAATAAAAAAGGCGGGATATCCGCCTTATTCATAAATCCACCTGTCAACATCGCGATTGTATGAGAATAGCTCGTCCTCCCTGAAGAAGAGGGAAATCTCCCGCATAGCGCTCTCCGGAGAATCGGAACCATGAATGATATTTCTTCCGGTATCTATGCCGTAGCTGCCCCTAATCGTGCCGGGCGCTGCCTTGAGAGGATTGGTTACGCCCATCATTTCCCTTGCCGCATTGATTACGCCGTTACCCTCAAGGACCATGGCCACCACCGGGCCGGAGGTGATGAAAGCCACCAACCCCGCAAAAAATGGTTTGCCGGCATGTTCCCCGTAATGTTTTTCCGCAGTTGCACGGCTGATTTGCAGCATTTTCAGGCCAATGATCTTAAAACCTTTTTTTTCAAAGCGGGAAACAATTTCACCGGCCAGGCTGCGCTGCACTCCGTCAGGCTTGACCATAAGGTATGTACGTTCCATGTCTATGACCTCCTAAATTTTGTCCTTCTTGTATTTTAACCCGTTATGCAAAATACTACCTTTCATAAAAACACCCGCGGCTGCTTGGCTGCGGGTGTTTTAAGAAACTATTCGATGCGATCCTTTCTTTCTTCCTCACCGGCCTGCTTCATCAGTTCCGCAAATTCCACAGCTTCTATGGTTTCCTTTTCAAAAAGCGTCTTGGCCACCAGGTGCAGCGTTGCCAGATGCAGCTCAAGAAGGTCCTTACCCTTATTGTAGGACTGATCGATGGTTTCGCGCACTTCAATATCGATGGCGTTGGCCACTTCTTCACTGTAGTTGCGATCCCTGGAAAAGTCGCGACCAAGGAAAGGTGTGTCTGTTTTACGGCCATAAGTCATTGGTCCCAGGCCACTCATACCGAATTCCATGACCATCTTGCGTGCGATATCGGTGGCGCGCTCCAGGTCATTAATGGCGCCAGTGCTGATTTCTTTAAGCACCACAGCCTCGGCAACCCGCCCACCCAGGAGCATGGTTATCTGGTCGAGCAACTGGGATTTGGTCGCATAGTAGCGATCCTCTTTGGGAAGCAGCAAGGTGTACCCTCCAGCACGGCCTCTTGGTATAATCGACACCTTGTGAACAGGATCTGTGTTCGGCAGGAGGTAGCCTAACACGGCATGGCCACCCTCGTGATAGCAAACCAGCCATTTTTCTTTTTCACTGATTACCTTGGACTTTTTTTCAGGCCCTGCGATAACCCGCTCTATCGAGTTTTCCATGTCCGCCATGGTAATCCTTTTCCGGTTCTGCCTGGCCGCCAGAAGCGCCGCCTCATTGGTCAGGTTAGCCAGGTCGGCTCCTGTGAAGCCAGGTGTACGGCGGGCCAGAACCTCGAGGTTCACCGTATCTTCCAGGGGCTTGCCCCTGGAGTGAACCTTAAGGATTTCCTTGCGGCCATTTACATCGGGTGCATCCACCGCAACCTGGCGGTCGAAGCGCCCCGGCCTTAAGAGCGCCGGGTCCAGAATATCCGGGCGGTTAGTGGCCGCCAGGATGATGATACCTTCATTGGGGGCAAAACCATCCATTTCCACCAGCAGTTGGTTAAGCGTTTGCTCACGCTCATCGTGACCGCCGCCCAAGCCTGCGCCACGCTGGCGTCCAACAGCGTCAATCTCGTCTACGAAAACAATACAGGGAGCATTTTTCTTGGCCTGCTCAAAAAGGTCACGCACTCGTGAGGCACCAACACCTACAAACATCTCCACGAAATCCGAACCGCTGATGCTGAAGAAGGGCACTCCCGCTTCACCAGCGACGGCTCTGGCCAGTAGTGTCTTGCCGGTACCCGGAGCGCCGAAAAGCAACACTCCCTTGGGTATTTTAGCACCCAGTTCCTGATATTTTTTGGGATTTTTCAAAAACTCGACAATTTCCTCCAGTTCTTCCTTAACCTCGTCCGCACCAGCCACATCGGAGAAGGTGACCTTCTTCTTTTCATCAGTTTGCAGCCTGGCCTTGCTCTTGCCAAAAGACATGACCCGGTTGCCACCGCCCTGAGTCTGCTGCATCAGGAAGAAGAACAGGACGATAAAGAGGAGGATCGGCAAAAGGGTAGTCAGCAACCCGGTCCACCACCCCGGTTGAGGAGGCAGCTCGCTGTTCCACTCAACTTTTTTATCCTTTAACAGTGTATACAGGTCGGAATCAGCCGCAGGCCCCTTTGTTTCAAAACGGGTTCCATCAGTTTTCTCCCCGCTAATGATATTGGTCGGGCCCTCTGTTTGGATCACTACCTTCGTGACCTGCCCCTGACCCACATCATCGAGGAACTTGCTGTAGGTCAGCTGCAAGGGGACAACTTTGTTGGGCGTCGTGTATTGAATCAAGGCAATGATAGCCAGAACAATCAGCAGATAGATACTAAGGTTTTTTACAACCTTATTCAAATATGACACTCCTCTCTAGGGACTGGTCAGATCAAACCATAATGATTATTTTACCACATTTACATAGGCATTTCAATTAATAACCGTTGCTGCCAGTCAATTTTGACATAGTTCAAATCATTGTAAAATCAGCATAATATCATGGCGCCGTTTTCATTCCTTTTTCTAATGCCTCAGGATATTATTATGTACAACCTTTAAGTGAAGTACCCGCCTGGTGGTTTCGTCAACTTTACACCTCTCTCCCGCCCTTAACCCTGCTACCCACACGATCTCTGTGGGCGTGCTGACCAAAGGAAGTTGATCCCTCATAGCAAGGGGAATCTTCTGCTTTATTAGAAAATCCTTTAATTTCACTTCCGAAGACAGCCCGAAGGGATGGAAGACATCCCCGTTTAGGCGGCGTCGTACAAACAGCTTTGGCGGCAACTTGTCAAAATCCAGATAAACCTCCTCCGGTGGCAGCAGCCTGGGATCGGGCAGGGTCGTCCGGGAAACAAAATCCGTCCACACCAAACGGTCCAATTCAGGAATACGGGTTGAGCCAGGGACCTGAAGCTGGTATATATATTCAGGGATTTCTTTCGTCTCCTGTTCCCGGAGAAACACCAGGTCTGGTGGCAACCGAACGACAGACACCATACCCGGCAAAGGGACCTGTGAACCGGGTTCACCCCTGTCAATTAAATCGACAACCCCGGCAGTATGATGGAAAGACATATTTTTGTCAGCCCCGGCAATTGCCCCCCAAGCCAGACGCAGCACTCTGCGTCTGATCACCAGCGGCATAACTTCCAGTGCTGCCAACTCAAGTTCAACCCGCCCGGCGGCCGACCCCTTGAGGGCTCCTTCAAAAGCAAACCGGGCCTGTTCTTCCAGATATTCATTCTCCTCCCGGCAAAGTTCGCCCGTTCTGAGCAGGGCCGGAACCAGCCTTGGATTATACTCTTTTTCCAGCATAGGGATGAGGCTTAAACGGATTCGGTTCCTGGCATAAACCTGTTGTAAATTAGAGGAGTCGCGGCGAAAAGCTAAGCCTGCCGCCTCACAGTAGCGTTCAAGCTCTGCCTTCCTCAAGCAAAGCAACGGCCTAATATAAAATCCTTCCCGTACCGGCGGAATGCCTTTAAGACCTGCAAGCCCGGCGCCTCTCAGGAAATTGATTAAAATGGTCTCGGCCTGATCATCACCATGATGTGCCAAAGCAACTCTTGACGCTCCGGCAAGGCGGGCTGTATCGCTCAAAAAACGGTAGCGGACTTCCCTGGCGGCAAGCTCTGTAGAGAGCTTTTTCTCATGCCGGTAGGCATGAACATCAACTGCTTCAACCGTAAACGGTAAACCGTAGCGACCGGCCAGCTCGGCGACAAAAGCAGCGTCTTGTTCGGATTCCTCCCCGCGTAACATATGATTTAGGTGTGCCACATGCAGTGAAAGCTCAAGGTCATCTTTCAACAGTTGCAAAAGATGCAACAGCGCCACTGAATCAGACCCACCGGAAACAGCCACCACAACTTTGCTGCCAGGCTCCACCATCCGGAAGCGAACAATAAAAGAGCGGACTGTCGCGAGAAGGCCCTTCTGAGTATCCTCAAAATGGCACATAAGCAGGCCTTACAGCCCCTTTCCAAATAGTTATTTTAAATGAAAATTATTATTTTTGGAGGGTGGAATTTATTTTACCCCGGGGGACTTGATCATAATTTCAACACAGCTCAAGCATTTCCTGCCAACCAG
>JAQVOH010000108.1 GCA_028702695.1 Desulfotomaculaceae bacterium
CCCCCGACCGGGTTTGGCCGGTCCAGGACAATGATGGCTTTGCCATATTTTTGGGCCGCAACCATACAGTAATTAAGAGTAGACATGTAGGTGTAAGACCTGGCTCCGATGTCCTGCACGTCAAACAGGAGGACATCCACGCCTTCCAGCATCTCCTTTGTGGGCATCCTGGTCTGTCCATACAGGCTGTACACTGGAATTCCCAATGCCGGGTGTACATATGATTCCACGTACTCCCCTGCCGGGGCTTGCCCGTCAATACCATGCTCCGGCCCGTAAAGGGCAACTAGTTGAATGGTTTGCTGCCGTGACAGGACCTCAATTGTGCTTTCACCCCGGCTGTTCACACCACTCTGATTGGTAACCAGACCCACTCTTTTCCCCTCAATTAAGTCGCGTTGAGAGCCCATCAGGACCTCACTGCCAAGCTTCACCGGGGCAGCTTCCAGCGGAGCAGTAAATTGCAAAACCAGCAGCGGCATTACCACCAGCAGCATCAGGGTAATTTTTCTTACCATCAACATCAACTCCCCTTGTTACCCAATTCGCGGTCCGCCCTACAAACAGCGGGCAGGTTTGGCCCAGATTACCACACAAAGCAGCTATAATCAAGCGCCAGGAATGGCCAAGACGCTACAATATGAGGACCATTGTTGTGCCGGCAGCTTTTCTCTGTGCGCCAGGAGGTTATATGGAAATTTGATGACATCCTCAAAATTTCCATAGCAGGTTCTAAACTTATTACCATCAAGGTTTAAACTGTATCGTCATTTTTCCGGCCACTTGCCAGCGCATGCGCTGCAGACTTAACCGCAAGCCTTTTATAATCGCTATTCCATCTATTGACCCCAATATAATCAAAAATGATTGCACTAGTATGGCGGCAAAAACGGTCCATCTGTTCAAGACAGCTTATTAAGCCATTTCCTGTACCGCCCGCGCTGGCAATAAGCAGAACTTGTTTGTTTCGCAATACTTCTGTCTGGTTAAATTCGCATCTGCGTAAACGGTCAATAAAACATTTAAAAGCTTCCGATGGTTCCCCCCAATAGACTGGTGAGGCAAGAATAATCGCATCACTCATTTGAATACGAGCTTTGACCTCATCAAATCCATCAGCTCCATAATTACAGTAGTTTTCTGAGCGACACGGACCCCATCCGTTACCACAAACCTTGCAGCGTATTAGCTCCAAATCGCATAGCCTGATTTCATCAACCTCTGCACCACCCTCAGAGACACCGAGCTTTGCCGCATCGATTACAGACTGGCATAGACCCTCTTTTTTGGGATTACCGGACAAAATACATATTTTCATCATTCAAATCCTTTCTCACTTACTTGTTATATTCCTATATCATTTCTTCTAAATATTCGTTAAACCTCTTCCTCATAAAACAATCAATAACGCCTAACAGTAATCTTTAAACATCAATTTCAAGAAACTTTGTGTATTGACGAAACTATCAAAAAAGATAAGGTACATATCGAGGTAACCGGTGAGCCTAAAATTTTAAACAAATAGGAAACTATGCCATCTAATAGCCTGTCTATTAAAGCAGCAGCGCTTATACTTCTTGCCACGCCGACTTTATAGCCCTTGCCAACAGTAATGTTTCTTCTCAGTAATAATTCGATGTTTTTTTCCACTAAAGTGCAAAACAAATTGTAATATATACCACGGACTTAATCCGTGGTTTTAGTGATTATTACGAACAACAAGAACTTCATCAGATTTGGCACAGATACTGTTAATGCATGCAACAACAAAAACACGGCCCAAGGTGCCTGCGGGCACCTGCCAAAGTATTTCGGCAACCCCGGTAACTGCACTGGGGCAATCAACTCCGATTAATTGGGCGAGTTCACAAGTTTCGGTACCGGTAGGTTCCAGGAAAAAGAAGGCTCGGGAGACCGGGCGGGGAAATGTGGTCCGAACAATTACACGGGCATTAAGCTCGACAGCCCCGTTAACCGTGGGTAGCGGTTGACCCGTTTCTGACAGGAATCTAAGTGTAAGGACACGAAACTGACCATTTGGTGTAGGTGTAGTTGTGGGTGTAGGTGTACCGTTGGGGATGCAGATCACCTGACCCTCAAGGATATTGTTTGGATTTACAATCTGTGGGTTGGCAGCAACAATCTGCTGGACTGTAACTCCAAATCTTTGAGCAATGCTGAAGAGAGTATTTGAAGCCTTCACAGTGTAAAGGTGGCCGTCACAGTTGTTGGGCGGAGGCAGGACCTGCCTTGCTTTGGTAGAACTCATTGCATGTAACTCCTTTGCTAATGTTTTTGTTGAATACACTATATGCAAAGGATGGTGTAGGGTGACCTGCTCCTATGATTTCCAGAATTGGGCGCAGCTTGAGCCAGACCAGTACAGCAGAGCATTGCAGATAAACCAAGAATAACCGGAAAACACTTACGCAACCTTTGCCTCATAATATTTATCCCTAATAATATTTATTTGGAATATTATCTATATTTTCATTCGAAAACTTGCAAAAACCGCCAGAACGATAGAAAAAGCCTTAATAGCCTAGGTCAGCGGTGAGTTTACTGCCGGAGCGGATACCAGCGCTGGCTACCAGCAAAACGGCGAAATAGGTGTCTATATGGACGGTTGGCCGTTGATTTTTGACGTGCCGCCGGTAATTGAAAATGATCGCACCCTGGTCCCGATTAGAAGAATCGTGGAGTCTATGGGCGGCATTGTCGACTGGTATGAGGATGGTTACATTGATATCCAAAAAGACGGCCACAATATCTACCTGTCAATTGATTTGCCAGTAGCGCTGGTGGATGATGAACCAGTCTATCTTGATGTCCCGCCCAGGATCGTCGATGACAGGACCCTGGTCCCGCTGAGGTTTGTGGCAGAAACCTTTGGCTTAAATGTGGAGTGGGACGAAAGCACTTCGTCTGTTTATCTAAATAACCATTGATATTTCAACAGGGGCTGCAATGAAACACTTGTTAGTTACAGCCAACTCTGGGGTTTCGAACCAGGTTTGATATACTGGCTTGGGCCATTATGACTAGATTTACTTAAGCGGTGCTCCTTCTGACTTTAACATTCTTGACCTAATATGGATTTCTGCTAAGATGGGAACAGCCAGCACTGTGATGCAAAAAAGGCCGATATGCATGCTGATGGGCAGGTCAATATCCTTGATCTGTTGATGGTTTCGCAAAATGTTGGTATTTGGCCACAACTCTGCAATAACAAAAAAACAGCGAAGTACCTAAAAGAAGGCCACTCCGCTGTTCTATATGTAAAAAATTATAAGTTAGTGATGGTACGGTTCACCCCTTGAAATCTTAAACCATCGGTAGACCTGCTCCAACAGGATCACCCGCATCAGCTGGTGGGGAAAGGTGAACTTGGAAAAAGAGAGCTTCAAATCAGCCCGCTCCAACACTGCCGGGGAAAGGCCCAGGCTGCCGCCGATAATAAAGGCCAGTTCACCTCTGCCATCCAGCGCCAGTTTGTCCAGCATTTCCGACATATCCTCGGATGTCTTTGTTTTCCCCCTGGGTTCCAGGACAATCACAAAGGTGCCCGGGCGCAGGCGTCTTAAAATGCGCTCGCCCTCTTTCTGCTTCACTTTTTCCCTGCCCTGCGCGGTCAGGTTTTCAGCAATGCCCTCATCTTCCACCTCGACGGTGCTGACCCTGGCGTAGGCAGAAAGCCTCTTTAAGTATTCGGCGCAAGCTTCGGACAGATATCTCTCTTTCAGACGGCCCACGGCCAGGATGGTAATGTGAAACATGACTTCCCCCCGAAAAGCAAAAAGCGTGTTGCCACGCTTTATTTTCTCCAGATTGTCGCTCCTAATGAGCTTAATTTTTTTTCCAGGTCGTAATAGCCCCGGTCAATGTATTCTGCGTTGCCGATTTCCGTTTCCCCATTGGCCATCAAACCGGCCACAATCAGGGCGGCTCCGGCCCGCAGGTCGGTGGCCTTGACCTGCGCCCCCTGCAGTGAGGGTACTCCCTCAATGACCGCCATGCGGCCTTCCACCTTAATCCGTGCGCCCATGCGCTTAAGTTCGTCGGCAACCATAAAGCGGTTCTCAAAGATATTTTCAACCACCACGCTGGTACCCGGCACAGTGGAAAGCATGGCCATCAACTGCGACTGCAGGTCCGTGGGGAAACCGGGGTAAGGCATGGTCTTAATATCAATAGAGCATAAGGGCTGGTTTGCACGTACCCGGATGGTGTCCTCCTCTTCCAGTACCTCGACTTTTGCTTCCCGGAGCTTGGCGCTCAAGGGCTGCAGGTGAATCGGAATGAGGTTTTCCAGCAGCACGTCACCGCCTGTAGCCGCCGCTGCCACCATAAAGGTCCCGGCCTCGATACGGTCCGGGATGATGGAGTAGCGGGCGCCGCCCTCTAAATAGGGGACCCCGTCAACCTTAATCACATCTGTACCGGCGCCCCGCACTTTAGCTCCCATGGTGTTAAGAAAATTAGCCAGGTCAACAATCTCGGGTTCCTTGGCGGCGTTTTCGATCAATGACTGTCCATCGGCCAAGCAGGCGGCCATCATTATATTTTCAGTAGCCCCAACGCTCGGGAAATCCAGATAAACCCTGGCTCCCTTGAGCCGTCCTGGAACACTGCCGAGGATACTGCCGTGTTCCAGGGCCAGTTCCGCCCCAAGCCCAGTCAGCCCTTTAAAATGCAGATCCATGGGGCGGATGCCGATATTACAGCCACCCGGCAGCGCCACTTCGGCCTGGGAGAAACGCGCCAGCAGGGGCCCCAGGAGAAGGTTGGAGGCTCTCAGTTTCTTGACTAAATGGTAGGGAGCCTCATCGTTAACCTGTTCCGGAGGAGTTACCCGCAGGGTATCCGGTCCATCCCATCCGGCAGAGGCCCCCAGACTTTTTATAATGCCAAGCATAAACCGAACATCACTGATGTTCGGGACATTTTCGAGCACAACTTCATTTTTACATAGAAAGGTGGCGCATAAAACAGCCAGAGAGGCGTTTTTTGCACCGCAAATTTTCAAGCGGCCACGGAGGGGCTTCCCTCCGGCTATGACTATCCTATCCATGAAGTCCTCCTGTTTATGTTGAGCTGTCTGCTCATTGCTTATAAAAATATTCGTCTCTATTGTCGTAATTCCTGCACCATTCCAGAAGGATGCATCAAAATAAATCAGGTTGGTACGCCTTAGTTACAGCCCAGTCCTGCCAGCCGGCTTCGAACTGGGCCTCATCGAGGCACAGCACCTTCACAGCCGCCTGGTTGAAATCCATGCCCTGACCAAGTTCAGAAATGATCTGGTAAAGCGCAGATTCCCCGGCATGGTGTACAATAAAGCGTACTGCCGCCAGTGACTCTCCGTAGGCCCTGGTTTGGCTGGGCATGCTGTCAAAATGCTCGGTGAGATCGTGCATACTATAAAAAGGCGGCTTCAGGGAGCCGGACGCTTCTTGGAACTCAAAACCAGTTAACTTGTATTCCTCGTACTGAGCCACTCCTTCAGTGAACCAGCGGGGGTAGTTACCCCCGGTCAGGTAATCCACCACCAGGTGGGTCAATTCGTGGGCCATCGGTCCGGAGACTGTAAAGACTTCGGCGATACGCCCGTCTTCTTTTTCTTCCACCCATACCCCCGGTGACAGGACCCGGATGGACCCGGCCCAGTATACACCCATGGCACTTTCGTCAGCTTCCCAGCCAAAGCTTTTGTTTAAAGCTTCACGGGATGAATAAAGGATAATAGGAATCTTGCCGCGAGGGGTGAAGTTGAACTCCTCCATAACCGGCTGGTAAAAAAACTCCGCTGTGGCAAGGACTAACTCGGCCTCGTTACGATCCTCTGCCCTGAACTTTATATAATAGTGATTGGAAGTTAATTTTTCCAACTGCCAGGTCCCGATGATGGTGTGAACCTTGACCAGCTCGCGTATAGTGGCATAACCGTAAGATTTGATGCCGGCCGGGATATTCCAGAAAAGAGCGGCCAGCAAAATAAAAGCTGCAGCCAGGATTCTCGCCACTCGAAACCAGAACGCCCCCCAAGGACGGCCGGAAGAACGATTGATGGTATCCTGCACTGCAAGTTTCATTGACGGCCTCCTAATTAGTCATTTAGTCAGTCTAATTATAAGGCCGGGGATAAGCCCATCCAAGCGGAAAATACTTCATATTGAAGTCAGGCTTATATGCAGTTGCTCATAATCAATTTTTATTAAATTATTAAAAAAATCACGGCAGAGGGGTTTCTTCCGACCCTGCCGTGGTCAGTTATATGCGAAAGCTTACTGGGCTGGTGTGGCTTTCCATTCATTAATTAGCTGCCTGGCCTTCTCTACATCTGAACCTTCCTTAGCCAGTTCAACAAACTTCTCAAGTTCCGTAATCCCGCCTTGATAATCTTTGATGCCGGTACCCAGGACGATCCCGTAGAAATAGTGGGCAGCTTTATTGTCTGGGTCATTTTTTAACAGTTCCTGCAGTTGTGCTACAGCAAGGTCATATTTGCTGCTGTAATAGTAAATCGTGGCCATATCGTAACGGGCCGCGCTGTTATTGGCATCCAGGGTCAACACCTGTTCGTAGGTCTTCGTGGCCTGGTCGGGATTACCGGCGTAAAAATAGGCTTGGGCCAATTCCACCAGAACACTTACATCCCCGGGGCTCTCTTTGGCCTTATTTTCCAGATCTGCCAACCTCTCCTGAGGCGTCTGTTGTACAGTATTGGTACCCTGTCCACCGCTATAATCTGACTGATTTGAAAATAGACCGGCGAGTGGTATAACCAGTCCAATAGCGATAAGAGCGGTTATAACCACAAAAAGCACTCTACGGAATTTATTTCTTTTAACAGATTTTCTAATAAACAATCTCCATCACCTCATAAACATTATAGCATTGCCGCCTTTAAAGACAAGTATTTTTAGTTGGAAACAGACTAAGCCGTAAGTTTATCCAATTCTATAACTCCCACTTCTATAAGTGGGAGTTCCACTTTTCTGCTTCGGTGTGGGTAGAGTCCCACACCGAAGTCTCGTGTCCAGCTTTAGCTGGACGAGTTCACTTGCTATTTAGCTATAGACCGCCAGGGCACGCCCGGGCGGTCTATAGCTTTTATGTCTTAAGGTAAGTAATTGACCGGGTTGCGTGGCTCTCCACCCACCAACACCTCAAAGTGCAAATGCGGACCTTCGGAATTTCCGGTCGATCCCACCAAACCGATTAACTCGCCTCGTTCAACTGTCTGTCCATTGCTAACCTCAATTGAAGATAGGTGGGCATAATGCGTTACCAGGCCTCCCCCGTGGGAAATTTGCACGGCCTTGCCATAGCCGCCCTCCCAACCGGCAGAAATCACGGTTCCGCCGGCTGCAGCCCCCACCTTGCACCCGTAGCCGCCGCCGATATCAATACCTTCGTGCATTCTACCCCATCGCGGACCGAAGGGAGAGGTAATACCGCCGGAACAAGGCCAATTAAGACGCACAGAGCCGCCACGCGACGCCAGCATGGTTACGGAGCCCCTGGCTACCACCTCGGTCCTGGCCTCACGGATGATGTTTTGCTCGAGCACCTGCCGCCCGGTTTCAAAACCGTTTTCCCTGGTAATCAAATATGTAACTGTACGCTCACCCGGTTCGCCCTCGGTAATAACTTTATTTTCACCCAGCAGCAGTTGGTCGTCTTTTTTAACCTCAACCTCATAAGGTATTTCTTCGTTCACGGTAACCTGCCGTGTGGCCGTCACCGTGAGCAGAGGTGCCGCCTTACTGAGGGAAAGCTGCTGGCCGATGCTGATATTGTCAAGGTCAATACCCGGGTTTGACATCGCGATCTGATCTACGTCGATGTTCACCGCACGGGCGACATCCCACAGGGTATCCCCGTCCTTGATAACATACTGCTCGATCTTATTGG
>JAQVOH010000021.1 GCA_028702695.1 Desulfotomaculaceae bacterium
AAAGTCTCAACTGGATTCTATAGCATCTGTCTTTATGGAAGTATAAATAGTTGTGTAAGTAATTTTCTGCTTAGTCCCACACCCTCTCCAGCACTCACCTACCCGTACCCAACTCCACAACAAAGCACAACTCACATACCAGCCCCTGATAAGTCTCGCACCGGTACCTAACTGGCTCCGCACGCTGCTGGAGGCTGTTGTGCGAAGCGGAGCGACGAGGCGACGCATGTCGCCGAGAATATAACTGCAGCAGCAACCCCACCATACTGCGCGTGCTACGCGCGTGCGCCTGAGCCCCCAGCTCGTGCAGCGCTACTGCCGCGATATACTTGCATAAAAAACCCCGCAACAGTTCTGCAGAGCTTGACTTGCAAAGGTCCCGCGTATACTAGGCAGTCTTTCGAAAAGGTTTACATTTCAAAGCTACCACAGCGTTTGGACGGTGGACTTTCCAAACCAGGTGGATTCCATTGACCAACGGAGACAGGCGCAAAAGAGCCACAAGCGAGCAGAGCTTTGCGGAGCTGGCCTGTGGCTACCTCTAGTTTACTATCAGAATTAGATATGGTTATTTATTATATAATAACTCTCGCCGTTTTCCCAACTTGAGTGATGCAAGCAACACCCTTCAGTAGGTTTCATCTACTCTACTATTTTTTATCTCTCGGTGGGAAGGGGTCATTGCCATAGCTGTTCTTCTGGCTTATTTTGCCGTCCTTGTTGTGGATAACATGTTCAGTTTTACTGTTCTGCGCTAACTGTCTTCCGTACGCGGTTGCTTCAGCCTTCGTATCAGCATGACTGCTAGCCCTTGAACTGCCCTCGCGCTTATTATCCCAACCACCGTTTTTATTTGGGACGGTATGAACAGGCTTGTTTTTCACGCTAGCTTCCTCCTTTCTTATCTTATAGTTTGACAGGGATTCTGACCGTATCAATAGCTTGGAATCTACCATGCGTCTCAAGCAGAATTTCTGAGTAAATATCATTTGTTTCTGTTAAATCCTCAACTGTGACCGCCAATGCATAGGGAATGTTTTGCTCATCATCAATATCCCAGCGCGTAAAGAGCTCCAGCCAAACTTCCCAGCTTCCCGGACTAAAATCCGAAAATGTTTCCTCAAAGTGGTAGCAGGTATCCCACTTTTTCCTCCCATCGGATACTGAAGGGTTCGAGGTCTTGTTCTGCCCCTTAGTATCAATCTTGTGAAGAGATGCTGAAACATACGCTCCAAGGTATCCACTGCCTTTGTTGTTGTCAACTGGTGGCTGCGTGATACAGGTAACAATTACTTTCGCTTTATTTCTGCCTTTTGTCTTCGCAAGCACAGTAGGCATATGAAACTTAACGTGCTGCTTTGTTTTTCGATTCAGCTCTCCCGTCCGGACAAATGTTACACGATGCGGATATGAATATTTGCTTGTTTCCGGATTAGATAATCCTCTACCATAGCAGTCGCCAATAAATTCTGCCTCGTCCTTCTCCATTCTATCGTTAAGCCAGAACTGATTAGCCCCGTGGTATAAGAGAGCTTCCGCAAGCAATACATCTTTATCCGGTACTATCTGCAAAATTTCAGCTAAATCTCCAGCAACCACCGGTGCTGTAAAACTTGTTCCAGCAGCATAAATCATTTTGCCATTGGCTCCCAACATAACTGAATATTGATCTCTTGGAACTGCACCATTCGGCATGGTAGTCGCCCCAAATGCTACTAAATCCGGTTTTCTAAATCCTGCAAATCCGGGGCCTTTACGAGAATACGGCGTTATCATCCTTGACTGGCTAAAACTACCGGGATGGTCTACGCCTGCTATGGCTCCGACCGTTATACCAAGCATAGAATCAGCAGGAGCCGCAATTCTTGTTTCATCATCGTCGAGGATTTCTTTCAAGCTGCTGGACACAATGCCCAATTCATGATTTCCCGCTGACAAGACAAACTTCACCATGTATTTGAGCATAAGCACGTCAAGTTCGTATCCGATGATGCTGATTGTATCTCCATCAATTGGTTGGGTAACATTTGCCGAGAGGTTATAAATTTTCACTATATCATTAAAATTAGCCACCGCCTCTTGAATCCGATGAATCATAACATCTTCTGGTACCGGCTCGTCACCCATAACGGTACAATCAATTACTCGAGCACGCGGCGTTAAGGTATCCTGAAAAATCTGCATCCCAATATGAGAAAATACAACCTTGCTCGCCACCGGGGTACCATGTGACGCATCCCCAGGGTTACAACCTGTTGCTGTCCAGTGGGTAATCACTAACGGGCTAAACTCCTTAGGGAATTGAACACCATTGTCCAGCACGGCTACGACCGGCAACGACTCTACATCCACATTAGGTTCTATCGTAATTGAGTTATTTAATGGGTGAACTGTACTCGGAGTCAAAATTAGAAAAAAGCGTGTTTGCTCAACCCTGCAGATAACCGTATCACTTGAGAGCTCATCGATAATCTTAACCGGAACTTGTGCTCGAATAACAGTAGTTCCATCTGAAAGTTTGTAGGGTTTGCTTGGCAATATACCTTGAGCTTGGACGATTCTTTTAACCAGCCTTACTTCCGCTTTATCCTGAACATCTGCATCAAGTTTTGGGACAAACATCATCTGAATGTCTACAGATATGTTTTCAAGCCTAACCTTATTAAGGTACTCTTTCAAGGATGATGCCTGCTTATCTTCTACAAGATATGGTTCAAAATCATCAATGTACTGGAAATTCTTAATTCTACCGCTGCTCTTATATCCCTCGACTCGACTCTGCAGTCGTTCAAATAGTGACTTCTTAGCTGTAACAATGGCATGTCGCTCATCCTTGACAGCATTAATGACCATCCCTTCATCCTCGATGAACTTACGCCTTTCCGAGTTGGAAATCTTTTCGCCCTCCGGTAATATTAGTTTAAATACCATGATATCTTCTTCGCTAAGGGAATCACCGGCCTGAAGCTTACTATACGCACTTACGATATTCTGCAGTCCCACAGAAAGTTTGGAACCATGCTCAGTAGGAATTACACCCCTATCTTTATTCCTGCCCGTAGGATTATTCTCAACATTAACAACTTCTTCTGGAGGAATCCACAGGTGCTGTCTAATTTCATGACTAATCATTCAGCCCACCTTCTTTTATATTTTTAATACGGTAATTCAAAGTTGTATGTGGAATTCCAGTTGCTTCTGCAAGTGTTCTTAAAGCAACACCTTTTTCGTTCATACTTTTAAGGACATTCCAAATCTCCTCATTATTGCCCGAATAGAGAGTTAATTGCTGAATCAGTATGGTAATTACATCATCGCTGTCTATCTTTTCTCTGTTAGTATAGTATTTCTTGGCAGCAGCTGTTATCAACTCTTTTATCTGTGCACAGCTTAATCCTTCCGTAATCTTAGCAATTTTTTTTTCATTGATCTCACCATATACCTTAAATTCTGATAGCCATTTTATAATTAAAGTAATTCTCTGCTCTTCATCTGGAAGTTCAAGTACAATTGCTAAATTAAAACGCCTCCAGATAGCTGGATCCAGTAAGTGCTGGTGATTCGTTGCTGCGATCAAAAATACATTACTAGGCATGTTGTCGAAATTCTGCAGGAGTGTTGTAACTACTCTTTTTAGCTCCCCTAGCTCATTTGCGTCATCCCGTTTTTTTGCAATTGCATCAAATTCATCCAAAAATAAAACAATGTGCTGACCTTTTACCGCGTCAAATACCTTTCGAAGATTAGTACTGGTTTGTCCTAGGTATGAAGAAACAAGCCCATCAAGCCTGACATAAGCCATAGGTAGATTCAATTCATGAGCAATTGCCTTGGCCGTTATTGTCTTACCACATCCAGGAGGGCCACACAGAAGCAAACGATTTGCAGGAATAATATTGTGCTTCATCAGTTCCTCTGAATGTGTCTGCTCCTGAACAATCTGAAGTAGTACCTCCTTTTGTTTTAACGGCAACACCACATCGTTAATTGATACGTTTGATTTAATCAACTCATACAACTCCAGCATGCTATCCTTATCCCTTGGCGTCGCAGTTTGCTGAAATCCCTGTGATAATAATGAAGTGCTTTGGGACGATAGATCTGGTTTTGAAATAAAAGATTTCTTTTTCCCATTTTTGTATGCATTTACGAGCTGTGCCGCCAACCTAACGTTACCTTTTTTCTCTTCATCCGCAGCTAAAGCTGTTAGTGCTTTATTAAACTCGTTCTCATCCCCTGAGCAATGGGCGAGCACAAGGTTTTCAATCAGTTCAGCCTTCATATTCCCACCCCTTTTTGTACAAAGCTGTACAACTATGTATATAGTATAGTTATTCCTGGGTTTCTAGTCAATGCTAAATCAATAAAAATTAAACAATTTTGAACAGAGAAAACTACACCTTCTGACTGATCTTCACAAGGCTGGCCGCTGCCGGCCATATTCCGGATCATTGCAATCAACTCCCGCGGTCTCGCCAGTTGTGCTCTTTTTTGAGCGCTCTGGCGAGACCTGCAGCCAGGCTATGTATCGTCGCCAGGATGCCTCTGGACTGGACGATAATCTGCCTGACACAGGAGGGTTTAATCGATCGCCAGAGCCCAGCACAAAAGAGTGGTCGAGGTTTAGCAGAGCCGACCTGTGGCTTCATTTATATAGTCTAGCGAAATCTTACTTCTTATCGGAAATATTTAGAACAATACTGAAGGAAACAGTCCAAAAATGTATAATTATAGTGAATAGTTAGAAATTATTCGATTCTAAATAATCTCTGCTGCTTACCTTTGAAAGGGGTGAATTACGATATCGGTCAGTCCTGGCTTTTTGTCCGATGAAGATATTATAAAATTATTAGATAAAGACATTGTTATTTGCGGTTATGAGGATTCTAATTTAACAGATATTGGCTACAATCTAACACCTACTGAATTTATCTTTTCTATAAACAAAGGATTGTTACTCGAAGTTCATAATGAAGAAAATAAAAAGTACTGTAACGTAGAACCAAATGATACGGTTTTAATCATGACCAGGGAAGCTGTTTGGGTATCGGAAAAGATTTCAGGAACTTTCCATTCTAAAGTAGGCATAGTTTCTCAAGGCTTCGGACATATTTCAACAACGCTTGATGCTCACTGGGAAGGCCCTCTACTTATTAGTTTGAATAACCCAACAAAAAAACGCCTAAAATTTGTTATAGGTGAAGATAATGGTACTGGATTTAAGTATAAATCTTTTGTGACACTTATTTTTTACAGAATGGTTACTCCTACAATGACGGGCCATGACAATTTACCTTGTCGCTTAGACATATTAAGAGACTTAGTTAGTAAACCGAAGTATATCTCTTACGATAATTACATGAAGCTGAAAGACGTAATAGATACAATAAGAGATTTTGAAGATTTACAAGTAAATATCGGAAGAGCCCCATTTGAACAGAGAGAAGAGAAAATTCAACAATTTAAAGCAAAATATCAATTATTTACCAAACAGATTGAGTTTCACATTAGTCAGGCACATGAAATTAATAGGCAAATTTTAAAAGTACATATTTTCTTAAAAATACTATCAATGGCACTATTAACAATACCACTTTTGACTATATTTTATTACGCTTACCGTTTTAGCGTCACGAATCAACAAGGGTGGTTAACATTTACTGGCATCTTAGCCAGCATATATGGACCAATTTATGTTTATATTGTTTTTGATAGAGTTTTTATAAAGAAAGGGTAAAGCAATGATGACTTATGATATTAACTTAAGAGTTATGAGAATAGATGAATCAGCTAAATTACCTGAGTTTGCTCATGAAGGTGACGCTGGTATGGACTTATTCTCAATAGAGGATAAATCCATACCACCCGGTGAAACTGTCTTAATACGTACTGGAATAAAAATTGAATTACCACCTTATACTGAGGCCCAGATTAGGCCGCGAAGTGGGCTAGCCCTTAAAAACTCTATAACGGTATTAAACACTCCCGGTACTATTGATCAAGGCTACAGAGGTGAAATAGGTGTTATCCTAATTAATCATGGAAAACATACTTTTAAGGTAGAAAAGCACATGAAAATTGCACAGATGGTTGTTAAACCCATATTAAAAGTGAATTTAACTGAGGTAAAGGACTTATCAAAAAGTGACAGATCCGAAGGAGGGTTTGGTTCTACAGGATTAAAATAAGCTTACATAAGTTGGTAATTATTAGCTGTAACAACTAATGTTGAGCCTTTCTCTATCCTATACCTATTTCACACACAACACGCTCATACTCACCCATTGATAATCTTACTGATTTCTTCCGCATCAATGCCGATTTGCTTGGCCACAACAATAGTCAGGGAGTTAATGCTTTTTTGCAGGTCCTTCATCACGGGCTCTATCTTAATCAAAAGGGACCCGGCCACCATTATCGGGAAGCCGTAGTTGGCTGCCAGTTTGAAGATTTCTTCCATAGGTTTTCACCCCCTGCGCTTTCTTTTGTTTAAGGTTTGCTCTTGTAATAGAGAAGTTGTTAACGTATAGACTACCGTTTATGATAATTTCTGCTGCCACCTTATTAACAGGCAACAGTTCTATTGGTTAGTCATTAGTTCAGGTTTTCTTTGCAAAAAAGGGAGGAATGCTCCTCCCTTCTGTAATGATTGCGTATTTATATTCAGCTTTCGGCAGTGTTTTAAACAGGCGTATAAAGGTCTACAATATCCGTAGAAATGAGCCTGCGTCTGCTTTGTTAACCAAATCACCACCGGAGGTAGTGAAAATATTCTTAGCGATCACCAGGTCCATCGCTGCTTCAACCTCGGCGCCTGTCAGGCCTACCTTGGGATTGTCCAGACTGATGTTGACGGTGTTGCCGGACTGGTTCTTAAAGCTCATACGCAGAGTCGTAGTTGTCGCCAATGGTCTTCCTCCTCTCTGGTTTAACCATCTTTCAATTAATCATTATAAGAGACTTTTACTTAAACTTGGATTAAAGTAGCGTTATCCACTTTAGTAATCCCGTTCAGCGGATAATCCTGCAGACCGGCAAGGGCGGTGGCCACATCAAAAATGTCTTGATCAACTGCAGCCGGCTTGACATTATTAAGGCTCCTATTCCGCAGAATCGGGCTGCCGCTAGCACTGTCGCCAACATGAAGCACCAGCCTGAGGATAGAGTTACCAGGAACTCTGGTGACTGCCATATTCATTTCCCCCCTTGCATCATTTTTGGGGCGGGCACCGACCGGTAAGAAGGTACCCGCCAAAAAGAAAAAGATCGGCAGAATTACCGGTCAGTTATAGTTTACTTATCGTACATATGTTTGTCAAGCTCAAATATTATTTGTTCTTCAGTAGAGATTATCAAATCTTAAAAAGCTCATTCATTAACAATCTCACCAAAATAATTTTTTATTTACCGGCCAAGTGCTAAAAGACCGACCAACTGCATGTCCAATCCCTGGCGATTGATAATGAAATTACTATGTTCAAATTCTCTAATGTTAACTTTAAATTGAAAAGGGAAAACAGACTGTGCCACCGGGATCATCTCAAGAGGCATGTATTGATAATCCGAAACCCGCAGGACCACCTCAGCCAGCCATAACTTTAATGCTGTATTGGTTATTTCGTATTTTTCCTTCATAGTGTAAACATTACTTTTATTTTTTTCAATAAACCCCCAGGACTTAATACTCCTTAATACTGCTGTAGTAGCTACCTCTACCCTTCTCCTATCCCCATAGAGACCTTTTACCTTGCGGCCTATTTGCTGGCTGGGCACCTCATTTTGCAGGCCGAATAAATTGCCCAATTCACAGGCTACATCTTTAAAAAAGGGATAGGCTAGTAAGGTCATACCCCAATGAAGTACAAGGCGATCCTGGGCTGAAAAGTTTGGCAGCAGTTCCAAAGCCTTTTGGCGTAAACCTTTTAATTCATCGGGCACCAAATACCAGATTTTCATTAACATCGTAATGACGTGTTTTCTAACCATAGCGCCACGGATATCTACATTTAAAAATTCGTCTAGCTTTTCATACATGTTTTTGCGATCTATACCGCTTGCTTGCCTGGCAATATAGTCCAGATGCTGTAACTGTATTTTCTGATCAAACCCCACTGGTTTTGCCATTTTCAAACCTCTTAAAATTATTGTTTAAAAGTTATATGTACAAAAGGCACCACTACTTCTTCCAGGCTAATCCCGCCGTGACTGACCACGTGTTCACCTTCCGTAATAAATGCTTCTCCGCTTTTGGCCAGTAGAATAAATACATCCTCCGGCAAGCCGGACCCGGGCCAGACCAAGGAAGAGTATGCAGCGGCAGCCTTATCGCGAAACATCTTATCTTTATAGATTCTAACCCGTTCCCCACGGGTTTCTGCCAGAACTCCTTCCGAGATACGGCCAATACCCCGACTTTCCTTATTACCATGATCGGAAGTCAAGTAAACCTCGAAGCCATTATCTATTAAGTCTGCCAAAAGTCCTGCCAAATAACCCTTTTTGAGCCATAGTTTAAGCTCAGCGCATATCCCTCTTTGCCCTTGCAAGGCTGTGTGGACCAGGTTATCAATGGTTCCAATCACCAGGCCAAGTACCTTAATAGAAGGTTTTTGTAAACTACCCGGGAATTGATACTCCACCTCACCCTGACCCAAGCTTTTTTCATAGCTGGTATAGGCCTTAAATACATCATGGTTCTCCCAAAAAAGTTTCCATGCCGTTTCTTCTTTCCTGGTGGAGCCCAAGGTATGGGGAAAGTACACGGGCATTTCTCCGGTAAAAAGGGCTTGCCTGGAAACTGAAGTAATGGTAGGGGCCCAGGCGAATACACTCTGCTCATCAAAAATAAAGTTTTTCGCCTGTAAATGCTTACGGATTTGCGCCCACTGGACATAGCTCATCCCATCCAGAACCACCAGGGCAACCTTTGTATAGTGTTTAGTGGCTAAGTAATGGGACACCTGATGCAGCATCACCGGCCTTGGTAAATAAGGCAGGTTTTGCAACCCCCCATAGTTCTGAATCATCCAAAGCTCAAACTGGGCATCTATTTCGGCCTCTACTTTTTTTACTTCGCTTAGTATTTTTTCATCCTGTGTAAAATTCATGGATAAGATTAAATCCTTGACTTCACCGTACAACGGAACGATATTCATCCAGTCCCGGTAATTCCCTATTGCCTGAAGTTTCTCCTTTAAATTTGCTAATAATCCTTTCAGACGATTTTTATTGTCGACAGAAGGATCAATCACCAGCCCAACATGAGTCCATTTTGGTAACTTTTTACTATTAAAACCCTCTGCCGGTTTTAGATACCCTTCAATAAACAGATTATCTAATAAACGATACACATCTTTATTGTCAAAAGGATGCGACTTTCCCCTACCGTAGCTGCCCTTTGGCAGGCCATCCTCCTTCGATACTAGCGGTAGTTCTTGCAGATTTTGCAGATACTCAACCCACTGGTTTTGCAAGTAGCTATAAAAAAAGGACGAAGATTTTATTAACTCTGTCAAAGGAAGTTTACTTAACCCCTTTTGCATCTGTAACTGTTGCATGAGGTATGACTCGATAACCTCCGGGTATTGTTGTTGGCGGTAATGTTTAGAAAGCAGGTACTTGACCAGTTCCGTTTCATTATCAATCATATCATAGGCCACTTTAAAAACCCTGCGCAAGATGAAATCACAGGTTTCACCATAAGAAGTAGTGCCTTGATACTGTCCATAGACATCATATAAGGTATCTAAGTCCTGGGCGGCCAATTGCTTTACCACCTGGGGTAACAGCTTTGGAAATATAGTTTGTATACGGTAGGTTAATTTTCGACCCTTTTGCAGCAGATCATAGGGCATTTGCTCCAGAGGAACATCACTTACATGTACCAGTAACCTTAACGTTCTTTCTTCCAATGCTTTACGGCACTTCGATTCAAACAGGTAACGAAAGAACACCGGGTCACCATACTGAATAAATTCTACCCGTCTGTCTTTCAAAGTAGATAAAAGAGCTTCATCCAGCAGTAAATGATCGGGGTCTGCCACCAATGAAAGTGATGGCACAGGTTCCTTAAAATCAATTAGCAATTTATCGCGCCACGTACTCAAAAGGGGTCACCTGTCCTTTATATTCCCAGGCGGATTTGTGCGTTGTCGTAGTACATTAGTAGTTTATCATCCTCTTGCAGGATGCTTTCCGGTAAACGCTGGCCAATATCAACAATGGTTTGATAATCCTTATCTCCCCATGCCTTCTTAAATCCAGCCCGGATGGCCTCGGTACGAAACTGTTTTAATTTCTTCTTGCTTTTCTTCATTTCTTCAATATAATAAGCGAATTCACGCAACAGGGATTTCTCGCGCAGTTTCTCCAGATCGCCAGCTTTGTTCGGGTCAGGCACGTACCAGTGATCCTTCCCTCTGCTACGAAGTGTCTCATCGTCCTTGGCCAAGTTTCGGAGGTCCTTGAAATTCGTAGACAGGCAGCTGTGAATCTGACTGGGCACCTCCCCCTTACCGTCATAACGCAGGAAGTTCTGCTCAAGTAACTCCGAAAGCTCCAGAGGCTTCTCGTACTTTTGCCAGCCACTGATCTCCTTTAAAAACTGTGGATGAATTTCCTGGAAGGTCTGTGGCTTCCTGGTAATCTGCTGCTTTAACCACTTAATTGCCGAAGATTCGTCGGTAACAAAGAGCTGGAGCTGCAATATTTCTCGGACGGTAAGACGCTTCTTATCGTACTCGGCCACTTGGTCGGGTAGGAAATACATCCCGTCCCGCTCAGGAAAACGCTGGTCTAACCCAGCGTAAAACTCTGTGGCGGATAGGGGAACAGTGACACCGCGCTGGACGTGGAAGGCGACCATTCGGTCGTAAAGAAGAAAGTTCTGGCGTTCGACGATAATCTCCGCCTGGCCGTTTTCAGAAATGAAGACCGGGAGGTGCTTTAGGTGTGTACGAATGAAATCCCACACCCCATCTTCAGTGCCAGCTTCCAGTTTGAATCTGTCTTCAAGACCACCATTCGGCTTATAAGCTGAAATAGCAAGGTCTTGCTTAACTGCACCAGCATAAACGTTTGAGTTATAACCACCCTGCTTCTTATCTAAAATGGCCACATTGGCTACAATAAAACCCGCCTGTTCGATAGCTTGTTGAAGAGAAGTCCACACTGATGCCTTAGTGTTTGAAAACTCTACCGTAATCCACCTACCAGGTTTAAGAATCCTACAAAATTCCCGGAAACAATTAGTAATTAGTGTTTGGTACTCAAGTAGTGTTTTGCCTTGTCTTTTGTTGACAATGGCCTCTTCCTCAATTTTTGTGGAGACCCGAAGCCATGATTCCCAAATAGTATTCAGATCAGAATATGCCAAATTGGAGCCAAATGGCGGATCAATGAACATATAATCCACGGAATTGTTTGGTATAGGTATTTTAGTTGATGACCCGGTTCCGATAATGGTAGTGCTTGTATTTCGAAGAATTTTTTCAACTGCGTTAACACGTATCGGCCAATACTTAAGAGGGTTTTGCTCAAGCGATACGGTTGGCGGATGAAGCATCCCTTTCATATTTCCTGAAGCGGCTCCACCACCCCCACTGAAATAATTTGAAATATGTAAGTTACTGAGCTTTGAAAGTCGCGTGACGAGGCTGGTGAATACAAATTTGCTCTTGTTGCTATGACAGCATGCCCACAAGGCACTTGCGCAAATCAGGTTGCGACGAGTAAAGAATAGGTCCTGATGGGTAATTCCAAGACTCCTCGGTTCATCCGTTTTCAATCCTGGGGGAATTTCAGAATCTGGAAACCAATTTTCAATATCAATATCGTCAATTTTCTGAAGGACAGACCGATCATAATCATCAAGCTGTTTTCTAAAGGTCTTATTTCCAACTGTGTAATTGATCTCGACAGGAACCTTCTTGGGCGTTCTATCTATTCGCCCCTTAACCCTATCCATAGTAGAGGACCATGCACGTTCCAGTTCACGTTTTGAAAGTTTTGCTCTACAATGCGGGCATTCAAAATTGTCTAAGGCCCGCCCTTCCTTGTGGTCAATCGCAACATCCCAGTAAACAATCTCTCCTCCACAAGCATTACAAATAAAGACATCGCTCCAGATTACATAATTGATCTCACCAAAAGTATCTGAGCTAGTGTGTCTTGTTTTGTACATCCATGCATAAGCAGCCCCAATCCTATTATGTATCTCTTTGCATTCAGCATAAAATTGCTCTTCAAGAACCGTCAGGTTATAGCCCTGTGCAATAAAGGTGGCTGCCGGACTCAACTCCCATTGAACTGAGTATCTTTCACCCCATTTAACATCTGGTAATTCCAATGATATTTTTTCTTTAGTATCTGGGTCATTTTCACCGCATTCTCTTGCAGCTACTCCCGTCATTCCAGTCCCACAAAACCCGTCAAAGACGATATCGCCAGGATCTGTGTAATGCAAGATGTAACGCATGATTGCTTTATGTGGTACCTTGGTGTGGTAGGAGTGGGCGTTGTAGATCGGATCATTTTTCCCCTCACTCACATCTGCAGAAAAGGGGTCGCGCCTGTAATTATCTGTCGTGGAATCGTAGGGTTTCCCATAATACTGAAGGAAGTCCTTTATAAACGGATTCGGGCAGGCTGTATAGTAAGGCGGATCCGAAAGGGCAAGGATGTCTTCATCCTCCCCAATCGGAAACCCTTCCATTTGTTTCAATTCAGGTAATTTCTTACGCAGTTCTTCGATAAAATGAGCACGGCGGGCCTCGTCATTGGCAAAGGTCATTCCCAGGCAGGTTACCGGTTGGTTTTTGGTATCTTTGCCTTGATCCAGTATTGTAATCTGTTTCATATCCTTGAAAACCAAGTTCCTTCCCCTCCATTACTTATGCCCGAGCATAATACGTACCTGGTTGGCAGCCTGGGCGCCAATGCGCTCCTTTAATAACTTCTCTAAACGAATCCTAATCTCTTCGATGGTAAGGGGGCTGCCGTTGCCAGCCATTTCCATTAAATCGTCCATAGTGATTTCTATCGGTACGATACCCTGTAATAATTCTTTAATGGCATGTACTAGCCTTACATCAATGGGGAGAGTAAATTCTTTTTGTGCAAGCAAAGCATTAATTAACTCCTGCTGCTCTGGTTTAAGCAAGCTAATATTTTCTTTAACTTCCTGGCGATTAATGTTATCCAGCAACAACCCAGTCCAATCATCCAAAAGTCCTTGCAGCTTGTCCGCCAAGCCGTTTAGGTTTTTCACCAAACCGTGCTGCTCATCTTTGGGCCGAAACTTGCAATGTGGACAGATGGTATGATACTCCAGATCATTTTTTGTTAAGCTCCAGCAAGTTTTGAGAGAAGCAATACTGCTTAATAACTGGCTTAACTGTTTTTCCGGGAGTAAATCAATAGTCGCCAGTTGTTTTAAAGCAGATACTCTGGGAGCATTCAGTAAATTATTTTTCTGATTATCCTCAGTGGCATTCAGTCTGGCTTTGGTATGCATAGACAGATAAAAGCCCTGATACTGCTCCTTTAACACCCGGATTTGCCGCAGTTCTGCCTCATAAGGTTTCCCTTCTTTCAAGGCTTGAAGTAAGTTACCCAGGGCTACATCCACGCCATCCTGCCACTGGTGGTCAAGTGGTAAGTGCTGCTGGGCGGTAACCAAGTAGTTGGCATGGCTGGAGATTTGTGCTACCCGTTGCTGCAGCTCCTTTAACTTTTTAAGCAGGTCAAGTGCTTCTTGCTTTTCGGTTACTTGTTCTACGTCAAACTTAAAGTTGTGCAATTTGGCAGGGGTGTTGTAAACCAACACTACCTCCAGGAAGGTTTTTAGCTCTTCCAGCTTCTCTTTATACTGCTGCTGTTCGGTAGCAGTTAAAATAACGCCGTCCCAGCGGGGAATACCTGTACGAACCACCTGCAAAATATTTACGGTCTCGACTAACCTGTAGTTGGCATGTTTATGCAATTCTTCAATACCCTTTGCCAGGGTATTCTGTTGCAAGAGCCCGTGGGATATGCCAAACAAATCAAAGAGTGCTTGTAAGGCAGGCATCGGCAGCCCGCTGGGATTTTTAATATGGCTGAATTCTTTAAGTTCCTGTAAGGATAACTTAATTAACTGGTCCATCTTCATGGCATCATAGATAGTTCCTGATACTACCAAAACAATATCGCCACTGTAGACCAGGGCTGCTAGCAACACCACCAGCAGTTCCGGTTCCAATTTAAATGCGGTGGTTAACTTTATATCCTCAGTTCCCTGGCAGCTATAGATCGCTTCAATTAACTCCGATTGGTTAACTACCTGCCCCTGGGCCTTATCCGCCAGTTTTTCTAAAATCCATTTGGCATAGCCGGACTGGCGGGGAACCAACTTTTCATTTTCCAGCAGCACCAATCCATCCAAAATGGCCAACCCGCTCTTTGTTTTAGCCCCGGCGATGCTCTTTAACGCATCTTGCACATACCCTGACAGGTTTTCCCTGGTTAAAGGTATATTCAATTTACTGAAATGGGGGTAATCCGGATATTTTTCTTTAAAGCAGGACGACAGGCAACCGGCTGCCACAGCATCGATAATCTCCCTTACACTGGCCTGGGGTGGTATAATGGTACCCCACTCAGCTACCTTTTTGGTGGCGCCTCTATAGGTAACTTCAAAGGTGCTTAAAAGGTTTTCCCGCAACCACTTGGTTAGCAACTTTAAATTGTCACCGGCACGCCCTTCGTATAAATGCTTGGTGCCTGAAGCAGCAGTGGCGCTCAATTCCTTTGCCGCGGCATACAGGGATAGGGGCCGTAGAAACTTCTCGTCTTTGTGTTTTAACTCAAAGAATACTTCATCAGCCCGCTCCTCGTTTTTAAACTTAGGCGGATCAAAAGGCTGCAGCATATAGATATAAAAATCACGGGGTGGTTGGGCAGTGCAGCGATCATTAGGCGCACCAAAGAAGAGGTACCCTTGGCGTGTTACCTTACATTTCCACCAGGGCAACTCATGCTGCCAGATTCGATAGTTGGTAACGTAAGTATTTTTAGCGCTGTCGGTCACCAGGGTTAGCGCTTCAAAATAGTAACGATCTAGTTGCTCCTGAGTTAGCCCCTCGGCCTTTTGCTCGATTAAATCGTCAATGGCCTCTACTTTACCCAGATCCAAATAATACTGGCCATTGGCTTCATTAAAGGAGATAAACTGCCAGCTTACTGTTTTTAAGATTTCCTTTAATACCGTTTCAATGGTAGTGCGCAAGAAGGTTGAATCTTCCTCCGGCAATGCCACATAAAGAAAGAGGCTATCCCGCAGTTCTTCTGAGGTGACTCCTAGCTTGGCGTTAATATCCCCGGTGGTTAACCGGTGCACAGACAGAGCCATGACAATGCGCAGGGCCATTGGTTTGTATACCGGACGGGTAAAGGCGTTTTGAATGCGGTCCTGAAGTATTTTGGATTTGAGCATAACCTCTCTGATATCAGGATTGCTTTTTAATGAAGGGTCATTTTCAATATAGGGCCAGTAGCTGTCATAGGAAATCAAACCGGGCTGCTCGTTGGGAACATCCTGGTCTAGGAGTTTTTTCATTTCATAACTAATGGTTTTAAGAATAACACGTTTTTCCGCCACCATAACCTTTTCAAAGGTAGACAAATAAGACGGGTGAATTGGAAACAGAGAGACATATTCCTCCAACCGCTCATTTAATTTTTCATATAGAATGGAAAACTTCTGCAGGTGCTCACGAATGAGCGCCTTTTGGTGGTCATCTTTCTTTAACAGTCGTTGGGATACCACATATGCGATATCTTCCCGGATAATCTGTACTTGTTCAAAACGTTCGCGGACCCGGCGCAACTGTTCGGCAACAAATTGAAATTTGGGGTTATCAAATAACATTTCCTGTATACCAGCAATGAAACGGAAACGGGTGGTACGACAGATTTCACCTATTTCTCGTAAAAAGCCTAAATCCAGGATAATCTCCTGCTCTTTGCGTGCCCGTAAATAATCCAGTAACTCGTCTACCACCAGTAGTAAGCCCTGGTCAGGATATAATTCATGGAAGGCAGCCATCATTTCAATAAAAGAGTCTTTATTGTTGCGCACCTGGTTGGCGGGAGGGAATTTATAATCCACACCGATCTCAGCCAAGTGATCCTCGATGTAGCCGCAAAGGATATCCCTTAAGGACATGATAGAAGCACCAACCTCGGTACGAATCACCTGAAATTTGCCTTCGATTTCCTTTGCTTTGGACGCTACACGTTTATTGGTAATACGTTCGCTGACCCCCATTTGCTCGGCAATGGTGGCAATAACACTCATTAGGTGAGATTTACCGGTTCCATAATTACCGACTACGAAGAGGCCCTTATTATCAGCATGGTGATCGTATTGAAGTTGTTCAATAATAACTTCATCGATGGACTCTGCCATACGTTCTGAAATAACATAGGTATCTAATAACTGGAAGGCATATTCCTTTTGGTTTGATTCCCTTAACTGAACTACTGATTCAATTGGTTCAAAATGAATTAGATCACTATACTTCATCCTTCTTACCCCTCCGCTTGGTCAACGGTAATAACACTTGCTTCCAGTTCATTATATACACGATATTCCGGGTGATCTGGCTCGGCATAGATCAATTTACCATTTACATAATGACCGTTCCAGGAAACAAGAATAACCTTATTACGACTGATATTTTCTAGTATCCTCATGGGATCCTGTTGTAATTGTGGATGGAACAGCAATTCGATATGTTCAAAGCATACAATTTCCCCTGTGCAATCGAATACCAACTTATCTACTAATTGGCTTACTTTTCTGCTGCGCTGGGTAACCGGTACCTCCAGCAGCTCTTCACTTAATTTTAAGCTCAGATTAACACAGGGAATAGCAAGCTCTCTAGTTATATCCTTGATAATCTTATTACAATTAACACCACAAATTATCAGCAGCTGATGACGGCGGAAACGTATGTTTACCAGCTCTTCTTTTATTTTATAGCTGAGGTCATCTGACATGATTAACACCTTCAATTAATACTGGTTACAAATAAATCCGCTATTTAGTCAGCTCGTTTATAATCATTTTTATCTTATGTAACTCCTTGCCCACTTATATCGAATTGGGTCTTTATTTAATAGATATTGTGCTATTTGCTCCTGGTTATCATATTCAGCATTTTTAATAGCATTTCTAATATTATTATCAGTTTGAGTATATCCAGAACCTAATTCAATAGCTTTAGCGAAATATTTATCTCCCTCAGAGCACATATTCTTTTGATAGTATATAGCACCAAGCAGGTTATAAGGGTAATAACTGCCTGGACGATATTTTATAGCATTATGTGCACACGCCTCTGCTTCAGTAAGCCTTTTTAAATCTCGGTAAGCACCTCCTCTAGTTGTATATATCTTTGATATTTCATCATTGTTAGTCGGTCTCAATCCCTCTGTCATTTTTAATGCCTTTTCAGGTAATTTTGCTCTTCGCCAAAACTTACTTGCCATTACTGCATCTAACACATTTCCTGTCATGCGATATCTACTTTCGTAATATAAAGCTAAAACATTGTATGATTCCATTCTTTCCAAATAATCCGTATCCGCTTTTAGAAATAAATCACCGGAGTCTAACTGTACCAATATTTTATAAAGTGGAGAAATAGGTGAAGCATCCTGATAATTAAACACCTGATATTTTCTTTTTAGATCCGCAAAATGTTTTTTTGACGCAATCTCATCCTTTTTCTGCTGCTCTATTTGTATCCTTATGCTTTCCCGTTTAGCTTGTTCAGCTTTAATCCGTTTCTCCTCCTGGAGAAATATTCCTTGAAATATCTCAAATTTATTCGCATGCTTTTCAGGAGGCAATAAATTCTGAAACGTACCATCTAAAAACGAGGCTGTATTAAATTCTTTTATTGCCTTGTTTTCAGGTTGACCATCAAAGCTTAATTTAATGTAAACATTCCCGTTATCATGAAGCTCAACATTGATAACCTTACCAGACCCAAAGAAAGTATGATTTACCTTTTGACCAATTATATCCTTCCAAATATCAAGATTGTTGCCGGCAAAAGCAGCAAACAATCTGGTCTTGTCATTTACATTATTTTCTAACATAATTTATAATACTCCTTTTATGTTTCCACATATAAGGGTTGGTATTTCAATTTATCCTGTTAATTCGACAACAACATATTTCTTACCTGTGCCATTATGGAAACTGTTATAAATTATTCCATCGCTGTCATGTTCACAGGTACGTTCCGTGTCGTGTGAAATCTTAATGTTTTGCATAAAACCGCCCATGGTCCTTTATATAAAGTTTACAGGACAGGACGCTGCGCCGGGGTGGATGCCGTCACCTCCGGTGCACCTCGACCGCCCCTTATCTACGCCTCTCCCGGAAGGGTGAAGCAAACCGATCACCGATAATATATTCCTTGAAATTTGACACAGAAGGTAGAACTACCTTAGCTTATTTTTAAAACTCCATTTGGCACTAGAAAAATCGGATATTTATTTAACACCCTGATTAACCTCACTTGCTACAAAAGCACCACCTACAAGTTAAGGGTTAAGTAAACTTCGTCTAACTCATCCTGTGTGATGCCGATATACGCTAGCGTTATAGCAGGTGAGCTGTGGTTAAGTAGTTTCTGTATCTTTGTAATATCGTACCCAGCCTTAAAAGCGTGGTACCCGAACGTTTTTCTAAGGCTATGTGTACCAATCGACTCATTTATTCCAACGTTCATTGCAGCATTATTAAGAATTTCCCAGGCTTGGACTCGGCTTAATGGTTGGCCTCCTTTCCGGGAGGGGAAAAGTGCCTGATTGAGATCGATTTTCGATAAACTATCAACGTAAAGCTTTATTGCCTTAATTGCGCTTTTCCCAAGCGGAAAATCTTTTTCTTTTCCGGTCTTCTTTTCACGAATAGTAATTCTGTCAACGGGCTTACCCTTGTCATCAACGACATCTACCAATCGCAGGTTTAAAAGGTCAGAGATTCTAAGACCAGAATTAATACCCAGAACAAAAAGAAGGTGGTTACGCAGTCCATAAGGACTAGCTAGTAAAATCTTCTTCATGACGTCAATTTTCTTTAAATCTCTAATCGGTTGAACAGTTTTCATGGTTCTACCTCAATCTAATATATTCATATTATACCATATATTATGTTAGATTCAAAGTTATTACGTTTTATAAAGATTAAAAAATCCTTATAAACTCTGGTTTCTTTATCTAACAGAATCGGTTTGTGTTAGATTCGGGATTAAATGAAAAAAAGTAGCACTCCCTAATAGAGTGACTACTTGTGATTTGTGACAGCTAATTTTGCCCTGTCAGTTTCCAATGAATTTCGCCAGGTAAAATTTGGGGAACATTGATTTATATGTACACCGGTTTTACGTCCTCGGCCGAAGTATTTCTAGGCTCCGATAATTGGTAGTTATCGGTTCCCGGAAATACCAAAATGAAAGATGATCCCATTTTGTACGATGAGTGAAAAGTGGCATTCCGTTTGTGCTGTGGTAAACAAATAATTATGACATGAAACCCCGCTAAATTTTGCGATTTAGCAGGGTTTTTTGACAGTCTGAACCGGGAAATTCCTGGTTATTCTACTTTTACTCCAACCCTATTAAGATCTAGGACTTCATAAAGTCCCTCCCTAAGAACCTTAGAGTAATTGACATTCTTACTCTCTGCTAACTCTTTAAGCCAGGAGGGAATTGTAACATTAACCCTAGTATATTCAGTCTTCTTGTTTCGAAATAGAGATAAAATAACATCAACAAATGCAACGATAACTTGACCTCCCTCCGGGAAATCCTTATCGAATTTTAAAGTCTCAATCGAAGTAGATTCCGGGATCGGCTCGTTATCTTCGATCATACCTTCTAAGTGTAACGCTAGACCCTCTCTAGCTGCATCGAGAGCTTCCTCGAAGGTAGCGTCCGGACCTGGTCCAGCAAAGCAGCTGGGAAGATCGGGAAAAATAACATCAATCTGCTTATGATTATGTTCGTCTAACCAGATATGAAATACTCCAGGATATGCATAATAATTTTTGTACTGCATACTCTCAATTCTCCTTTTTCTAAACTAATACTAAACTAATTCTTAACTGTCACTAAACTATTTTGGCATAATTTGAACTATCTATATATTTTATTTCGAAGGGGTCGTGGGATTAGAACTTAATCCCCGACTGCCTCTCGATACTTTTTACTGTGTTGATTCCCAGGGTTTTTCCAGGATGTACAGGGAGCGTGACCAATCCTGGTTTCGTCGGGTGCTTAAACTGCTTGTGACTGCCCCTGGTTCTGACAATGTACCAACCGTCCTCGGTCAAAATCCTTTCTGCTTCGCTGGCAGTGTAGCTTCTGGTAACCATAAAAACAACCCTCCTTGTACTCATCCTCATTATAATGCGTATTAAGGGTACGCGTCAAGAAAATATTGCGCATCTGAGATGCGCATCGAAAGTATTTTTAAATTGGTTGGATTCTAAAGAAACCTCGATAAACAACTAACCCTGTCCCTCCAGCAGTTTTCACAGTTTTGACAGTCTTCAAAGTGTCTAGTTATTGTACCGGTTTCATCGGCGGCGACGATTTCCTTTTTCATCTGTGACAACCTTTTAGAAAAGATTAAAGGAAGCAGTAATACCGTCATTACTGTCACTTACCAGTAATATTCCAACGCAACTCGGGGTGGCGATATATCTGGTACCAGGTCTACAGCGTTTACGGAGTCACTGCTGCTTCGTTAGAAGCGCTGCGTTAAAATTAGTTCAAAATAGTTCATCGGTATAATAATAAAGGAAGCGGTACTTCTTCCTTTATTGTTATCTTGGGAAGTTTATATAGGATTCATTGTGGTAAACCAGTACAGCGCTTAAGAAAGATATCATATGGAAGAACCCATGTGGTACACGCCATATCACCAAAAGGGGCACAAAAAGAGAAGCTGTTCCTTGATGACAACCAATGCAAACAGCTTCTCAAATTTTAGAAGAAATACCAAACCAAAACGCAAGAGTAGGGCTGACCACACTTATGTACACCGGAATGCTCTTGACCAAGGAGAATACCAAGAACGATACAACGGACTAGTTGACCGCTTCGAACTTGCCAAAGCTTGCCATACTGCAATTACCGAAGAAATCACCGATAAGCTAACAAGACTCAGTACGATTAATGCCTTCCTCTACACCCTTCGCAAGCAAGATAACCTACTTACCGAATTTGACGAAAAGCTGTGGTGCAGCCTTGTGGACTACGCCCCTGTTTATGATAAAGACGATGTACGGTTCACCTTTAAAGACGGCACTGAGATAAAGGCGTAATCAGCAACAGCAAGACGGCTCGCCTTCGGGCGGGCTTTTTCGTTATTTCGAGAGGTTTTAGTCACAGACATCATCATTGTCTGAGTAGCTTTGATGGATGTCAGATATCAAAAGTCTACAGTCAGTCTGTGCACTCTCAAGCAGTTTACACGTTTCGGATTTACCGATACGCATATTTCTAATTTCTGAAATCTGTGAATCTATTTCGGCGATACGAGTAAGATAGTTTTTATCCAAGAAATCGACCAACGCATTGTTGAAGTATTTCACGACTTCGTTAGCAGCGTTGTTAAAGCCAGCGCGGAGTTCTTCACGATTTTTTCTCATTTCTTGCTGACGCTTATCAGCATCCACATCTTCTTTAGCCTGCATTCCAAGCGAGAATACCACTCCAAAGACACCAAGCACTTTACCGGCAACATTGATGCCTCTGACCAACTTGACAGCTTCCCACGGCTTAAAGCTGTGACCGAAAATATGGCCGATATCCAAAACCATTTGGTGGATGTTGCTTCCCGAAAACGCTTTTAACCCGCTTGCGGCGGCGTTTGGACCGGCAGTATTTACAATTATTTTGCTACTGCCTTGAGCCAGAACATCAGACTTAAACAGACGCTCAATGAGCGGATTCCCTTTTTTATACTTACTTTCCATGCGGAATTTCAGAACCTTAGAAAAATCAGATTTATAGAATTCATCTAATTGCGCTTGGTAATTTTTTGACAGATTTGTAATTATACTGGTCACTCTATCAACACAGGTGGTAGTAATAGTGTCGACCTCGTTATAGGCAACGTTAATTGCTTCGTTTGCATCTGCTTCATTGTCAAAATTGTAGATAGAATTAGCGACTTCACGACCTTTATCGCGTATTTGTGAAGCCGCATCTTCGAATATGGATTTAACCGCTGTTTCTATCCGCCATTGCGTGTTTACAGTGAAGTGGCGTTGTTGTAGTAGATGTTCTTCGAGCGCATCAATGTCGCTGTCGCCTGTGGAGGGTTGATACTCAAGGACAGCTTTTTGGAGGAATTCGAACAGCCTATACAGTACCGTCGTCATTCGTGAAGAAATACCCTTATCTTGGACAAAGGCGTTTAATGTTGCTACAAGCGTGTCGTAATTGCTACGTTCTCTAAGCTCTTCTGCGATTTCAATGTCCGATTCCGAAAGGCTGTCTAAATATGATTCGGCGTCAGCGAAAACCGTCCTCAGTTGAGCAGGAGTGTATGGTGTGGTTACTTTCTCCAAGTCCTTAAGCTTGGTTTCTTGGTTCTCAATCGTATTACCGATGTCCGCCATCTTGTTTACAATCAGAATCATTTCGCCGGCTTTGTCTTTTTCGAGCAATAATTTGCGGAAGTTCTGCCCGATGAAATCATCGAATAATTCGTGTGTAACGACATAAACAAGCATATCAGCGTTTGCGATTGCTAGATACGAGATTTCGTCGTGGTCGGGGCGGAGTGTCGTATGGATGCCCGGAGTGTCGATTACTTTAATCCCATTCCAATCATAGGGGTGGGCTTCTTGTGTCGTTATCCCTGCGCCAATTGCAATGCCTTCAATCCCCGTTAAGGCTTTCAAAATGCTCGATTTTCCAGCACTATACTGTCCTGCAAAGACAAGGCTTACCGGCTTATTACCCTCAAATACATCTTGGGGCATACCGCTCTCATTGTATCCGATTTTATTAAGCAACTGACGGACATTTTTCAGTAATTTTTTGCTTTTTGCCGTCCATACGGCAATGGATACTGAATCTTGTTCATTCATAGCGATTGCCTCCCTTATTTCATAATCAGCAGTTCTGTAATTTGCTGCGCCATTCGTATGCGGTTCTTTGTACTCGCGTCGACGGTATCAAGGGAAGGGATATGCGCGATTCGTGGAGTATCATCGATATATTGGATTCTAATTGTATCTCTGTCACATCCTCGCCCTATTGCCTGTGACAGCATTGATTTTAAGTTTTCTTTTTTGAACACAAACCAAACCTTTTCCTTTAGCAGATAAAACAGAGCTTTGGATGCGTTATCTGGGAAACGCTTTCCATCTTCAAGGACAATCATCATTGCGTATCCTGGTATTCTTGCGATACTTGCAATATACCATTCCAATCCAGCGTATCCCAAATATGCTAATGCCTCTTTAATGACAGCCGCATTTATCTCTTGAAGCTTGCTATTAAGGGCAACGGCAAATTCCTGCTGCGTTTTGGATAGCGTAAAGATTGAACTGACGACATCGTCAATTGTGCGGCTCATTGGGTATAGATGTTTCTTCAATAATTCGTTGTACAAGACATCAAGCATTTTCTTTCTAAGTCCATCAATCATTTTGTCAATGTGGTCAGAGAGTTTTTTCTCTAATTTTTGACGGGCATCGCAGATTTTCTTATCGCGATCACTAAAAAGGAATGACCCCAACCACCCAAACAAACCGACGCCTAAACCAATCCAGCCTATGGGACCTGAAAGAAATAAGCTGGCTATCACCAGACCTCCACCTACCAAGGTCGTAGCCCAGTTCCATATACGTTTCCCGTCAACGAGCATATGCATATTAATGGAACTGTCCGAAAAGACTGTGTGCGAGAACTCTATCTCGGAGTTAATTTCACGGCTGACTTCGCGGAGTTCTTCCTCGCATTCTTTGCCGAGTTGTTTTAACAAGTCTGAGGCACGTTGCTCAACTTTCCGAGTTTTTAAGATTTTATTCCATTCGTCGCTCGCATTTGAGTTATCATAATTGTCCTCTGCAAATGTGGCGATTTCGCGTTTTAACCCACTTGAAATAGAGGACAGCAACGTCTCAATTCGGCTCTTTCCGTCGGACTCAAAATCATCTGTCCACTTCTTAAGCTTTTTCCGCTTGCCAACGAGGATCGACCCTTGTTCGCTGTTTTGTGCGCTCTGACTGAACAAGGTTTCCAAAGCATCTACGACAGGTACAACGACAATGTCTGAGAATGCCTTTAGCTTGTAAAAGCTACCGTTTTTGCATATTTCGCTTACAATTAAGTTCTCGACATAGTTAAAGCGAGACAAGCCATACAACTCATCACTACTTTCCCTGAAGTCGCTCTGTTGCGAAAGAAATGCAGATTTTAAATGGACATAGGCAAATCGGATAATGCGCCAGTCCTGTCCGTATTGTGTTCCAAAATCGAAAAACTGCTGTTTAATTGTATCCAAGCGCTCATAGTCAAATTTCTTCTGGACATCGCGCCTGAACATCTTAAGGCTGGTTGAATTAATAATGTCTGCCTTAATATTAATTAGGCAAATTACCGGCTTGCCGAGTCCAAGGATTCTGTTCAGACACTCTGCTTCACAGGCTTGTGGCGCATCATCTGTTATCAGAAATAAAATTAGGTCGCTTTTTTTAGCCACGTCAAATGCTACGTCCTCGTCTTCTTCTCCCTCGAATGCGGCAATACCCGGAACATCAGTAATCTGTAAATCTCTATATGTATAAGTCCTAACATCACGGGTCGTGCGTTGTGCGCCTTTTCCGATAGACTCGCCTTTGCCGTGGGTCAAAATCTCCATTAGGGTGGATTTACCAGCCATGGTTCTTCCAAAGAGCGTTATTGAAAACGATGTTTTTGATAGCGCATCTAAATCCTCCATAAGACGCTGCGGAAGAATCTCAAAGTTCGAACGTATTGAGGATAATTGTGACACCAAGCTACCTGTAGTTGCGTTATCATTGAAATTGCTAATTTCAAGGTTACTTATCTCACCCTGCAATTTTTCCGACACAATTCTAACCACCCGCTTTAGCAACGACACAGCGTCATTAGCGAGAACATGACCACGCTTTGCAAAAGCCTTACACTCGATTAAGGCAACAGACAAATCTTTTTCCTTGGGTTGTTGTGTTAAAAGCATAAATAACCCCCTGACATATGGCTTTCGCGGCTCTTTTTTCTTGCTCTAAAAGCGTCTCGGAAGTCTGCACCCCCACTGGAAGTTTTGCACCCCCTAAAATTGCCCATCGTAGGAAAAATCAAATTGTATCGTTTACGTAGTGATTATATCTCCCAGATACAACATGGGTATTTATTTCCTGAGCGAGAATGTCCGCATCAATGGCACGACCAACCGCACCGTTTTCATCAACTGTTTCTGTCACCGCATTTGGAAAAAGTTTAGCCAAAACTGCAAAATTTTCGTCCGCCAGGGACGGTGTACGCATAGGTATTTTTTCGGTTTTATTCATTGAAGTTATCCTCCAGTTCTTTTTTAGTCACTTCACTTCCTCGGCAAGTTCCCACTTCCGGCGGGGCTGCCTTTCATTCATCGCCTTTTTTTCAAGGACAGCTATTTGCTTATGTAGCTTCTCACGGCGGTCTTTCTCGGCTATGGTTACATCGAGGTCTTTCCCGCCGGTCAGGTCAATGCCGCCGACTTCGGCGATAATGTTCTCCCATATCGCGCCGGAACTGGATGATAACAGCCCCACCAAGAATGACCAAAAGGCTCCGAAGACCATCGCCATGTTAGTGAAAGACGGGCGTTACCGGGAAGATGTTGAGTATTACCAGTCTATAACTCTAGCGTTTGAGGTGGTCTCCCAATGAAAAACGTGGGCTAAGCACCCAACACCTTACCTGTAAGGCAGGTTTTCGCCTGCTCACCCCCGGACCTAAAATGAACACCCTTTTCCACAGCCAGCCCTTCTTCCTACAAGATTTCCGAACACCACTACAAGAAATTATCGGCAAGCCTTAATGCTGTAGCATGACTTCACCTTCAACATTCTTATAATTTTCTCCATTTCCTCCTTAATAAGCAAGAATATCTCGAAATAACTAGAGGATAGATTATATTGGAAACCCCAAAAATCTGGTTGCCTTCATGAGGCAACTCATTGAACTGAATGATTGCACTAGGCCAGGAACAGCTCCATCGCTATTAATCGACCGCGCAGGGTGATCGTGTGGTTTTGGCGGGATTCGATGTGATATTCTTTATAGTAGGTAGTCCAAACGAGTTGTAACCTTTCTATATTGATTACATCAGCACTTTCTTGTAATAATTATTTTCGCATGGGTCAACTGGGAAGGTAATTATACTGCTATTTCGCCAAGAATTTGCCACAGCTTTGAGCTTCAGGATCGAGAAATTTTAAAGAATACTCAAGTCCTTCAAGGCCAACTCTTTTGATAATCTCATGGATATCAATTTCCCTTGGCACTCGTTTTTCAAGGTTGTAAAATGCCTTAATATTAGCTACGCAGCCGAACCGGTTTTCCTGGCGGCCTCTGATTATTACAAAGAACTTGCAGTCCTTACATCTATGGATTGCTTTATCCCTCATGCCTGGCAAATACATTCTGTGCTTTGTCCATAGTACATTATCGTTGGTTGAGCCCATGCAAACTCCCTTCTGTAAGTGAAATGCCCCTGAATATGGCATTATATCCGAAGCGATCCCGTATACTATCACAGGTTTTAGCTATTTGAAGCTGTTTTTCTTTGCGACCGAATAAATCCAGCTGCATGGATGTCGGTTTAATTAAGTTACTCAAAGCCAGACCAACCAACCGTACAGGCCAGCTATCGTCCCAGTGAAGTTGCAGTAGCTTACAGGCAGTTTCATATATATCTTCCGGCAGATCTGAGTAGCTCGGCATATTCACCGATCTGCTTAAAAAATTAAGCTGCGTATCACGTAATGTTAAGAATACTGTCCTGCCAACATACCCACTTCTCCTGGCCCTGCTGGTGATTAGCTCAGACAGCTCATATATGATCACCTTAATATTGCTGAAACCTTTTATATCATGCGGAAGGGTCCTTTGGTTCCCCACGTTTTTGCACGTGTCCAGCGAACCTGGGACTACCGGACTATTGTCTATGCCGTTAGCGCAATACCAGAGCAACTCTCCGTTCTTACCCCAGCGTTTCTTCAGAACTTCTAAGGGGTATTTAGCCAAATCACCTATAGTGTGTATATTCAAGTACCTGAAATGTCTTTCATACCTTCGACCAACGCCAAATAAATCTCTTACGGGTTTGGCCCAAAAGATGCTCTTAAACTGTTCAACGTCCTCTACCACACTTATGCCGTTAGGCTTTTTCAGCTCTGCAGCCATTTTTGCAATTAGCTTATTGGGCCCAACACCGATACTACAGGGTAATCCTGCGTCTCTTTTAATCCGTTCCATTAAATACTGGGCAAGCTGTAATGGCGTTTTATTAAATAGCTTTAAGACCCCGGTGCAGTCTAAGAATGCCTCATCAATGCTGAAGCTTTCCACCAGGTCAGTGAAGTCTCGCATAATCTTAAGTATCTTCGTGGAGTATTCAATATATAGTGCGTAGTCAGGTGTAAAGAAGAAAGCGTCTGGACAGATTTTCTGCGCTTCCCAACGTGCTATGCCTGTTCTGACCCCTTTGGCCTTTGCCGGATAAGAGGCAGCCAGAACAATGCCAGTACGCCTCTTGGGATCCCCGGCAACGATAACCTCTTTGTTTTCCAGCTCCGGTTGCGCAGCTATATGACAGGACGCGAAAAAGCTGTTGGCGTCTGCTAGCATAATAACTCGCTTCATAATTAACCTCGAACGTTTGTTTGTATTTAATTATATATGCGAACGTTTGTTTGGTCAATAGGATATTTATGGTGTGGATTTTCTTAAAAGTGTATAAAAAAAGAGCAAGGCTAGGTAAGAATAGCCCCTGGGAGCCAAGGGCTTAGCATTTCATCTGTTATTTTCTGAGTTCTCATCGCATCTTGTTTCTTCCTCCAATTCCAATTCAAATACTTCTTCAACAGTTTTCCCCAGAACCCTAGCCAACCGAATGGCAAAACTCACCCTCGGGTCGGGCATTTGTGCTAACTCAATCATACTAATGGTCCTGTGAGATAAGCCTAACACTTTACCCAGTTTTATTTCTGACAGCCCGGCTTCCTTGCGATACTCTCGGATATGGTTTTTGACTCTTTGGTCTGCTCTTGCCCATGGTTTTTCACCATAACCCGCCGCATTAAGTAGGTTTTCCCAGGTACCGAAATATTTTAGAGCTGTAGAAACAACTGCAGATGGAAACAAATTGCTTGTGAGTGGCCTTCCTTCTTGTGCAGCCTGTTTTATCAGCTCTATAATCTTCAACCGACTCCATTTAAGCGTACGTCTTGTTAACTTGTAATCCAACCCGGCTGCTTCAATGGCCTGCTGCCACCCACCGAAATACTGTCCGGCCGCCCCGTAGAGGCTAGGATTTAGCACATTTACGGTGTTATCTGAAAGATCAGCACCTCGTTTATATGCATATTTTATCCGTTCAATTACCTTCTCAGGTGACCATTTAGTTGTTTTGCGATGTTCCAAGGTAGTCATAGCCTGCTGCTTCAACCGCCTTACCCCAGGAATTAAAGCAAGAGGAGGCAGCAGCATATAGAGAGGAATCTTCGGCCTGTACCTTGTGTGGACTTAACGATAGACCTGATTCTCTGCGTTCTTTGATTTTATCTATAATAAGTAACTCGCTCCAAAATCCCCGTGGTTTTTTTTCTTTGTTTTTAGCAGCCTCTTTTTTTATAGCCATATAATTAAGAATAATTAATAGGCTTGCCTTGCTTGCGATATTCTTGAATTTTATGTATAACAAGTTCCCGTGTCCATTTCGTCATGTGAACATCTTCTCACCTTCGCAATAGCTGGATTCAAGAATCTAGGAAAGTGTCGGTTCTCATTACTATTGTTGTAACCAAGAAATAATTATCCTTGATATTACTGCATTTTGCGAAAAATGATGTGAGAATTTTATGCTGAACTTCTCACATAAAGTGTCAGTAAAAAAACATGACTTTTATCTCATTATATGAAATTAGACGAAGTTATTGGCATTCTTTAAGATACCCATATGTCTCCGTAATTCTCTGCTTTTCTTCGTCATTCTTTGCCATATCCAGTAATCTAATAAAGAAACCTTGTTTTAAATACATCACATTTTCTTTGTCATAATAATAACTCATAATAAAATCATAGCTAAAATCTATTGAATTTTTTATCTTGTTCAATTCATTATGACGAAAATTGATAACAGTATGATCGCCAGAATTGTCATCATACTTTACAAACTGCTCTTTGAAATTTCCGGGAATGGTACCAATATACTTAACAAGTTGCTCAAATGTACATAATATCTGTGCATGAAATCTTGTATCGTTCTGATGTAGATTAAACATGGTTTGTCGAACCTGTGAGAATATTACGGAAAGCTTGTGTGTTTTAGGAATTGAAACATTGCTTATAGCCAAATACGCTTTTCCAAACGTCTCAAAATAAAATAAAATGTTGTTAAACAATGTGGGGGTTATTTTGCTGAGATACCCATAACTGTAACTGTCAATATCGTAAATCGTCTCATCATCACAAAGGTCAATCGCTTTGTTGAGAAGAAGTGACAGTGCTACATATTGAAATTCGCAAGCATTTACATATTGGTTATTTGTTAGCTTGCCCTTGGCAACTAATCCCATCGTACTAATCCACAAGTAACCATGTTCACTCTCAGAAATATGGAAATTGCTTTCGGCATCATAGAAGAAGTATTTTTGTTCAAATTCATCTATCTGAATGCCTAAAGCTGTAAGGAGCTGATCCCTGAGACAAGCTGGTTCAAACTTAAATGCCTCCGCAAAAATAGGACCATCTCCGATTTTGCGTATCAGATAGGCCAAATCTTGGTCGGTATTTATGTTTATGTATTCCGAAGTATTATCGCTCATATTAATTTACCTTATTTAATAAAAGCTCCTTGGCTTAATTAAGCATAATGAATACACCTGAGATTGTCTTCAATATATGAATTATGCGAAATGCAGATTAATTATATTTAAACAATTAGTCTCTTTTAATAAAGTTGATGTTCTTTTCCTTATATGTATCAGTGACATAATCTGTTTCATAACCTGCATCAAGCCATGAAACCGCTTGTGAATGATCTGCATTATTAGACCACCAGGAATCTGCTTGTTTCGAAGCTGAGACTCAAGTTTGAAACTTTTCGGCGGTTTTTGCCCCTTTTGAGTTCGCAAACCCAGTAAAATCAAGGGGTCGACACTGAAAATTTCAAAATTGTGCTGCCACGTTTGGCAAATCACTTCTTCCTTAAA
>JAQVOH010000109.1 GCA_028702695.1 Desulfotomaculaceae bacterium
AGTCGTGCGCCCCTGCGAGGATTTCATCGATATTGACATAAATACGCACATAGGGCTTGCGGCCAAGGTTAGTCATGAGGTAGCAGTACTCACACCTGCCCGGACAGGAGGTAGCTAGGGGCAGTTGATAGTGAGCTGAAGGGCGGCAGGTTTCGAAACTTTTGGTTCGTCTTACACCTACTACCAGGGTCCTCTTTCCTTCCAGAAATCCTTGAGCGCGAGTTTTGCCCGGAATGGAGGTTACCCGGTTGTGGGAAGAGGTATAGCCAATTTGCACCCCTTGCTCCTCGAAGTATTTCATTAAGCTTTCCCCCAGGGGGTACTGTAGCGCTTCCTTCTCGAAAATCACCCTTTTGGGTATAAAGGGCACTTTATTTCACCTTCATTTTTTCTAATTTTCCCACTTCTCTATCGACTGTACCCTTGCTAGTTCCCCTGCCAGTTCCACCGCTGTTTTCCCCTGCAGAAGCAACCCCGGAGCCAACTCCGCCAAAGGCGCCATGACAAAAGCCCGCTCGGTCATACGGGGATGAGGCAGGGTTAATACCGTGCTGTGGCTCTCTGTGCGATCGTAAAGCAGCAAGTCCAGATCGACAGTGCGCGGTCCCCAGTGAACTGTCCGGACACGGCCAAGCCCCTCCTCAATAATTAATAAGGCTGCCAGCAGCGGGAGGGGCTTTAAAGTGGTAATAACTTCTGCAACGGTGTTAAGATACCAGTCCTGAACAGGTCCACCCAGAGGAGCGGTCCGGTAATAAGATGCCACTCTTTTCAACTGTATACCGGTTGTGGCGGCAAGTAGTTCAAGCGCCTTTCCCAGGTTGGCCCTCTTGTCCCCCAGGTTGCTGCCAAGGCCGATATAGGCAGTATGCTCTGTTTTATCCTCCAGCAACCGTAATCCACCCCCATAAAAGTCCGTGCGTTACCACCGAACTTGTTTGAGCTCATGCTCTAATTTGTGCTAATGAACCAACCATGATTTTTCATAAGGATAACCCCAAGCCCACTACCCCATAGGTTTTTCGAGAACCAGTTAACAATGATCTTCACCATTGCGAAACACTCACATTTATATTGGCTGCAAAACTATTTTCATATTAATTCGCACCTTTTGCTGCACTCAAAGACTCCTGCCTGATATGGCTAACTACGAGTCCGCCTGATTTCAACTGCCATCCAGGCAAAGTGGCCGGGAACCGGCGCTTGGGGTTTTTTGACCCGAACCGTAGACGCGGTCACCGGAAACTGCTCCAGCACGGCGGCAGCAATAGCTTCCGCGACTGACTCAATGAGACGGCGGGGGTTGTCTCTTACCACCGACTCCACCAACTCAAACACCCTGGCGTAATTAATGGTAAGTTCCAGGTCGTCCGACTCACCGGCAGGCCGCAGCTCCAGTTCAAGCTCCAGGTCTACGATAAAGCGCTGCCCCAAGGACCTCTCTTCAGGCAGGACTCCGTGGTAGCCATAAAACTCCATACCCTGTAGTATGATCTTATCCATGCATAATACTCCTTTACGGTACCCGGTACTTAACTTATTAACTTATTTCTATCTCACGTCCCATAATCGCGTCCGTCATCCTGGCTACCCGGGCCATTTCCTTGACGTCATGGACCCGTACCAGGTCGGCGCCGTTGACTATAGCTACAGCAACGGTGGCCGCCGTCCCCTCCAAACGCTGGTCGACCGGCAGGTCAAGTACCTTGCCGATAGTGGACTTGCGGGAGGTCCCGACCAGAACCGGCAGCCCCAGGCAACGCAGTTCCTTCAGGCGTCGCAACAGTTCCAGGTTCTGAGCCGGGGTCTTGCCGAAGCCAAAGCCAGGGTCAAGGATCAACCTATCCCGCGCCACACCCGCTGCCGCTGCCAGGCTGACGCTCTCCTGAAAGTATGCTACCAGATCCCCGGTCAAATCACGGTACGAGCACCCTTGCTGGTTATGCATCAGCACCAGGGGTGACCCGTACTCTGCCGCCAGCCCGGCCATAGCCGGGGCAGACCGTAAGGCCCACTGGTCGTTGAGCATATGCGCGCCCACCTCCAGCGCCTCTCTGGCTACCGCAGGTTTGGTCGTATCAATGGAAACTGGTACCGGCAGCGAACCAACCAGCCTCTTTAGAACAGGGATGACCCTGGCCAGTTCCTCCTCTGCCTCAACCGTAACATAACCAGGCCTGGTAGATTCACCGCCCAGGTCAATGATGTCCGCTCCCTCGTCCACCATCTGAGCGGCCCTCTCCAACGCCAGGCCTGGGTCGTAGAAGCGGCCCCCATCAGAAAAGGAGTCGGGGGTGACATTGAGGATACCCATCAGCAGGGTTTTAACTCCCAGTTGCAGGATTTTCCCACGGCAATCCAGACTGTGAGGGCGCAGCCCTTCCTGGCTTATCAGGACTTCCCGGATACGGCCGGCAAGCGCTTTCAGGCCGAAGGGCTGCGCCTCGATTTTAACCAGAAAAGCATCATACTGTCGTAAGGTACCCATCAACAGCACTTTAGATTCAGACACAGAGCAATCCACCACACCCCTGGATACAGCGGCTTCACCACCTTTGCCCAGCAGCTCCTGCTTGATGATGTTTGCTTGCCTGGGCTGCACACCGTCCAGCATGATCAGCCGGTGGACAGCCTTGGGCGCCATCCACCGGCAGCCGGCGGGGTCTGCCCCTACCGAGGCGATTGCCTTGAAGGCCTCTTCCTTATTGTCCACCCTGATGCTGTATACAGTGATTCCCAATTCTTTATTCCCTCCCGAAAGTGAAAGGCTTTAACTGGAAAAATTATAGAACGGCTTGATCTAAAAAGCAAGTGAACTCATCCAGCATTGGGACGGCTGTCAGGGGGACGGGGTTGTTGACAATATTTAAATAGTTTCAAGTGCGGCGTCATTTTAATAAAGCAGTTGACTGATCTAAGTGCTCCACTTTTTACCGAGCACTTTTCTTTTGGTGTCAGTGGTGTCAGTCACACCTTTCCAATACAAGGTTGCCTTGCATTGGAAAGGTTGTCAATAACCCCGTCCCCTTGACACCTACCCTTGACACCTAGTAAGAGTCTTAAAATTGGATAAAAGAAAAGGACCCGTATTAAGCAGAGTCCCTTACGTTTACCAGCCTAGTTAGCTGCATGAATCAGAATCACCGGGCAAGGCGCATTGCGGCTTACCTTACTGCTGACGCTACCACCCAGAAGCCCCGGTATTTTGCCCAGGCCCCTACTGCCCATGACAATTACGTCATAGCCTTCAATCTTTGCTTTCTTACATACCTCATGGGAAGGTTTTCCGGTCGCAACTGCTATGTCAATCTTTACATCCAGGCCTGCAAAACTTCTCTTTAATTGATCCAGCATCAACTTGGCCCTGGCCTTGTTTTCCTTAATAGAGTCAGTACGTTTAAAGCCGTCAGCTCCTCCAGTTTCCCCGTCGACAGAAGGCGCGTCAGGTACCACGTGAAATAATGTCATAGAAGCCCTGGAAGCTACTGCCATCTTATAGGCATGCTGCACTGCTGAGTTTGACTGCGTGGTATTATCATAAGGCACCAGAATTTTATGATACAGTCCTATCACCCCGCTGTGACAAGTAATCTAAACTAATTATCTAATACTTTTACAGCGTTGCGCAAATCCTTCCCGGTAATAATTATATACCAAAAAGTTCTATTTTAAGAAGAATAATTTTAAGAAAACGTAAAACTTTACCTGTCACCGTGTCCGCATATAAAAAGGGCGGAATATCCGCCCTTTATTCACAAATCCACCTATCAACATCGCGATTGTATGAGAATAGTTCGTCCTCCCTAAAGAAGAGGGAAATTTCCCGCATGGCGCTCTCCGGAGAATCGGAACCATGGATGATATTTCTTCCGGTATCTATGCCGTAGCTGCCCCTAATCGTGCCGGGCGCTGCCTTGAGAGGATTGGTCACGCCCATCATTTCCCTTGCCGCATTGATCACGCCGTTACCCTCAAGGACCATGGCCACCACCGGGCCGGAGGTGATGAAATCCACCAACCCCTCAAAAAATGGTTTGCCGGCATGTTCCCCGTAATGTTTTTCCGCAGTTGCACGGCTGATTTGCAGCATTTTCAGGCCAATGATTTTAAAACCTTTTTTTTCAAAGCGGGAAATAATTTCGCCGGCCAGGCTACGCTGCACTCCGTCAGGTTTGACCATAAGGTATGTACGTTCCATGTCTATGACCTCCTAAAAATTTTTGTCCTTCTTGTATTTTAACCCATTATGCAAAACATTACCTTTCACAAAAACACCCGCGGCTGCTTGGCTGCGGGTGTTTTAAGAAACTATTCGATGCGATCCTTTCTTTCTTCCTCACCGGCCTGCTTCATTAGTTCCGCAAATTCCCCAGCTTCTATGGTTTCCTTTTCAAAAAGCGTCTTGGCCACCAGGTGCAGTGTTGCCAGATGCTCCTCAAGAAGTTCCTTACCCTTATTGTAGGACTGATCGATGGTTTCGCGCACTTCAATATCGATGGCGTTGGCCACTTCTTCACTATAGTTGCGATCCCTGGAAAAGTCGCGACCAAGGAAAGGTGTATCTGTTTTACGGCCATAAGTCATTGGTCCCAGACCACTCATACCGAATTCCATAACCATCTTACGTACAATGTCAGTGGCGCGCTCCAAGTCGTTTTGGGCGCCGGTGCTAATTTCTTTAAGAACCACCGCCTCGGACACCCGCCCGCCGAGAAGCATGGTTACCTGGTCCAAAAGTTGCGACTTGGTCGCATAGTAGCGGTCCTCCTTGGGAAGCAACAAGGTATACCCCCCAGCACGTCCTCTTGGTATAATCGATACCTTGTGAACAGGGTCGGTGTTCGGCAGGAGATAGCCTAACACGGCATGACCGCCCTCGTGGTAGCAAACCAGCCATTTTTCTTTTTCGCTGATTACCTTGGACTTCTTTTCAGGCCCTGCGATAACCCGCTCTATTGAGTTTTCCATGTCCGCCATGGTAATCCTTTTCCGGTTCTGCCTGGCCGCCAGAAGCGCTGCCTCATTGGTCAGGTTAGCCAGGTCGGCGCCTGTGAAGCCCGGTGTGCGGCGGGCCAGAACATCGAGGTTCACCGTATCTTCCAGTGGCTTGCCCCTGGAGTGGACCTTAAGGATTTCCTTGCGGCCGATTACATCAGGTGCATCCACAGCAACCTGGCGGTCGAAGCGCCCCGGCCTTAAGAGCGCCGGGTCCAGAATATCCGGGCGGTTGGTGGCCGCCAGGATGATGATGCCTTCATTGGGGGCAAAACCGTCCATTTCCACCAGTAGCTGGTTAAGCGTTTGCTCACGCTCATCGTGACCGCCGCCCAGGCCTGCACCGCGCTGGCGTCCAACAGCGTCAATCTCGTCTACGAAAACAATACAGGGAGCATTTTTCTTGGCCTGCTCAAAAAGGTCGCGCACTCGCGAGGCCCCGACACCTACAAACATCTCCACGAAATCCGAACCGCTGATACTGAAGAAGGGTACTCCCGCTTCACCAGCGACGGCTCTGGCCAATAGTGTCTTGCCGGTCCCCGGAGCGCCGAAAAGCAACACTCCCTTGGGTATTTTAGCACCCAGTTCCTGATATTTTTTGGGATTTTTTAGAAACTCGACAATTTCCTCCAGTTCTTCCTTAACCTCGTCCGCACCAGCCACATCGGAGAAGGTGACCTTCTTCTTTTCATCAGTTTGCAGCCTGGCCCGGCTCTTGCCAAAAGACATGACCCGGTTGCCACCGCCCTGAGTCTGCTGCATCAGGAAGAAGAACAGGACGATAAAGAGGAGAATCGGCAACAGGGTAGTCAGCAGCCCGGTCCACCACCCCGGTTGAGGAGGCAGCTCGCTGTTCCACTCAACTTTTTTATCCTTTAACAGTGTATACAGGTCGGAATCAGCCGCAGGCCCCTTTGTTTCAAAACGGGTTCCGTCAGCTTTCTCCCCGCTAATGATATTGGTCGGGCCCTCTGTTTGGATCACTACCTTCGTGACCTGCCCCTGACCCACATCCTCGTAGAACTTGCTATAGGTCAGCTGCAAGGGGACAACTTTGTTGGGCGTCGTGTATTTAATCAAGGCAATGATAGCCAGCACAATCAGCAGATAGATACTAAGGTTTTTTACAACCTTATTCAAATATGACACTCCTCTCTAGGGACTGGTCAGATCAAACCATAATGATTATTTTACCACATTTACATAGGCTTTTCAATTAGAAACCGTTGCTGCCAGTCAACTTTGCCATAGTTCAAATCATTGCAAAATCAGCTTAATAAAACATGACGCCGCTGTCTTACTTATTCTAATGCCTACAGGATATTATTATGTACAACCTTTAAGTGAAGTACCCGCCTGGTGGTTTCGTCAACCTTCCACCTCTCTCCTAACCTTAATCCTGCTACCCACACGATCTCTTTAGGTGTGCTGATTAAAGGAAGTTGATCCCTCATAGCAAGGGGAATCTTCTGCTTAATTAGAAAATCCTTTAATTTCACTTCCGAAGACAGCCCGAAGGGATGAAAGACATCCCCGTTTAGGCGGCGTCGTACAAATAGCTTTGGCGGCAACTTGTCAAAATCCAGATAAACTTCCTCAGATGGCAGCAGCCTGGGATCGGGCAGGGTTGTTCGGGAAACAAAATCCGTCCATACCAAACGGTCCAATTCGGGAATACGGGTTGGGCCAGGGATCTGAAGCTGGTATATATATTCAGGGATCTTTTTCGTCTCCTGTTCCCGGAGAAATACCAGGTATGGTGGCAACCGAACGACTGACACCATACCTGGCAGTGAGATCTGCGAACCGGATTCACCCCTGTCAATTAAATCGACAACCCCGGCAGTGTGGTAAAAAGATATATTTTTGTCAGCTCCGACAATTGCCCCCCAAGCCAGACGCAGCACTCTGCGCCTGAGCACCAGTGGCATGACTTCCAGGGCTGCCAGCTCAAGTTCAACCCGTCCGGCGGCCGCCCCCTTGAGTGCTCCTTCAAAAGCAAACCGGGCCTGTTCTTCCAGATATTCATTCTCCTCCCGGCAAAGTTCGCCCGTTCTGAGCAGGGCCGGAACCAGCCTTGGATTATACTCTTTTTCCAGCATAGGGATGAGGCTCAACCGGATTCGGTTCCTGGCATAAACCTGTTGTAAATTAGAGGAGTCGCGGCGAAAAGATAAGCCTGCCGCCTCACAGTAGCGTTCAAGCTCTGCCTTCCTCAAACAAAGTAACGGCCTAATATAAAATCCTTCCCGTACCGGCGGAATGCCCTTAAGACCTGCAATTCCGGCGCCTCTCAGAAAATTGATTAAAATGGTTTCGGCCTGATCATCACCATGATGTGCCAGAGCAACTCTTGACGCTCCGGCAAGGCGGGCTGTATCGCTCAAAAAACGGTAGCGTACTTCCCTGGCGGCCAGCTCTGTAGAGAGCTTTTTTTCATGCCGGTAGGCATGAACATCAACTGCTTCAACCGTAAACGGCAAACCGTAGCGACCGGCCAGCTCGGCGACAAAAGCAGCGTCTTGTTCTGATTCCTCCCCGCGTAACATATGATTCAAGTGTGCCACATGCAATGAAAGGCCAAGGTCATCTTTCAAAAGTTGCAAAAGATGCAGCAGCGCCACTGAATCAGACCCACCGGAAACAGCCACCACAACTTTACTGCCAGGCTCCACCATCGGGAAGCGAACCATAAAAGAGCGGACTGTCGCGAGAAGGTCCTTTTGAATATCCTCAAAGTGGGACATAAGCGGGCCTTACAGCCCCTTTCCAAATAGTTATTTTAAATGAAAATTATTATTTTTGGAGGGTGGAATTTATTTTACCCCGGGGGACTTGATCATAATTTCAACACAGCTCAAGCATTTCCTGCCAACCAG
>JAQVOH010000022.1 GCA_028702695.1 Desulfotomaculaceae bacterium
CCACCCTAGTTGGTTTTAGCTGTGATGGTAGCCACTGTGCTCTGAGTTTTACTGCTGCGGATATATTGGATTTGGACCTGGCTGCCCACCGGGGTCGCGGTGACCTGATCGACAAGAGCGTTGGGGCTGGTGATGTCGACACCGTTGTACTGGGTGATCACATCACCGCGCTGCAGCCCCGCTTTGTTGGCCGGACCGCCGCTTACCGTGGAGGTCACGACGGCCCCGGTCGGGTCGTCTAGCCCGTAATAATCTGCAAGGTCCTCGGTTACCGACTGCAGGTAGGCGCCCAGCCAGGGGTGCTCTACGCCGCCCTTGTTGACCAGGTCGTCATAGACTTCCTTGACCGTATTGCTCGGGATGGCAAAGCCGATACCCTGGGCCTCGGAGTTGATGGCCGTGTTAATGCCGATGACTTCGCCTTTTAAGTTCAGCAGGGGGCCGCCGCTGTTGCCGGGGTTGATCGAGGCGTCGGTCTGCAAGAGGTTGCGGTACTGGCGGTCCTCGATGGTGATGGGGCGCTCTTTGGCGCTGATCACACCGACGGTTACCGTGTGGTCCAAACCGTAGGGGTTGCCGATGGCGATAGCCCAGTCGCCCACCCGGATGCTGTCCGAGTCACCCATTTGGACGTAGGGCAGAGCGCCGTCCGGTTCGATTTTCAACACGGCCAGGTCAAGATCCGCGTCGGACCCTACCAGCTTGGCCGTATAAGCTTTATCGCGGTTGGACACCGTCACCTCAATACTGCTCGCCCCGCTGATGACGTGCTCATTGGTTAGGATATAGCCGTCCGCTGAGATGGCGAACCCGGAACCCATGCCGTGTCTCTCTTGGGACTGGGCCGGAACACGGCTGCCAAAGAACTGCCGGAAGAACGGGTCGTTGTAGTACGCGTCGTACCGGCTGTTTTGTTGTACGACGGTGGTATCAATCCTGACTACCGCCGGGCTGGCGTTGGCTGCAATATCCGGAATCGCATCGGGTCCCGGTGTGCTGGCAAAGGCCTGGCCCACTTTGTCCGGAAAGCTAATCTGCGGCAGGCCGTACCAGGAGCTGGCCAAAAACACCGTCGTCACTATTATAGCTCCTGCCAGGAAAGAGCAGAATATCTTCATCCGGGGCAGTTTGAAAAATTCTTTCATTGATGGAACCTCCTTTTACTGCATCTATATCCATAATGCCTCAGGAGGCTGAAAATAAGCTTAAAAAATATCTTCCCCCTACGCCAAGAGCTCGAAGACCCCGATGGCGATCAGGGCCAGGCCGGCGATCACGGCGGACCTCTCGCCGATCCAATTGGAGAGATATTTTTGGCCAACCTTAAGGCCGATGATGAAGAACAGGAGGCTGGTCACCAGAGCCAAAAGCGCGGTCAACCCGGGGTCCAGGCCGATCATGCCGCCGCCTAAGCCTCCGGCCAGGTTGTTTAACGTCAGCGCAAGGCCCAGCACGCAGGCCTCCTTGAAGTCGATCGCGCCGGAGCAGTCCTTGTCTACAGCAACCGGTTCCTTCAGAATCCGGATCAAAAGGCCGAGAACCTTGATCTCTAAAGTGACCAGCGGCACAGCTACCGGCTGCTCGATGGGGAGTGTTTTGTTGCTTCCTTCGTGCGTCGCCTGCTGCTCCTGGACTGGGAAGTCCATTTCCCTGGGCTTGCTCCTGGACTGGAGGATAATCCAGACCCCGGCCCCGGCCATCACGCCTGAACTGATATAGGACGCCCCCACCGGGGGCATCAGGGTAAAGATATAGGCGCCTGCTTTCATGGCCGCAAAGGTGCCCAGGCCGGTTAATAGCGCGATCAGGAGGTTTGACGACCACGGCAGCCTGATCTTTCGCATGCCGTAGACAATCCCGACCGCAAGGCTGTCCAGGCTGGTGGACAGCGCCAGCAGCATAATCGACAGGATATGCAAATAATTCACCTCTCCCGGGAAGTTGCTCCTGAGAGAGTATTATATGTTCGCCGTGATCAAATGGTGACGGGGGCAAGTGCTGATTAAAAAAGGCCCTGGTAGATGGAGATGCCCACGAGCAGCGTGGTCAGGAAAATCATGATGAAGGTGACAAGCCAGGAGATTACGTTGAAGGTCTTGGAATTGACATATTCGCCCATCAGGTCCGGGTCGTTGATCAGGTCCAGCATGAAGATCAGCACTAGCGGCAGCAGGATGCCGTTGATGACCTGGGACCAGAGCATGATCTGGATCAGGGGAACATTGGGCAGCAGGATAATTCCGGCGCCAATGACCACCAGGAAGGTGTACAGGCCATAGAATGCCGGAGCCTCACCCCAGGTCTTGTCCACCCCGGCCTCAAAGCCCAGCGCTTCACAGATGAGGTAGGCCGTGGAAAGCGGCAGGATCGAGGCGGCAAACAGGGAGGCGTTGAAAAGCCCAAAGGCAAACAGCTCGGAGGCCCAGCGGCCGGCCAGGGGAGCCAGGGCGCTGGCCGCGTCCTGGGCGGTCTCGATGGTGACGCCGTTCTTATGCAGGGTTGCCGCACAGGCCACCACGATGAAGGCCGCCACCACGTTGACCATGACCACCCCAACGGCTACGTCAATGCGTGAAAGCCGGTATTCCTTGACGGTGATGCCCTTTTCCACCACGGCTGACTGGATATAAAACTGCATCCACGGCGCGATGGTGGTCCCGACCAGGCCGATCAGCATGGCCAGGTAGCCGCTGTCGAAATGGAAGTGAGGAGTCACCGTTTCTTTCAGGACCGTGCCCCAGGGCGGCTGCGCCAGCATCCCGGAAATGATATAGGAAAAATAAAGCAAGGATGCCATCAGGAAAATCTTCTCCACCTTCTGGTAGGTCCCCTTGACCACCAGCCACCACACGGCCAGTGCGGAAAGCGGCACGGAGATGTATTTACTGATACCGAATATTTCCGTACTGGCAGCCACACCGGCAAATTCCGCTACCGTGTTGCCCATCGCCGACAGGACCAGTCCTAGGATGGCAAAGAGAATCAGGCGGACCCCGTACTTCTCCCGGATCAGGTCGGCCAGGCCCTTGCCTGTAACGGCCCCCATGCGCACACCCATTTCCTGGACAACAAAAAGAGCCACCACCATCGGGAGGAAGACCCACAGCAGCTCATAGCCATAGGTGGCGCCGGCGATAGAATAGGTGGTGATGCCGCCGGCATCGTTGTCGACGTTGGCGGTAATGATGCCGGGCCCCAGGACCGCGAAAAACACGATGATGTTTCTTTTGAAGTTGCTCAGTTTCATCCAGTCACCTTGCTTCCCTACCGCTTATTGCGGCCGAAGGCTTTGCGCATCATAAAGTAGGAGAAGCTCTCCAGGCTCTTGCGGTCCGGAATAATGGAATCCATCGCGTCGTCCACGGTCACGATGCCCAGCATGTGGCCGTTCTTGTTGGTGACCGGGACCGCGATCAGGTCATATTTCATGATGGCTTCCAGGATATCGCGGGGGTCGTCACCAGACATGACGCTGATAATCCGGTCCTGCATGATCTCACCCAAAGGTGTGGGCGGTTTGGCGATAATCAGGTCACGCAGCGACACCACGCCCAGGAGCTTCTCTTCATCGTCCAAAACATACATATAATAGATAATCTCGGCGGAGGGGGCCACCTCACGCAGTTTGTCTATGGCCTCCTCGGCGGTCGTGTTGAACTGGAAGGCGATAAAATCGGTCGTCATCAGGGCGCCGGCGGTGTCGTCCTCGTATTCCATCAGTTCCCGGACGTCTTCCGCTTCCTCCGGTTCCATCAGGTTTAAGAGTTCATCCGACTTTTCCTGGGTCAGTTCGCCTAAGAGGTCGGCCGCCTCATCCGGCGCCATTTCCTCCAGAATCCTGGATGCCCGTTCGCTGTCCATTGTTTCTATGATGTCAACCTGGGTTTCCAGATCCACTTCGCCCAAAGCCTCGGCAGCGGTCTGATCATCCAGGGTATTGATGAAGTCCGGACGTTCGTATTGGTCCAGGTCCTCGATGATTTCGGCAATGTCGGCCGGGTGCAGCTTGCTGAATTTGTCGGTGGACTCCGCCAGTTTGATGTTGGCCGTACGGGAACGAATCGGCTCCAGGTACTGCCAGCCAACCAGGTTGGCGGGGAACCGCTGTGACTTGGGGTCCAAACCGGTGATCCTGCGGATTAAGCCGCGCACGCCGACGTCCACCGCCGTCAGCATCAGTTCGGGAGCAACCTTGTGCTTGACCCAGGAGAGCTTGATATCGTTGACCCGGACCAGCTTCGACCCCTTCATGTCGACGATCTGCTTGTCGAGGAGCCACTTTTTGACCAGGATTTCGTCTTCCCGCAGGGTGTGCAGTTTGTTGTCGCCAAAAGGGGCCTTTAAGGTCAACCCCTTGCCGCTGATTTCGGCGACGTCGCAAACACGGATGAGCTCCTGGATATCCTTGCCATACTTGATTCCGATCACCCGGGGGCAGACCGCATCCCAACGCACCGCCAAGTCCCGCACCGTTCCCACCTTGTGGCCGGTGGAGTCGGATATCTTGCGGCCCAGGATCGAACTGATAAAGAACTCTCCCAGTATGGTGATATCGCTCATTTGCGGTCACCCCCCAGTCTATATATTACCCAGATAATCCATAATGCGTGTTATAAAAAGAAAACTTCCCCGGCGCGCAAGGAAGTTTTTGTGGTAAAATAAAAAAGCCCATATTTTCCCCGCCCGTTTGAGCTTTGGCACATACATAGCTAGAGGAAAAAACCTCAGCCACATTAAGTAAAGCCTTAATCCGGCAGTACCTGTTGACCCGTAGGCGTCTCTCGACATTTCCGGGCAGTGGCGTATGATCTATGCAGAAGCCTCACCTAACAAGGAGTATTCTTTTGTATACAGTATAAGGCTACAAAGCATGGAGAGTCAACCCAACAATGGAAATTCATAATTGTACACAATCCCTAAAACTTCGACAAAACAATCTTGACATCTATATTATTGTGTAATATTTTTTTTCTTACTCGCACAGGATTAATGCAAATTACCTCGAATAACATTGATTGGTTAGTTTTTGTTATGAAAACGCTGCGTATGAATTTGTTGCTTTGTGCAAAATTTTTGGATTTTTTGCATTTTAATTTATTTTTGATAAAATAAATGTATATTATAGTTCTAAGTACTAATCAGGACTGCAAAGGGAGTAGACATGAAAATGAAATTTCCACAGCTAAAAATCGGCAATCTTATTCCACGCTATCCCATTATACAAGGAGGCATGGCCATACGTGTTTCCACGGCCCCTCTGGCGGCAGCCGTTGCCAATGCCGGGGGCATCGGGATCATCGCAGCGACCGGGATGTCGATGAAGGAATTAAAAGACGAAATCAGGCAGGCCCGGCAGCTGACCAAGGGTATTATCGGGATCAACATCATGTTTGCCGTCCGGCAATTTGCAAACCTGGTGCATGAAGCCATCGATGACAAAATAGATCTGGTGATCACCGGCGCAGGTTTCTCGCGTGATATTTTCAAATGGGGCTCAGATGCCGGAGTGCCGATTGTTTCTATAGTTTCCTCCAGCAAGCTGGCTAAAATAGCCGAAAAGTCCGGGGCCTCGGCGGTGGTGGCCGAAGGGTCTGAAGCCGGTGGACACCTGGGCACCGACCGCTCGATCTTTGAAATCCTGCCGGAAATTGTCTCCAGCGTAAAACTCCCGGTGATTGCCGCCGGGGGCATCGTAGACGGCAGCGGCATCGCCAAAGTCATGCGCCTGGGGGCGAGCGGCGTCCAAATGGCTACCCGCTTCGTCTTGAGCATGGAGTGCGCGGTGGCGGACGCGTTCAAACAAACGTACCTGAAAGCCCAGGCGGATGACATCATGCTCATCAGCAGCCCGGTCGGCATGCCGGGCCGGGCGATACGCAATCCCTTTGTGAGCGATGTCATGAAAGGCTGCCCTGCCCCGATCACCGGGTGTGAATTGTGCCTGAAGGACTGCTCCCGGGAGTACTGCATTATCCAGGCGCTGGAGAATGCGCGGCTGGGCAAGATTGACAACGGGGTGGTCTTCGCCGGCAAAAACGTGGGCCAGCTCAAAGATATCCTGCCGGTACAAAAGATCTTCGACAATTTAGTAACAGAGTTTGAAGCTGAACCCGATTAAGGGAGCGCCAGCACACAACAAAATACCACCAAAGGGTCGGCCATCCAGCGCCGGCCCTTTTTGATAGAGGGCCTGTGTCTTATTAGTAAAAGTTATCTATGACAAAGTATTTATGATAATTATCAATTAGACTTGGGATGTTTGTTGAACTTATAATCTAAATATAATGCAAAAAAAGGAGGAAGAAATGAGAAAAAATATTGCAGCCCTGGCATTATTTTTATTTATGGTTAGTATCTTAGCCGGGTGCGGGAATCAAACAACTCCAACGCAACAAGCTGACGCCGGGTACAAAATCGGTGTCGTGACACCAACCTTATCTACCAGTGAAGACGAGTTCAGGGCTGCTGACATGATGGTAAAAAAATACCCCGACATCGTCAAACACATCACCCTGCCGGAAAATTTTTCGACTGAGATAGAAACCGGCTTAAGCCAGATTACTTCCCTGGCAGACGATCCCCAAATGAAAGCCATTATCGTGATTTCCGGGCAAGCGGGCTTATTACCTGCCCTGCAAAAGGTAGAAGAGACCAGACCTGATATTATTACGATGACCGCTCCTATTTGGGATGATCCCGTGTTGATGGCGAAATATGTAGATATTAACTTGGATACGGATTGGGTCAAAAGAGGAGAGGCGATTGCTCGCAAGGCTGAAAGTATGGGCGCAAAAACGGTCATTCACTACTCCTTCCCCACCCATTTGGCCAAAGAAGTGATTGCCCAGAGAAAAGATATGATGCAGAAAACCAGTGAACAGTTGGGTATGCAGTGGGTTGAAGTGGCTACTCCCGATCCTCAAACCGGCAATGGAACCGGTCCCATGCTGCAATTCTTAAGGGAGGATATTCCCCGTCAAATAAGCAAATACGGGACGGAAACGAACATCTTCGGCACAAACTGCCCGATGTATGATGTCATTATTGATGAAGCGCTGAAATTAAAATTCATGGTTGCGGAGCAGTGCTGCCCCACCCCCACCCAGGCGTATCCCACGGTGATGGGCTTGGAAATTTCCGATGAGGATGCCTGGGATTTCGAAAAAATCAATACTATGATCCGGGAGCACGCAGCAGCTGCGCAAATGACCAATAGATTGGGTGGCTGGCCGCTGCCCGCCACTGTGTTCGTACCCCAGTATGCTGTCGAACTGGCAAAAAAAATAATTGATGACCCCGGCTTCGATTACAATAACTTGCAGAATTTGAACCAGTTTGCCAAGGATTTCTCGGGCTACAACGTTACCTTCAATCACTTTAAACCCGCAGAAGCCGGCGCTGAGCTTGAGAATTATTATGTACTAATCATGGATTCGATCCTATACTAGAACATGAGTTACAATTTATCAAATAAAAGAAAAGGCTGTCTTAACTTAAGACAGCCTGTCTTTTATTTTACGGGGTTGCTATGGGCAATATTTTGGAAATTAAAAACTTGAGCAAAAGCTATAACGGAATCCCTGCTTTAACAAAGGTCAACCTGTCGGTAAAAGCAGGTGAAATACATGGCATTGTAGGAGCCAATGGTTCTGGTAAAAGCACCTTGATGAATATTTTGTTCGGCAATCCTATCATCAGGGAAACCGGTGGCTACCAGGGGAAAATAGCTTACGCAGGCAAAAGCCTTCAGGCAAAAAGCTGTGCCGAGGTCATTCGTATGGGCATGGGCATGGTGCACCAAGAATTTGCCTTGCTCCCTGATCTGACGATTGGCGAAAATATTAAGCTGGGCCGTGAAGAGACCTATCAATTTACCGACCGTTTATTTGGCAAAAAACTCTCCTTCATAGACAGAAAACGAAATGATACAAGTGCGGCTAGAGTTTTAAAAAAGCTGGGTATAGATGTTGATGTGGGCGTTAAAATTATCAACCTTTCCACAAACACGAGACAATTTGTGGAGATCGCCAGGGAAATAGCTCGCACCGATTTAAAATTGTTGTTATTAGATGAGCCCACTGCTGTTCTCAGCAAAGATGACGCCTCAAATTTGATTGAAGCCCTGCTAGGCCTGGCCAAAGACGGGCTGGGGATCTTATTCATTTCTCACCGGCTGGAGGAAGTGCAGCAGATATGCGACAGGGTCACCGTTTTTAGGGATGGAGCAGTCGTGTCCCAGTATCATAAAGGGGAAATATCCGTAAACAACCTGGCCAGGGATATGATCGGGCACACGGTGCAGCTTGCCAACGCCACCAAAAGAGCGATGAAGACCCGTCCGGCCATTCGTTTTCAGCAGTTCTCAGTGGCCATGCCGGGTGAAGAAATTAAAGACCTGGACCTGACTGTTTTTGCAGGTGAAATATTGGGACTGACCGGTCTTTCCGGACATGGTAAATTGGCCTTGGGCTATGGCCTCATGGGCATGTATCCCGTAGCTGGCGAGGTTATATATGAAAATAAAAAAATAGACACGCTGCTCGCAAAAACAAATATCCTCAAAGGCATGTATGTATTACCTGATGACAGACAAGCCCTGGGCATACTGCCGGAACATTCAGTGGCTGAAAATATCATTTTCACGGGAAACCAGGTTAAAGATATGTTCTCCAGGAATTTTGGCAGGTCTTTTTTAGGTTTTATTGACCAGAAGAAGGCTCATCGCTACGTGGACCAGGTGGTGCAGGATTTTTCTATAAAATGTTCTTCGCCAAAACAAAAGCTTAAAGAATTAAGCGGGGGGAACCAGCAAAAGGTTTGTCTCGCCCGCGCCTTGACCGTCAATCCCCAATTGCTGTTTGTAGCGGAGCCTACCAGGGGGATTGATATTTCAGCCAAAGAAAAAATACTCAACCTGCTCATCGACATCAACCGGACCAAACATACCACCCTTGTGATTGCGTCGAGTGAATTAGACGAATTAAAAAGAGTCTGTGACCGGATCGCCGTGATGGTCAATGGAAGCATTTTTAAAATATTATTCCCTGACTCACCCGATCTGGAGTTTGGATTAGCGTTAGCAGGTGAAGAAGGAACTTACGCATGAGGAATTATAAAATAAAACCGCCCCAGATTATTATTCTTATTTTTTTAATGATCTTAGTGCTGCTGGCCTATGTTTTACAGATGGATTTAGTTATTCTCTTCAACGAATCCTTGACCAAGCTGGTGATGAATGGGGTATTGGTGCTGGCGCTGATACCCATGCTTAATGTGGGCGCGGGCATGAATTTTGGCCTGCCCGTGGGAATTGTCGGTGGCCTGGTCGGTTTGTGTATTGCCGTGAATTTTAGGCTGACCGGCTTTTTTGGTTTTTTTATGTCTTTATTCTTCAGCCTGGTAATTTGCGCAATTTTGGGCTGGATTTACGGGCGGCTCTTAAACCGGGTCAAAGGCCGGGAGGAAATTGCCGGTACTTTTATCGGTTTTTCCATGATTCCTTTGATGAACTATTTCTGGACCCTGGCGCCCTTTCAAAACAGGCAAATGCTTTATCCTATTGGGGGTCAGGGCCTAAGACCGAAAATCAGCCTGGAACCCTATTTTTATAACGTCCTGGACAATTTTTGCCTGCTCAAAATAGGCGCCTTGGAAATTCCGCTGGGCTTGCTCGCCTTTTACGCACTGATCTGTTTATTCTTATACCTGTTTTTTCGCACGAAATCTGGCCGGGCAACTCTTGCCACAGGGGAAAATGAAGCCTTTGCCAGGCTGTCGGGCATCGATATAGGCAGGATTCGCCTGCTGGCCATTGTCCTCTCCACCATGCTGGCCGGCATTGGTATTTGTGTTTATGCTCAAAGCTACGGCTTTATCCAGCTTTACGATGAACCCTTATCTATGGCCTTTCCTGCTATTTCGGCAGTTTTAATCGGGGGCAGCACAGGGAGAAGGACCTGGATCTTTGAAGCGGTGTTAGGAGCTTATTTACTACAGACTATTTACCTGCTTACCGTGCCCATCGCCAATGAAATACTCATACCTGAGGTTACAGAAATTTTGAGGACCTTTATTACCTACAGCATTATTTTGTATGCCTTATTGTACAGGGATAAACGGGGGATCAGCCATTGAGGAACAAGGAGCCGGCAGATAAACTATTTAAGCTGGAGCACCTGGTACCCACCGTGTTTTTGATCCTGTCATTTGTGGCCTGGCAATTTTCCGGACTTAGCGGTACCTTTGTGATTAATCAGGTAATCACCAGATTTATCAGAGACGGGCTCCTGGTCTTATCGTTAATTATTCCTGTCGTTGCCGGCATGGGGCTGAATTTTGCCATTATCGTAGGCGCCATGACCGCGCAAACAGCGCTCTTATTTGTGATCAATTATCAGCTAGAGGGAGCGAGGGGCATATTGCTGGTGCTTTTCCTTGGCATCCTGCTATCCGCGCTGGTGGGCTTTGTCATCGGCCATATTTTAAACAGGGTCAAAGGAAAAGAAATGATTGTCACCATCATTATCGGTTTTTTGGCCAACAGCCTTTACCAGCTGATCTTTTTGGTGGGCTTCGGAACCTTTATTCCGGTCGTAAATAAAGAAATCATTCTATCCAGAGGCATCGGTGTTAGAAATGCCGTGGATTTAGGCATGTATCGAAATACCATCGATAAACTCTGGCTGCTAAAAATAGGGGATATAGAAATTCCCTTATTCATGATCCTGGTGGTCCTGTTGTTTGCGGGAATGCTCTACTACCTTTTACATACCCGCTTTGGTCAACAGGTGAAAGCGGTGGGTTCCGGCAATGAAAAAGCGGAAATTGCCGGGATCAATGTGAATTTGCTCAGAATCAAGGTAATCATCTTATCCACCGTCCTGGCCGCTCTCGGGCAGCTGGTCTATTTGCAAAATATCGGCATGTTTGATGTGTATACGGCACATATGAATGCGGATATTATTTCCTGCGCTGCCCTTTTGGCCGGCGGCGCCAGCATCAAAAGCGCCAAAATACGGCATGCGATTATAGGGATTTTTCTATTTCACACCCTGTTTATTGTTTCACCTCAAGCAGGTCAGAATTTATTCCACAATGCCGCATTAGGGGAATACTTTCGAAGCTTTGTCGCCTACGGCACAATTGCCTTTGCTTTAATTATAAATATCAAGCATGAAAAGTAAGCACTTGCCCCTTGCCTCTTGGCCCCTTTAGCTAGTGAGTTCGACAACTAGTTTGCCTTCTTCGGGGCGGATTGCTTTGAGGCGGAAGCCCTTGGTCCGGTCACCGAGATCGATGTCCAGGCCCTGCTCTGAAGCGATATATTTCAGCACTTCACCGCTCACCGGCAGTCCGCCTAAAAGCACGCGGGCCGGTTGAAAACGGACTTTCCCGTCTTTCTCCAGCACAAAGTTGCCTTCCAACCTGTAGTCGGCCCCACTGCCGTCACGACCGGAAATGGAAAACACCCCGCTGGAAGATTGCACCGAGAGCGAAGCCAGGTTCGGGTCGCCCTGTCCAAGGAAAATCTTATTTACCTCCTGGTCCATGAACTCCATGCGCAGTCCCCTGCCGCTCAGCGAGAAGGTTTGCGGCGACAGGTTGTACCAGGGCAGCCCGTCCAGATGAGACAAAAGATAGCGCAGAGAAGTTAGTGCTTTATAAAGGGCCGTTTCAGACTGGATCACCTGGTCCGTCAGGCCTGTGGACTGCTGCCTGAGCTCCGCCAGAAAAGCTTCCCGCCCGGCCCGGTCCCGGTCCATATCGGCAAGCTTTTGGGACAGGGCTGCGGTTTTGGCCGTGAGGTCTGCCTGCGCCTGCCTCTGGCTTCCCACTTGCTCTTCCCGGCGGGACTGCAGAGTCCTGACCTCGTCCACTAGCCTTATCTGACTGACAATGATGATCTTTACTGATTCAACCCTGGCGACGAAATCGTTAAAATCCGTCGCCCCCAGGACCACTTCCAGGTAGGTTACCGGGCCATAGCGATACAGGAAGTTGACCCACCGGCCAAGCTTGTCCTGATCCGCACTCAACTGGACCCGGGTTACGGCCAAATCCGCCTCGGCGTCTGCCAGAGCCTGCTGCACCACCGGGATCTCGCGGGTAAGCCGCTCGTGCTCCTGCCGTGCGGCCTCAAGCCTGATATCCCAATCTAGTAGCTCAGCTACCAGCGCTCTTTCTTGCTCGTCTTGCCCCACCGGCGGGTTTACGGCCTCATTGCGCTCTTCCAGCGCCGGCGGGTTGTCAGGCGGGTTCGCCGCCTGGCTGCCATTGAAGGCTGCCAGGAATCCGATCAAGATGGCCAATACTACGAAAAGGCCGCGCTTCCCCACCCTGTTCATTTTTCAAAGCCCCGTGGGTGGCCAAGGTGCCAGCGCCAGGCAGTTTCAATGATGTCTTTCAGTCCGGGATAGGCCGGCTGCCAGCCCAGCTCACTCTTAATTTTGTCCGATCCGGCCACCAGCATGGCCGGGTCACCGGGCCGCCGGGCCGCAAATTTGACGGGCAGGGTTTTCCCCACCACTTCCTCGGCTGTCCTGATCACTTCCAGGACAGAATAGCCGCTGCCGTTGCCCAGGTTGTAAGCGCTGGGAGGAGCCCCGTCGGCCAGCGCGTCCAGGGCCAGCACATGGGCCTGGGCCAGGTCATTGACATGGATGTAGTCCCGCACGCAGGTGCCGTCGGGCGTGGCGTAATCATTGCCGTAAACCTCGAGGTGGGGCAGCTCTCCCAGGGCAACCTTCAGCACCAGTGGGATGAGGTGTGTCTCGGGCGTGTGGTCCTCCCCGATATCCCCCGCCGGGTCGGCGCCCGCCGCGTTGAAATAGCGCAGCGAGGTCCAGCGCAGGCCGTAGGCTTCACCGTACCAGCGCATGGCCCCCTCCAGCGCCAGCTTGGTTGCCCCGTAGGGATTGGTGGGGTTGGTGGGATGAGCCTCCGGGATGGGGACTTCCCGCGGTTCCCCGTAAACCGCTGCCGTAGATGAAAAAACCAGATGGCGGACCCTCGACTCAAGCATGGCATTCATGAGGTTCAGGCCATTGACCAGGTTGTTTTGGTAGTAATCCGACGGCAGGCGCACCGACTCGCCGACCTGGCTGCTGGCCGCGAAATGCATCACGGCATCTATCTCGAAATCCGTGAAGAGTTGCTTTAACAGCTCCCGGTCAGAGGTGTCTCCCTCGATCAGAAACGTTTCTGCTACAGCAGCCTGGTGTCCCCTGGAGAGGTTGTCCAGCACCAATACCTGGTGCCCATTGTTCTCAAGCTCGCGAACGGTGTGGCTGCCGATATAGCCGGCCCCCCCCGTAACCATGACATTCATTTGGCCTACCCCCTGCAATAGTAGTTTTGGATGTGAACTAATGTGAATATTGACATCACAAATTATACCATATCGGTTCCGGCCCGGACAATTTTACAATTACTGGCAATTATGACCAGGATCGTCCTTATCCTCCACCCATAGGGCAGCATCGACTTTCTATGGAGGGTTGCCGCTGATAGGAAAAACCTAAAAGGCAATGGATGCTTCATTTATGGTGCAGCAGGACAGGCTAAAAACAACAAAAAAAGCCGCTGTCCCTTACTGGAGACAGCGGCTTTTGTTATTTACCATAATTACGCCAACATACCAATTTGAGTCGTAACCGGGCTATACTTATGAAACTGTACAGTAAAAATTGATCCCCCGGAGTTGGTTTTCACCTCAATCTTGGCATCGTGCCTTTTCGCAATGCTGAAACACACCGCCAGCCCCAAACCTGTACCATAATCCTTGGTAGTGAAGAACGGGGTCCCGAGTTTTTTAAGCGCGTCAGGGGCGATACCCTGTCCCTTGTCCTGCACCTCTAAAACAACCTTATTGCCTGCCAGATACGTCCTGATGGTAATTTTGCCGCCAGGCGCCATCGCTTCCAGCCCATTGCGGGCAAGGTTTAAAATTAATTGCCGGATTTCCTTTTCGTCCAGGAACAGATCAGGAATATACCCCAACACCAATTCAACATACTTGTCGGCTAGCGTTGCGTCGGCCTGTATGATGGGGAATAAGCTATTTATGATGAAATTGAGATTTTGGTTCTTCAGCTCGATGGCCTTGTTTTTGGCAAGAAACAGGTATTCTGTGATGATGGCGTTAGCCCTGTCCAATTCTTCAATCATTATGGCAAAAAATTCCTTATACCTGGCGCAATCCTCCTTAGCCCCCAGCAACTGCAGGAAACCTCGTACGGTGGTCATAGGGTTCCTGATTTCATGCCCAATGCCGGCCGCCATTTCGCCAACCAGGTTCAGCCGATCCAGCCGTAACATTTCTTCTTTCAACTGCTTGATATCGGATATATCTATAGACATCGTTAACGCCAACGGCGTTCCATCAAAATCATGAAAGGGGTAACCATAGACCTGGTAGGGACAACCGCTATGCAGCTGCTCCCATTTATAAGAAGCTCCTCCCTCGAAAATATCATCTATCAGGCAGGCCTCACACGGTTCTTTTCTCCCGTAAAGAGCCTCATAACAGGACTTGCCATAGGATTCACCAAAACTCTCACAGAAGGCTTTGTTGGCAAAACGGAAGGAATAATCCGGTGCTACAAGCGCAATGTTAACGGGTAGACTTTGCAGGATCGTAAATATCCGCTGGCGTTCTACTGCTATCGCTGCTTCTGCCCGTTTTTGTTCGGTAATGTCATTGATAGCAACAAACATGCAAGCCTTATCGTTGAGTTCAATGATCTCTGCCGATACCAGCCCGGTGCGGATTTCACCTGTTTTCGTCAGATAGCGGCTTTCGAGATTATGCACCTCTTCCTTACCTTGCACCAGACCGGCTATCCTGGTGCGAGTCTGTTCTTCCACCCAAAAGCTTAAATCGCCAAGCGTACGCCCCAAGAACTCTGCCCGGCTATACCCGCAAGCCTTTAAAAAGCTGTCGTTGGCGTCCACAAACCTTTCATCTGCAAGCCTGTATATAGCAACCATGCTTGGACTGGCATTAAAGGCTTTGGAGAACCGTTCCTCTGACAACATTAGCGCTTTTTCAGCATGCTTTCTGCCGGTAACGTCAGAAAGAGTAGCGATATACCCCAGGACTCTGCGGTCATTGCCCAGGAAGGGCACAATTTGCCCAATAACCCAGACTACTTCACCGTCTTTGCGTAGGAGCCGGAAACCAACTCCAAGTGTATCCTGGTTTTCGTTGGACCTTCTCCATTTTGCAACGACTCGCTCCCGATCCCTTGGGTGTATGGCCATAATCCATCCCTGGCCCAGCATTTCCTCCGCAGAGTAGCCTGTAATCCTGTTGGTTTGTTCGTTTGAATATACGCATAATCCTTCCTTGCTAATCTGGAAAAATCCACTCGCAATGCTAAAACCCAGTCCCTCCACAATAGCTGCCTCCTGCTGTCGACTTTTTATGTCATAAGATAACATGTAATTTATTTCACAAACAGAATATAGAATCCTGCAAACTTTAAGACAAATATTTCTACAAAATACTACAAATTACATCATTGTTTTTAAATTGGCGAGCTAACACAACCTGATATTCCAGTATTACTATGACATGTACTATATTCTAACACTACCAAAGGTGATTTCCAATGAGAACCGCACCCATTGTCTGACAAAATTTCCTACACAATACTACAAATTACATCATTTTTTGCTGGTGAACCAGGGGTGACCCAACACTTCTCAAGAGAAATAATTTAAACTATAATTAAAAATAATGGAAATAAGCCATAATTAAAGTATCGTATGTTGGAGCAAGAATATCTCGTGCTTACCGGAGGGTATATGGAAGATAAAAAGTGGTATTCTTTGGACGTTCAAGAAGCCTGTCTTGAACTCGGCGCCAACCCTGAACAAGGGCTGGCGGCCATTGAAGCTGCTGCTCGTTTGCAGGCGCATGGACCCAACGCCCTGCAAAAAAAGCCTCCCCGCAGCCTTTTTTCTATGTTCATCGGCCAGATGAAGGAGATCCTGGTGTTGATCCTGGTCGTCGCAGCAGTCATTTCCGGCATGCTTGGCGAGTGGGAGGACGCTATTGTAATCCTCGTTATCGTAATTTTAAATGCCGTTATCGGAATCATTCAGGAAAACAAGGCCGAAAACGCTCTCAAAGCTTTAAAGGATTTGACCAAGCCCTCCGCTAAAGTGGTCAGAGATGGCAAGGTTATGCAGCTTTCCGCCGAGGAAGTGGTGCCTGGTGATTTAATTTTGCTGGACGCAGGTGATTCGGTCCCGGCTGACTTGAGGCTGATTGAGGGCGCGTCCCTGCGCTCCAACGAATCCGCCCTGACCGGTGAGTCCTTGCCGGTGGAGAAAGATCCGGCCGCGATTAAAGCGGACCAGGTTTCCATAGGAGACCGTAAGAACATGCTGTTCATGGGCGCCACCATAACGGGTGGACGGGCCAAAGCGATTGCAGTGGAAACAGGCATGAAGACCCAGTTGGGCCGCATCGCCCAACTGCTCGACGAGGCGGTGATAGAACCCACCCCTTTGCAGCAGCGTTTGGGCAAGATGGGCAAAATACTGGGGATTGCCGCAGTGGTGATCGTCTCGCTGGTATTACTTATCGGGCTGTGGCGCGGCGAAAATATGTTGGATATGTTTATGATCGCCATCAGCCTTGCTGTCGCGGCCGTCCCCGAGGGACTTCCCGCAGTCGTAACCATAGTCCTGGCTCTGGGCGTGACCAGGATGAGCCGCCACCGGGCGATTATCAGAAAGCTCCCTGCTGTTGAGACGCTGGGTACAGCAACCGTAATTTGCTCTGATAAAACCGGCACCCTGACGAAAAATGAAATGACTGCTACCTCTGTCTACAATGCAGGCAGGCTGTTTGAAATAACCGGCACCGGCTATGCTCCGGAAGGAGCGTTCCTCGACCAGGACGGCTCTGAAGTCTCACCTGCGACCCTTGCCAGCCTGCATTTGACCCTGCTTGGAGGACTGTTAAACAGTGACGCCCAAGTAGAAGCTACGGAAAAAGGTTATCAGGTCATCGGTGACCCCACCGAGGGGGCTCTGGTGGTTGCCGCGGCCAAAGCAGGTTTAACCAGAGAGGCATCGCGTCAAACAAGCCCCAGAATCGCCGAGCTACCCTTTGACTCAGACCGCAAGATGATGACAACCTTCCACAACATGGAAGGGGTTTTCCGGTCCTTTACCAAGGGGGCGCCGGATGTGGTGGTCGAACGCTGCACACATGTGCTGCTGCGGGAGGAAACGGCCGTACTGGATGAGGAATACCGCAAACAGCTTTTGGCCATCAATTCCCAGTTTGCCTCACAGGGGCAAAGAGTACTGGCCCTCGCCAGCCGGCTGTGGCAGGAAGTCCCCTTGAGCCTGGCGGCGGCAACTGCGGAGCGGGAGCTGACTTTTATCGGCTTCTTCGCCCTGCAAGACCCCCCTCGTCCTGAGGCCAAGGATGCAGTGGCGAGGTGCCACAGCGCGGGCATCCGCACGGTCATGATCACCGGTGATCACCGGGATACAGCCGTGGCCATCGCCAGGGATTTGGGGATATTGCAGCCGGGTGATGACAGTCTGACCGGCGACCAACTGGAACAAATGAATGAAGAACAACTAAATGGTGTGGTTAACCATGTCTCTGTCTTCGCCAGGGTATCTCCCGAACACAAGCTGCGGATCGTGGACGCATTGAAATACCACGGGCATATTGTAGCGATGACCGGTGACGGCGTTAACGATGCCCCGGCGCTAAAAAGGGCCGATATCGGCGCCGCGATGGGGATCAGCGGCACTGAGGTGGCCAAGGAAGCCTCGGACATGGTCCTGCAGGACGACAATTTTGCTACTATTGTACAGGCGGTGGAGGAAGGCCGGACCATCTATAACAATATCCGTGGTTCGGTCCAGTACCTGCTTTCCTGTAATACCGGAGAAATTGTTGCCATTTTTACCAGCCTGCTGCTCGGCTTGGGGAGCCCCTTAAGCCCGATCCAGATTCTGTGGCTAAACCTGGTTACCGATGGTCCGCCTGCCCTCGCCCTTGGGCTGGAACCGCCCCAAAAGGGCATCATGGGAAGGCCTCCCCGGGATCCCAAAGAGGGTATCTTTGCCGGGGGTGTAGGCGCCGCTATATTATGGCAGGGCCTCATGATCGGGCTTTTGTCCCTGACAGCCTACTGGTTCGCACTGGCCTGGGGCCGGACCCTGCAGGAAGCGCACACGATGGCCTTTGTTGCTATGGCCATGTCACAGTTGGTGCATTCCTTTAACATCCGGAGTACAGAGCTATCTCTTTTTACCTTAAAGCTAGGTACCAACCGCAGCCTGATCTATGCCTTCCTGGTATCAGCCGCAGCGCTGTTCATCGTGATTTTGGTACCTTTTCTAAGAAATATTTTTGGTACCGCGCTGCTTGCGCCTTCCGACTGGGCCTTTGTCCTGAGCTTAAGTTTAATACCGCTGCTCCTCGTTGAAATAAGCAAGCTATGGCGCAGGTATCAAAAAAAACCCGCCTAAATCGGCGGGTTTCAATATTTCTATTACCACATCATCTCAATACCTTTGTCCGTGGTTTTGATTGCTCCCTCTTTCATAAGCCTTCCAACAGCTCTTTTAAAGGCACGTTTACTCATATTTAGCTCCTCTTTAATAAAATCGGGAGCGCTGCTGTCATTGAGCTGAAGGGTACCACCGCTTAATTTCAACCTTTCCAGGATTTTTTGCGCATCATTCTCTATTTCATGATAGGCCTCTTGTCTTAGGCTTAATTCCAGTTTGCCGTCTGGCCTTACCTTTTTAATTCTTACTTCGATATTGTCACCTATAGCGAAGTTGCCATACAACTCCTTATTCAAAATCAAGCCATGATATTTATTATCTACAGCCACAAAGACGCCCAACTCATTATTGATGTTATAGATGGTTCCCTGGACGATATCATTATTTTTATAGGGTGCTTCGGAGCTAAGAGAATCATATATTTTCATAGTTGCACATAATCTATCACTACTATTGATATATAATCCCACCAAATATGTCCCATCTTTTACAACCGTACCGGCTTGTTCTTTAAGAGGCAAAAGCAAATCCTTTTCCAAACCCCAGTCTAAAAAAGCACCAAAGTTTGTAATAGCAACTACTCTTAATACGGCTAATTCACCAAGTAACAGCTTAGGTTTTCTTACCGTTGCTATCGTTGTTTCCTCAGAATCTTTATATACAAATACCTCTATCTCATCGCCTACTTCAATTTCTTCCGGCGCCTGATTCTTGGGAAGCAAAACATCATTTTGGCCCCTAGCTTCTTTGGAATTTAGATAGTACCCCTTCTGAGCTTTTCTAACTACTGCCAATTTTTGCATCTTACCTACTTCTATCATCTCAAACCTTCTTTCAGAAGCACATAATCGTTAAAATTGCTCTTTATCATATATAGTCATCTCTCTCTTTTTAGCACAGGGGGACGGTTCAAACACCACACAGTTTCGCCCGTTTTCCTTGGACTCGTATAGGGCCCAATCCGCCCGCTCCAGTAACTCTTCCATGAATTTCTCAGGATTATTGGATATCTCAGCGTTGGCCCCAACACTGACAAGGCCAACGCTGATGGTTACATGCATAACTCCTTTGGCGGAACTGATAGAGTAGCTCTCTATAGTACTTCTTACTTTTTCGGCAAGAATAAAAGCACCCGCCCTATCCGTGTTTGGCATATATATGATAAATTCATCCCCTCCGAATCTGACTAGAATATCTGAACGGCGGAGCTTGCTTTTAATAGCGTCTACCACACCCCTCAGAACATCATCCCCGAGCAGGTGTCCGTATGCATCGTTGATAAGCTTAAATTTATCTATATCTATAAGCAGGATTGAAAATGGAACTTTATAACGCTGAGAGGCCAAAATTTCGCAGGCCACCTGCTGCATCAAGTATCGCTTGTTGTAACAATCAGTTAAATCGTCTGTTATCGTAGCCTTTTCAAGTTTTTTATTGACGTCGTAAAGCTCTTCCTGAATCCGCAATAATTCCTTGTTTTGCTGCAGGAGGATCGCATTGTTTTCATTATTTTGCTCGAGCAAACTACGCAATTCGGTCACGTCATTCAAAGTTATTATCCGTCCTAAAAGATTTTTATTGTCGTCAAGTACCGGCGATATATTAATGGAAACGTGCATAATTTGCTCTTTTATGAGTTTCACTTCAGTATGCAGGTTTTTTAATTTGTTAGTATTATAATCCTCCAGAAAAATACTATTGGGGCTTTGTGTTTTTGAAAGCTGTAAGAGCTCCTTTATATCGAAAATCCTGCCTGCCTGGGTCTTTAAAAATTTAGTTGCGCTCTTGTTAAGATCAAGCACTATTTCATCTTTATCTATGACGAACATGCCTATAGCCATGCTATCTACAACCTCACGCTGGGCAATGGTTACAATTCTGAACAAGTCGTACTTATTTATGGCAATTACATAACAAACGGCTGATGCAACAATTCCGAAGGAAGTTAACCCGGGCACAACCCCGAACAGCGGGAAAAGCGCCACGTTAAAGAGAATATCCAATTGAGAAAATACAATTAATATTATAACTCCCCACATACAAAGAGATACCTGCTTTTTCATGTTGCTTTCAGGCGCATTTATCGCAGTCCTAAATATCAATACGCTGGATAGTAATAAATAACCCAAAACATATATGGAAAAGAACCAGAAAAAAGGGCCATAGGTACGAACTGCCCATCCCCCGCTGCTGGAATGGGCAAACATGAAATGCCAGGGATTGGTTGTGGCCAGTATTGAGCACAGAACAGCAGGCGTGACTGACAGGACAAAAACGGGCCTCTTCAAACCGTCAAATTTCCTGGTCAATACCAAAGAAAACATCAGCCAGCCAAAGCCCAAAAAACTAAGGCCAATGAAGGCTACATTCAGGAAAAACCACTGTAAATGTTGATCAGGAGTAATGTTAATGATGAAATTACAGATCGGCCACAGCATCATCAAAGAGTGGAAGGCTAAATATGCTTTATGTAAGGTTGTGATGTTGTTTACTGTTAGTACATATATAAAAAGCACCAACAATATACAGAACAGATAAAAGTCCATCCATACCGACAGCATTTTAGATCGCTTCCTTTTTATGAAGTGAGCATCTATTAAAATATTCACAACCAGGGATATATTACCAATCATAAATTAATAGTAATATTCGCCGATTGTTATATTAATCCTTCTTACCATCACTTCCTTGCTGACCGGCAGAATCCCGCGTATTATTTCCAACCGCTACCTCGCTTTACTACTGAATTTTTGGTAAAGCTTCTTAGTCAAATAAAGTGTTGCTTTTATCGCCAAGAACACGCTGAATATAGCTATAAACCCCCATAGTCCTGAAACGATGTCGGCAAATTCCATGGCGCCTCTGCCTGTTATTTTTTGCTCAATTTCCAATCCAAGTATGACCACTATCAGCACCGTAAAGGTATAAATAAAAGAAATGACTGATATATTCCATCTGATAACATACCTAAAAATTAAATCGGATACTACAAAGATTACTGTGCCAACGACCCCGACAAACCAGAAATGAAGGTCCTTATCTGTTAAACCGAGGCCTAGAAATCTAAAGATGTTTACTATGAAATCATGCAAGTCATTTATTAAGTTAACCAAAACCAATAAAGCATTTTCCAAGTTTCGTGTACCTCGTAGAATTTATTTTAAGTTGGTTATATTACATTATACTTTGACGGAGCATAATAATGTAATTAACAATAAAAAGGTTTTATCCCTCCTGCGTTGAAAAACATTACTTACAAACTGTTTATAACCTAATGTATAGCTCCCCAGCCTATACAGCAGCTCACCCGGAACACCGGACTAGCGGTCTCTACCTTGACCTGCTGGCTGACGCCGGCAATTTTCAAAGATCTAAGGAGCGTCCATGACTAAAAGAAAATTTTTAATCACGGTATTTATTTTGATTGCCACAGTCTCTCTGGGCATAAACCTGCTTTTTGACAACCAAAACAAACAGCAAAATCAAGACCAGACCATGAACAATCAACAAGGTGTGCCCGCCCAGTCAAACAATGCCGGGCAGGCCAACACCCAAAACGCAGATGCCTTGCCTTCCCCCACCAGCGGAACTACCGGTGGCAGCGAGGCCGAAAGCTCACCCGAGGTGGCTGACCTGCAGGCCGAAATCGAAGAGAAATACATCGACCGCCTGCAGGCGACCGGCTCCAGTTATGAAGCCAGAATAAACAGCCTGCTATCCTCTGCTATTATTGATTACCAGGCGGCTAAGGAGGCCGACCCCAGCGCCGACATCACCCCGCTGACCGAAAAGTACTACTCCGCCGGCAAAGCACTCGAAGCCGAGTGCGACGACAAAATGTACGCGATCATGGCCGACTTTGAGAACGAGCTGCGGGCAAACTCCCTACCCGTGGATGCCGCGATCAGCGCCAGGGCAACCTACGCAGCTGAAAAAAGCTCCAAGGCCGCCCAGTTCCTCTAACACATAACGCACACGCATAGCCCACCTTTTACCACACATTAACACGAGAGACGTCCCCGTGTTAATGTGCTCACCGTGTTAGGGCTTTAGACCTTTTGTAGAGTTTTCTTTAAAGGTTTTAATGATTTCTTCCCTGCTAGGCTCTGCCTTGGTTAGTGGCCCCTGCCCGGCGAAGTACTTGACCACCCCGGCGTAGATGGCCCAGGCCACTTTGCCCTGATAAGCGGGATCTTCCAGCAGCTTGGCCTCGGCGTCGTTGCTGATGAACCCTATTTCCACGACTACTGCCGGCATGACGGTGTTCCTGGTGACATAGTAGTCCACCTCCACCGGTTGGCGGGTGGTGTTGCGGAGCAACTTGGCCAGTTCATCCTGGATGTACTGGCTTGCTTTCATGCTGTTCTCCATACCGGGCTGGACAAAGGTCTGGGCGCCGTGCCGCTTGGAAGACGGGAAGCTGTTGACGTGGACGCTGACGTACAGGTCAGCCTGATTGTCATTGGCCAACGCCATCCGCCTCTTGAGGTCCTCCCCCTTTTTAGCGGCAGCTCCGAGGGTGGCAGAGTCGCTGAGGTCGGTGTCTGTTTCCCTGGTCATGAGCACCATAGCCCCGGCCTGTCCCAGGTTGGCGGCCAGTCTTTGGCCTACCGCCAGGGTGATGTCTTTTTCGAGAACTCCGTTTTTGCCGACCACGCCGGGGTCAATGCCGCCGTGCCCCGGATCCACCACAATAACCCGGTTTGCCACCGCCGGGGCCATTGCCGCTACAAACTGGCGGTTGCTTTTGTCCTCAAGCAGCCGGGCCAGAAAAAATGCAAGAAACACCAGGACCACCAGAGCAACCAAGTGGCGCTTGCGGATCCGGATAGCTGTGACGATGGTGGGAAACATAAGCAGACTCCTTTCAAACAAAAGCTAATTCATTAGCACCTGGCATTTCACCTTGGGACAACCCTCCTAATATATGGTATGCTGCTGGTGGAAGGGATATGAGCATCACAGACAAAAACCCCCTTTGGGCAGTTCCCCGATTAAGGGCTGCTGTTTGAAGGGGGTCTTTTACTTTAACTTGAGGGTCCGGTTTCAATAGGCTAGCTGCTGGGACTGCTGCCGGAGGCGTCACTACTATTGACAAACAGGGCATAATGCTGGTAGCCCATCGGCACGTGGTAGCCGCTGACGGTCACTTTGTAGACACCGGCTGGCGGGTCCGGGATCACCACCTGCTCGACATTGTTGATATGGTCACCGGGGCAAAAGGTCTGTCCGGAAGGGCTTTGCACGGTAAGGTCGAGGTCATTGACCAGGGCGGCGGCATTTACCTGCGCCGGATAATCCGTCCAGACCAGGGTTATTTTCAAAGGTCCACCTGCAGCGCTTAACAGGTATTCATACGTTTTGCTTTCCCCCGTGGCCAGCTTCGTTTCCTGGTTGACGAATAAACATTCCCTGGCGGGATTGATCGCCGGGTCGGGCGCCTTTAGCCGCCCCCAGCCTTCATCATTTTCCATATAGCCGGGCAGCACAAAAGCCCCGTCCAGCAAAGCCGCTTTTAAAAGTGCGGCGCAAGGCTGGCAGCTACGGGTCTGGATGAAATACTCCCGCACCAGGGCGAGCATCCCCGTGACAATGGGTGCGGCCATGCTGGTGCCGCTGTTATAGGCGTAGTGCTGGTCTTCAACGCCCCAAAAATTGTCGGCCTGCGGCAGAGATGACCTGGTTGAGAGAATCCAGGTCCCCGGAGCCACGACGTCTGGCTTGCGGCGGCCATCACTGGTCGGGCCCCGGCTGCTGAAAAAGGCCAGCTCGGCGGGGTTGTCGGAAACGATGCCCTTTTCCGGGCGGTTATTCTCGCTGGCCCCGACGGTGATCACGTTCTTGGCCGTTGCGGGAGAGGTAATGGACCGCGCTTCCCCGTTATTGCCGGCCGCTATCGCTACCGCCATGTCATCGTGCTCCCAGACAAACCTGTCTACCTGGGCCGCAGCGTAATTATAGGCGCTGTTGGCGCTCATACCCCAGGAGATATTGTAGAGCCTCGCCCCTGCCTCGTAAGCCTGCCTGAGCAGGATCCCGAGGTCACTAGGCACCCCCGAAAGCTTGCCCTCCTTATCCATAATAGACTGAAAGACCAGAGACGCTGCGGGAGCCATCCCCCGGTAACGGCCCTGGGAAGCGCTGCCTTTGCCGTAAGCGGTCCCGGCTATATGCGTGCCGTGCCCGTTGGGGTCGCTGGCGTCTCCTTTTCTGCCGAGAGCGTATATGGCCGCCACTTTGCTTTTCAAGTCAGTGTGCAGGGTTTCCAGGACACCCGTATCAAGACCGGTATCTGCGATGCCGATGATCTGCCCGGCGCCGGATAACCCTTTGTTCCACAAAGACGGCGTCCGGATAATTTCCCCCGCGCGGTTGTTCAAAAGCTCGTATTCCCCTTTTTCCTCGATGCAGTGCACTTCGTGGAGCTGGGCCAGTTGGGCCAGCTGTTCCGGCAGCAGCTCTATTTCCAGCCACTGACTGTCATGCCCGGCCACTCTGCCTCCCTTGTTCCTGACAAAGTCGACAACCGCCCCAGCCCCGGCATTTTCAAATAGTTTTACGATGACTTGCTTCTTTTTGCCCAAGCCGTCCGGTGTTAACACCAGGGCCTTCATCAGTCCGCCGGCAAATTTTTGTGCTGCCCCAAAGAGGCTGACAGCTGTTACAAAGGGCAATTTTTTTACAGCTGCCAGCTTCTCTTCGCGTACTCTGGCCAGAAAGGCGCTGCCGGGGTAATACTCGCACAGGAGCACCTCCAGGGCCTCCAGTTGCTGTCTTTCAGGCAGGCCAATCAGACCGCTGCATTGGATCACGTAAGGCTTATATGCTGAGGCTTGCTTTCTTTCCACTTTTACCTACCGCCTGCTAAAAGCCGGTAGTCGCCCCCCTTTAAAATGAGTGAATTAACTCAGGTAACCCTTGTTTAAAGCCTATGCCGGACCGAGCAATTAGGTGCCAAAATGGGTCTTGCAATGGGGACGGTTCTGCCGGACAAAACATTTCTTGTTAAAGCTACATATCTTGTTATGATATATAAGTTTTCAGGTCGAAATATAAAGTTAGTTATAATATTGAGCATAAATCACATGATATCCTGTAATAATTTAATGCTGGATGTTTTATTGTAATTTATTGTATGATTGATAATGCTTGAGAACCAATATACTTTCTCACCTATACCGAAAAGGCGCTCCCACTGTGTATGAGGGGATCGCAAAGCCAGTGTCATCCACTTTTTTTAAAAATGGGTTGATCGACTGGTTACCGAAGATAGGATTATTTTTTAATCCGCTCTTCGGTTTTTGCTTTATTGCATATACTTTTGCTGATAGGAGAACAAGATGTACCAAATCCGCTTGTTAATAATGTGTGAACCCCAGGGAGTAAGCCGGGGCTTAGCAGCGATTTTTACATCGATAGAAGGCTTTAAGATCATGGGTGAAGTGGGCTGCGGCTTGGATTCGATTGCAGAGGCCCAGAAAATACAACCTGATGTGATTATTATAGAAATAAATTCAGAAGATGAGATTGGAGAACTGTTGCTGCCCATAAAAGAGTCCTGTCCATATACCAAAGTGTTGGTACTGATCAAGGATGACACCGTCAGCGAAGCTCGTGCCGCCATCGATGCCGGGGCTGATGGCTGCCTCTCCAAAACAATGCTGCCCTGTGACCTGGTCAAAGCAGTAGAGCTAACCTGCAGAGCAGGTGTACTATGTCTCCCGTGTTCTTTTAAGCACCAGTTGAGCAGTCAAGAAAAAATGAGTAAACACCGCAACGGCCCTGCCGCTGCCGGGAACATAAACCCTGATGCTAGTGCGAGCAGGAGTGAGCTGAATTTGTTCTCCACCTCGGCGGGCTTTTGGGAAACGCGGTAGATGCCGTATATAGAAGCGAGGAAAAGTATTAAAAGGATACCTGCAATCGCCATACGAGCTTTTTTTTCTATCTGTTTTTTTTCGACCTGCATATATTCTTCATCCCCCTAGGAAGCCCCGGTGATTTTTGCCATTAGCTGTTTTATGACTATCGTAGGCCAACCGGCTTTTGGTACAATACAGATCACCTTGCCTACAACCTGTTCCGGCAGCACCGGCTCCGAATCTTTAATTCTGTTGTTGTCGCCCTTGGTTATGTATAAGTTTTTGTCATTCTGCTTTGTTATTGATTCAATCCTGTGGACCGTTGGCATGGTACCTTCTTTTTGACGGAACTGAATAATGTCACCTTTTTTCAGCACTGTTTCGTTAACCCTGCCCACAATCACCATGTCACCTATTTCCATGACTGGCCTCATGCTGCCGCTGATGATGACCGTGGGACGAACAGGGAAGACCCCTACCGAAAACCACATTATTACCACGGCCGCCACGCAGACAACCACCCAGTTCATCAGACCCTTGCCGGAATCCCTTTTGAACTTGCCGGGATAGAGTTTGGCATGGCAGACCTGCTGGACAACAACAAGGCCGATGATTGGCGGCACTGTCCCCACCAGCGCCTTCATGGCCCAGTTTAAATCGGGCAGGAGCGGGCAGAACCAGTTGTACCCCTGCAGAATGCCGCGGTATACCAAGGCCGGGACCACCCCTCCCCACAAAGCCAAAAAAGATGCCATCAAATTCTCGGAAAAAAGCGGAAGCAGCGTGTTGCCAATAAACTTTGTGACATCTTCAATGCTGGTCCCCCACCTCGTGACCTGGTTTAAGGACAGGCCAAAGACGGTATATATTAGGGTGATGAACAGGGGAAGGCAGGTGGCCTCCTTTCTGACCCTACGGTTTATCAGCCAGGCCCGGCTCACTTCCATCCCGATCAAGCCGGCAGCCACAAAAAATAGGTTTATGGCTATTCCCTTGGCAGTAAAGGAGTTGGGGCTTTTGCCAAATACCTCAAAAAAGCCGGCGACAAGATATAGATAGATTTGAAAAAGAGCGATCCCTGCGGCTATTTTAATCAAGGGCTGCCGCAAACTCATTTTGCCCAGGTTTTTTTGCCTGGGCAGGCACCGCAGGATAAAGTATGACAGCGCCAGCCAGGTGAGGGGTTGGACCAGGTAGGTAGCCGCAAAGCCGAGTGAGAGGCGAGGCAGCAGGATATTAAAAAACAGATATATTCCAATCATCATTAATAATACCAACAGCCACTGGGTAGGCAGCCTGATCCCGCGCACGACAGACATCACCATCTTCGACAATTTTTTTTCCTTTTATTGGATTCTTTTGATTTCTACGGAAAATATAAAATACCTGCCAAAATTTAATAGTTATTTGCAATCATTGGCTAATATGTATTTAAGCTGCAAAAAAGATGGGAAGCTTTTTGCTTCCCATCAACTTACCTGTATTTCTTTAAAGTTCTTGCCTGTCTACCTTATTTCATTCCACTGGACAGCTTCCAGGCTTACACTGAAGGTATAGGTGTGGTTCTGTTCCGCCGGCTGGAGGACGTGAAACTCAAAGGATTCTTCCAGTTTTGTCCCGGGGTGCTGCTGCACGTTGTAGTTGTTCATCCAGTTGATTTCAATCACTTCCGTGTCCGGCGTGGAGCCGTCGTATTCGGTAACCGTGCCGTCCTTATGCATGGCATAGGTAAAACCGTCTAAGAGGATGTAAGTATCACCTGACCAGGTCGTAAGGATCGCGTGTCCGATAATGACCGGGATGGTGCCGAAGTTTTGAACCTTCGCGCTGATCTCGTTGTAGTAGCAGGGGTAGGCTGTATCAACAGTCACTGTGAGCAGGTCAAGGACGCCGTCTGCGTTCGTATCAGTGAAAGCTCCGGTGGTGGAGCCCACGTCTTTGCCTTCCGGCGCTTGGCGGACATTGTTTAAGCCGTCGTCGCAGGTCCAATCGGAGCCGTTATCATGCTGCATGAAGGAGCCTCCAACCCAGCCCCAGCTTAGTTCACCGGAGCTGGCCGAGGCAATGATCGATACATTGTCGGACCATTTGGCGAAGCCGAAGCCCATCAGGGCCAGTGCCAGCACCGTGATCATGGAAATAATCGTCCATCTCTTCATTTGGTTGCCCTCTTCCTTTCATTTTTTGGGTTCCATACGACGCCATTCCACTGGCTGGCGTATGCAAATATTTCTCCCTCGGTTGAACCGGTTTGTTTTAAGGAAAGCAGCATCTCAATACTAATTAATCCTTCCGGGTCAATAATCATGCCCCTGGTAAAATCACTGAGATCTTCAAAGCCTTCGCCTTTTTCCTTGATTCCATCAGGAGAGGTAACAGACCATTTTCTTATCTCGACAAGGTCTTCTGATATTTCGCCTTCCCATGTCACAAAAAAATCGTCGAGCTGGGCCGGGATGGAACCTCCGTTGGCTATTTCTATGGTATATTCCGGTGAAAAGGATGGACTGCCGTAGACATTTACATTCACGCTCTCGGCGTATTTTTTGCCGTCCAGCTTGAATATATAGATGCCGTCCTCAAATTGAATATAACCATCGGTTTCATCTTTTTCAGGTTTTTCATCTTTACCCTCACCCTTACCTTTTCTGTTACGGGCAGGCTCTGCCTCATCGTCATCCGCAACCCTGACGCCCAGCTCAAGAGAGCCGCTTTCCAGGCGCTTTTTGACTTCGACAGTATCCGACCACCAGGCATAGCCTGGCCCTACCAACCCGAGGGCAATCAGCAAGGTAAGACACATAAGCCCGAGTTTCTTCATCGTAACCCCTCATCAAGCCATAGTAAGTGTACTGGCCATGTATTTATGTGGGGACCTTGCAAAGGTCCCCACACCCGCTCCGTTGGGTAGATTACTTTTAAGCTATGGATGAAGCTTTATAGAACTTCGTTCCACTGGCTGGCTTGTACAGTGAAGGTGCCGGTGGTGCTTGCACCCTGTTCAGACTGCTGGTCGAAGTAAACCTGCAGGTCGATGGTGAGCTTGTCGTTCTCGTGCAGCTGTACACCCATAACAGCAGCTTGCAGAGCGTCAAAAGTAGTGCCGGTAACAGTTTCAATAGTGGAAGAACCAGCTCCAGTAGAAGAGTAAGTATACTCAGGATAAGTAACTGTCCATGCAGCGCACTGGATATTATCGGCAAGCGCTCCGCTCCAGAGGATGTTGAGAGATTCAGTCTTTACCGGGACGGAACCCAGGCTGGCGATTTCGATGGTGGTGGACGGAGCGTAGTAAGGATATGCGTTGGTGATAGTCTCGGTGATGCTTTCAAAATACCCGGTGTTGCCTATTGCAGTTCCACTATTAAGGCTTACGATACTAGCAACATCTTTACCTTCGCTGTTGATTCCCGGAAGGACGTTGGGGTCTGGGCCTTGGTCGTTAGTACCTTTGTCAAGAATACCGACCAATACGCTACCAGTGCTAACATTTACTTCTGCAGTTATTGTGTCGGACCACTTGGCAAAGCCGAAGCCCATGACTCCGAGCGCCAGCATGGCGATAAGACATACGGTCATCATTTTTTTCATTGTTATAATACCCCTTTCAAATTTTGGATTTGAGTTAAAATGTACTATTCCTTTGATAGTGCGCCAAAACAGAACTCTTTTATGCTTTTTCTTTCAGCTTTTCTCTCCTTTTTTCCCTCCCTCTTTTCGCCTCCTTAGCAATTGGAATCAGCAGGATATTTCCCCTTGAGAGAATATGGATTTACTTGCTGCGGGCTCAAGGAAATGAATCTTCTGCCGTATTAAAATTTAACAGATAATGGGGTTAGATCATATCCTCCAACGGTATGAGAAAAGGTATGAAAA
>JAQVOH010000110.1 GCA_028702695.1 Desulfotomaculaceae bacterium
ATCCAATCCCGCTCTGCCTCCACTTCTTCTGTGTTTAAATTTTATTCTGTCATTATGCCCTTCAAGAGGACCATTGCTGATATTGGGATAGAGCAAGCTGTTACTAACTGCTGCATAATCTGACATCTGAAGAAGAACATAAAAAATCCATCCTGCATTACCTGGCTTTTTGCAGCTATGAAGATTTCCTGTTTGGAGAATTAATCCAGGCAGTTGAAGAAAAAGGAGAGCTGGAGAATACAGTCATCGTGTTTCTGTCGGATCACGGCGATTATATGGGGGAACATGGCTTGTGGGCTAAGGGACTACCCTGCTTTCAGTCCGCATATCATATCCCTTTGTTGATTCGTTGGCCTGACGCCTCGGTAAAACCCGGAAGGAGCGTGGATGATTTTGTATCCTTGGCGGATATGGCTCCTACTTTCCTGGAAATGGCAGGTGTATGCACCGAGAGAAAATTCACCGGAAACAGCCTGGTCCCTTTATTGAAAGGAGAGAAGCCCGAAAATTGGAGAAGAGAAATCTATACTCAAACCAATGGAAATGAGCTGTATGGAATACAGCGGTCTGTTATGACCCGGGAATGGAAATATGTATATAACGGATTCGACTATGATGAGCTATATAACCTTCAGAAAGATCCGTACGAAATGAAAAACCTGATCAATGATTCGCAATATAAAGACATAGTGAAACAGATGTGCAAAAAAATGTGGCAGTTTGCGAGAGCGCACGGGGATGTATGTTTCAATTCTTATATTATGACTGCTTTGGCGCCATATGGCCCGGGAATAATACTATAGGAGGAAGAGCCTTCTTGCAGAAGCAATAGATAAATTCTACAGTTTGGGAGAAAACAATATGAAAAATCAAAATCGCAGTAAAACGAATATTATTTTTATCCTTTCAGATGATCAGGGAGCATGGGCCATGGGATGCGCCGGGAATAGCGAGATCAAGACGCCCAATCTAGATCGCCTTGCCGCGACAGGGATGAGATTTGAAAATTTCTACTGTACATCTCCGGTCTGCTCCCCCGCAAGAGCCTCTATTTTGACGGGAAGGATTCCATCTCAGCACGGAATTCACGATTTTATCGCCGGTGGGGGACTGGGTGAAAATGCAATTGAGTATTTGCAGGGACAGCCCGGCTACACAGATATTCTTTCCTGTCACGGTTATGTTTGTGCCTTAAGTGGAAAATGGCACCTGGGTGATAACGCAAAACCACAAAAAGGGTTTTCACGTTGGTACGCACACCAGAGAGGATCAGGGCCATATTATGATGCGCCAATGATCAGAGATGGAGAATTAATGAATGAACCAGGTTATATAACAGATAAGATCACTGATGAAGCCTTGCTTTATATGGATGAATTTAAAGATGGAGATCAACCTTTCTATATTGGTATTCACTATACCGCACCACATGGGCCATTTATCAATAATCATCCGAAAGAGATAGTGGCCCTGTATGATGATTGTCCTTTTGAGACTTGCCCGCAGGAACCCTTGCATCAAGGGCATACAGAGTTGACTCAAAGAGTGCAGCAAAACATTCGCGGAAACCTACAAGGCTACTATGCGGCTATCACAGCCATGGACATCAACATTGGACGTATTTTGGATAAACTGGATACACTGGGCCTCAGGGAGAATACACTGATATGCTTTATGTCGGACAATGGATTTAGCTGTGGACAGCATGGCTTCTGGGGAAAAGGAAATGGAACTTTCCCATTGAATATGTATGATTCATCTGTAAAGGTACCGGCCATCTTCAATCATGCAGGACAGATCCCGGAGGGCATTGTTTGCGATGCACTGGTGAGTCAGTATGATTTCATGCCCACACTGTTGGAGTATGTGGGCCTTCAAAGTCCAGATGCCGATAAGCTCCCGGGTAAAAGTTTTCTCCCGCTTTTGCAAGGGAAGCAAATGAAAATAAATGACAGCATAATTATATGCGATCCTGTTGAAAAATTTCCAGTTGTCTATGATGAATATGGACCTGTTCGGATGATACGAAACCAAAATTATAAATACGTACATCGATACCCTTATGGGCCGCATGAGCTATATGATTTGCTTCAGGATCCCAAAGAAAAGACTAATCTTATTAATGATCCGGGCAGGCAGGATATCGTTGAAGATATGAAGGCACAACTTGATGAATGGTTTTTAAGGTACGTTAAGCCTGAATTGGATGGTACGCATGAAGCAGTATACGGGAGAGGGCAGCGAACTTTGGCAGGTCCTGCCGGAAAGGGAATCCAAGCTTTTAATAAATTGAAAAGTGTCAGGGAGACGGGGGTTTAACACACACAATTAGAGAAGAACATAGAGGAATCGTCCCCTTGTGATTGTGAGTGGCTGGATAATTTTATACAAGATTTGCCAGGAGGACGTTTCCAGGAGTAAGTTGCCAGAGTTGCCGAACCTTGCACATGGAGAATAAAATGTATACCTTTTTTAATTTTTTAAGGTTCAATTTTGGACCAAGATATTCAAAATTTTTAGGAACGATTTTTAGGTCTGTGAAAAATAGAAGCTTTTTGAGCAGACCCTAAGTAGTCTAATCGTGAGTTGGCTAAAGTCAAGAGTATTGCTATGATTTTGCCATTCAGCGGGAAAATGATATTATCCCTGTTGTACTAACAAGGAGCATATTATAGAATATGTTGTTGAATTAAATCGAATTCAACAATATAATGGTAAAAACACGAAGTTAATTTAGGGGTGATATCATTCTATATCTGCTCAATAAACATAAACTGGTGATAATCGTTTTCTTTGCGGTACTGACAACGATTGCCTTGATGCTTCTGGTCAGGTTTCCGAGGATGATCAGCAGCAGGAGTGTTGCCGAGGAAAACGGGGTCTACGACCTGACCGGTATTGCCTATCTAGAAGAAGACTCCATCAGCCTGCCGCCCGGAGCAGTGTATTATCCCAATACGCTGTTGACCCCAGAGAACGTCGAGTCGACTGTGCCGGTCAGCACCGAGGAATATGATGCTCTGCGGGCAGACTATCAGTCCCAGCGGTTTCTAGTGAAGCTGCCCGACAGCAGTGACGTCTATACCCTGACCTTTAATCTTTCGGGCCGTCATGCCATGCGGGTTTTTGTAAACGGCGAGTCGGTTGGGCAAAGCGGCAGGCCGGGCACCACAAAGCAGGACACCGAGGTTTGGGAAAACAACCTGACCTGTTATGCCACGCCCAAAGACGGCAAGATGGACATTCTTCTTCAGACAGCGCAGTTTTATCACTACCGCAGCGGCGCAAGGCTGGCTACTCTTAGTGTTCACAGCACGGCGTCCGCCCCCAGTAGGGGCCTGACCAACGAAGCCAAAGGGTTTCTTGTGATGGGCTCGTTTGTGTGCGCGGCAGCACTTCTGCTGTGTATCTATCTGCTTCAGTCCCATACAATAGCAACACTGTATTTTGCGTTAGCGTGTCTTGCCATGGCGCTGCGGGAGTGCATTCAAAGTCAGACATGGACGTCTTTTCCCTTTCTGTCAGGGGATATAGCTTTTATGCTAGAATACCTAAGCGTGGTATTGCTCACGGTCTTTCTATCATTGTATCTCGGGCAGTATATCATGAAAAAATTCCTTCGCGTCTTTCAATATACCGCGGTTATCGGTTCTCTGGCTTATGGCGCATGTGTGCTGTTAGGCGACTCGGTCTTTTATACCTCCATGCTAATATACTATCAGGCACTGCTGGTGCTCTGCATTGTCCCGGGAATTGCTGCGTTGATTTGGACTATGCGCTATCCAAAATTGGAACAGAAGGCAGTGCTGTACGGCATCGCGGTGTTTTTTCTGGCCGCGGTCAGCGACATATTGCTATACAATAACCTTTTTGGCCATCAGCACCCGAAAACGCCGATTACTGAGGCTTCTATGCTGGTATTCGTACTGGCACAGACGGTGTCGCTGTTCCAAATGAACAACCGGGTGCTGGGGGAATCTAAAGAAGCCGAGCAGAAGCTGGAAGTGGAAAAAGCTGCGCTGGAAAGCCTGAACCGGCTGAAAACCGAGTTTTTGGGCAACGTCTCTCACGAACTGAAAACCCCGCTCACTGTGATGTCCGGTTACGCACAGACCACAAAACAGCTGGCCGAGCGTCCGGGCAAACTAGATAGCGGGGAGGTGTCCCGCAGGATGAAGCTCATTTTTTCTGAGGCGGAACGGCTTTCCCTGATGGTGGGGCAAATATTAGATGTAACACGCATGGAGGAGGGGCGTATGGCGATGGAAAAGCGTTCCTGTCACATCGACGAAATTATACACGCCGCCATTGAAACCCACTATCCCATGCTCAACAAAAATGCAAACCAGCTGAAAATCCAAATCGAAGCAGGGATTCCCGCGATCAGTGTGGACCCCGCGCGAATTTCACAGGTGATTGTCAACCTGATTTCAAATGCGGTACGCTTTACCACAAACGGCCTGATTACCATATCCGTAAAACGTAAGGAAACGTATATTGTGATCCAGGCCGCCGACAACGGCACAGGTATTAGCCCGGACAGGCTGTCTCATGTTTTCGAACGGTATTACCACAAAGAAAAAACCGGCGGCGGTCAAAATACCGGCACCGGATTGGGTTTATATATCTGCAAGCATATTGTGGAACAGCACGGGGGCAACATCTGGATTGAAAGCGAGGAAGGCCATGGAACCTCCGTATTTTTCACCCTGCCCATCCTGTAAGCGTCAGTACCGCACCTTACTAAAGATGTATTCTCCTTTTCCGGAGTTTGTCAGTTCAAACCAGCCTCCGCCGTCCGCACCCAGCTTTTTACGCAGATTTGCCACATGCACGGCGACTGTATGGGAAGCACCGGGTGAGCTTCCGCCCCATGCCCGACTGTAAATTTCGTCATAGCTTAAACGCCGCCCCGCGAACAGGGCGAAACATCCTAAAAGCTGCAGTTCCTTTTGCGTCAGGGGAATACACGTGTCGTCCAGGGTCGCTTCTCCCAGCAGAAAGTCGATAGACAGCGGGAAAAGCTCGATCTTTCCGGCGGTCATGACCCCGGTTCTGCGAAGCTGTGCTCCCACCCTTGCGTTGAGTACATTTAAATCATAGGGCTTGGTGACATAATCGTCCCCACCCTGCAACAATCCTTTCACAACGCTCTCATTCTCATCCCTGCATGTCAGGAAGATGATGGGGGCGTTTGTTTTTTGCCGCAGTTCGGCGCAGAAAGCAAAGCCGGAACCGTCCGGCATCATCACATCCAGTAAAATCAGGTCTGGGCTGTGCTCTTCCAATTGAAACCGCGCCTGCGCAAGGGTATCTGTGGCAATAACTTCATAGCCTTTGCCCTCAAAATACTCCTTGTTGATGGCAAGCACGTCGGCTTCGTCCTCCACCATTAATATCGTTGCCTTTTTCATTCTGTTACCCCCTGTTTCACAGCTTTAGTTTACCATATTCTTTCTGGAAATGACACGTTACAAAAAAAATTGCCGTTTGCTGTCAAGAATTCTTGATAATCCACACTGGGACATTTCTTTCTGTTACGCTTATTGCAAAGCTTACGAGGCTGAAAAGAGGTGGGAAACATGCTTCAAATCACGAGAGCAGACGTGGTGGACGACTGGACGCTGGATATCGAGCTCAATAACGGGCACATGATTTTGTTTGACACCCGGCGGCTTGCGGAGACCGACCCCGCTTATGCGGTTCTGCGAAAACTGGAGGTGCTTCCCCGGCCAAGTACCGATGGGCAAAGCATTTACTGGCGGGACGGCCCAAGGCTTGAACTGAGAGAAATCATGACACTGCTCAGCCGGCATGACAACATTTAAATTCGAGGAGGCAATAAAACATGAAACAAATTAGTTTATGCCCGGCGACCAGTGGTGCACAGGAAACTTCTCCGATTATTACGATAATAAAGCTATGCCAGACCATGAAAGGAGGGCTTAACAAATGCCAATTATAGGAATTCTTGCAGGTGCCGCCGCAGTGACATCCGGGATCATACTGGCAAAACGATCGGGGCGTAAAGTATGGCATATATGTACAGCAGTCGGCGCTTTGATTTTTGCAGTCAGTCTGTTTTTTATGATTTGCACGCTGCTGCTGACGCAGGGTATTCAGAACCAGCAGCCAACGGATAGCAATTTGGCAGATCCGCCAGTGAGCGAAAACTGGCGCGATAAGCGCGAGTATTCAGACAATTACACGGTAGGCAATGGCATAAACGTATGCTTTATCTGGTCTGATGAGGATGACGGCCAGGAGGGTTGGGCGGTATATGACAGCAACGATGGTGATTTGATCCAGTTTTTATTCCCCCAAGGTTACTACCCTGAGCAGGATTTTATAAACGAAATGGATTGTCTGAAAACCGAAGATTACGACGGAGACGGACAAAACGAGCTTGGTATCGTTGCTGAGTCAGGCGCCGTAATGTGGTACAATTGGCACGATTATTGCCTGGAATACCTTTGGACAGAGAGTGGCGTGTCCCCTTCTCAAAATTGCCTGCCCTATGAGGCATGGGCAATAGATGAATTGACAGAAAACCAGCAGGGGTTGTATCGGGAAATGCGGCCAAAAATTCTGGCTATGGAGCCGTTTTCATATGATGCAGCCACTTACGGCTACGACACGCTGGATGATGTTATGAATGCATGGGGCGCTCTGAAAACTGATGAACCACAGATTGACAATTACTTTACCATTTATGAGAACACGAATGAAGACGGCGTTACGCTATCTCTTGATTCTCTCTATTATTGTGAATGGACAGAGGAAAGGGGTACGGATCAAACCGAGATTTCCAAGGGGCTTGAGGAATTTAACAAAGTATGCGACGAGATCGTTTCCGGTGTGCCGGAGAATGCTTCCACCTATGAAAAATACCGCTATCTGGCACAGGCGATTTCCGAGCGGGCTGATTACGACTATTCCATGACCCTGCCAGCTATCGGGGCGCCATATGGCGTTGTTACCGGAAAAATGATTTGCCAGGGCTATGCGGAGGCTTATCAGTATCTTTGCCAGCAGGCCGGCCTGTGGTGCCGTACGGTCTCCGGTGCGTATGAAGATATGTCCCATGCGTGGAATCTGATTTGGCTGGACAGCGGGACTTATCATATAGACGTTACCTGGGCGGATGAACTGGGAGAGCCCGGCAGCCAGGAATGGATGCGCTATTTCATGCTGATGCAGGAGGAAATCCTATCGGATCACAGTATATTTGACGGAACTGAAGCAACCGGAGGCCCATTGTTTCCTGCGAAAGAACACGAAGTCGAATATCTTATCAGCGAGGAGGACGCAATAAACCTGGTTAAACAAGCCATGGACGAGCGATTGGAAAGCGCGTCAGTCTTTGTCTTCACAGGGCGTGAAAGCATAGAAGGAGAGCACTGCCGCACTTTATCGGCGGGGAGCTATTCTGCTGATGGGCAAAAATATACAGCGATGTATCATTATGCTGTTAGTTCCAGCGGTAAGGTTTATTATATCGATGTTCTACTGGGAGCGGATTGGCAGTTGTATTCATGGGATGCTACAGAGTGAACTCTGTACATCATGGAACACGAGTGCATCCTGGTAATGATTATTATCAAATGGAAAGTGAACTCATTCTGCTAGTCAATAACCACCATTTCAAATGGTGGTTTGATATTAGCCCTATAAGGGCTGATTACTTGCTACACCTGAAAGGTGGGTATCGCAAGCACTACTACCATCTGCCTCTAAAAGAGGCTCTTATCTT
>JAQVOH010000111.1:0-2195 GCA_028702695.1 Desulfotomaculaceae bacterium
TACAGCAGCTGCTTAACCAGGGCGGCCCAAAAGCTGATAAAACTTTACCCGGGAGCAGCGGAACCGTGAGCCTTACCACAGCACCGCCCAACAGCACCAAGCAGTAGGAGCTATAAGCCGATCGGGAAAATGAATCGTAAAATAAAACAAGGGGTTGTTCGTATTGCTTAGGATACTATGGCTCACCACAGCGCTGTGCCTGCTTTTTGCGGCTCCTGCTGTTGCCGAAACGCCGGCTTATGCACTGGTGGTCAACGGTATGACGGTCTATTCCGATGTTCCTTTGTCTGTAGATGGATTTAGAGTACTTGTTCCGCTGCGGGTTGTGGCGGAAGCAACCGGGGCTAACGTGCAGTATTTGGAGCAGGAGCGGGAGGTTATTATAACCAGGCCCGGACTGGTAGTTGTATTAAAGCTTGATTCTTACTCCTTCACCAAAAACGGCGCCGCAATTCTGCTGATAACCCCTCCCCAATTGATTAATGACAGTACCTTTGTAACACGGGAGCAGCTTGTTGCAATACTGGATGTCAACGCCTATCTCAACATTCCGGACCATTCGTTCATCGTCCAAGGCTGACGCTGCCTTGTCACATCGCGAATGAATCATAGTAACCTTATGCAATTCAACCGCCTTTTTTCTTTGAATATGAGCTATAATAAAGCATCATTACTGGTAAAATATATGCAGGCAGACTTTTAATAAGAGGGTGATTGACCTGGTTGATAAACAACTACTGAAGGAAGTCCTCGATCAGGCACTACAAAGCGGTGGTGATTTTGGGGACATTTTTCTTGAGCACAAAAAGACTACCGCTATTCGCTGTGAAGCCGGCAAGATTGAGAAGATTCAAACCGGTGTAGATGTGGGCGCCGGGATTCGAATAATATCCGGGGAAGCAACTGCTTACGCCTACACCAACGACCTTTCCCGAGCGGGTTTGCTTAATGTGGCCGGGATTGTGAGCCATGCGGCGGCCGGCGGCAGGAAAAACGTTAACCTGGATTTAACCGAAGTACAGCCTTTAGTTGATTTTACTTTTAAAGAGCGACCTGAGGACGTGAGCACGGATCGCAAGGTGGCGGTGGTGGAAGCTGCCGATCAGGCCGCCCGCGCGGTGGACCCGGCACGCATTAAACAGGTTATTGTCGGCTACGGGGACGTGGTCCAGCAGGTTACCATTGCCAACAGCGAAGGCGACTATGTTGAGGACGAACGCATCCGTACCCGCCTGGTGGCCCAGGCTATAGCAGTATCCGGCGCTGCAATGCAGACGGGCTACGAAGCTGTGGGAAGCCTGTCTGGTTTTGAGCTTTTTATCAGTGAACAACCGTCGCTGGTAGGCGAGGCAGCCGCCAGGCAGTCGGTAAATATGCTGGAGGCACAACCAGCCCCGGCCGGTCGGATGCCCGTGGTTATTGCCGGTGCAGCTGGTGGAACAATGGTCCACGAAGCCTGCGGCCACGGCCTGGAAGCGGATCTGGTGCAAAAGGGCCTTTCTGTATACGCCGGCAAGAAGGGGCAGGCTGTGGCTGCAAAAGAGGTTAGTGTGGTTGAGGACCCGACCTTGAACGTCCGTTACGGTTCTTACCGGTTTGACGACGAAGGGGTGCCCTCCCGCAAGGTCACCTTGATCGAAGACGGTGTACTCACCAATTATATGTACGACCGGCTTACAGCCGCCAAGGACGCTACCCAATCGAACGGGCACGGCCGCCGGGAGTCCTACCAGCATAAACCGGTACCACGCATGGGCAATACCATGATTGCCCCAGGCAAAACCGACCCGGCAAAAATCATTAGAGAGACGAGGACAGGCCTCCTGGTCAAGAAAATGGGTGGAGGCCAGGTTAACACCACCACCGGTGATTTCGTTTTTGATGTTGCAGAGGGTTACCTTATTAAAGACGGTGAAGCCGGTCCTAGGGTGCGTGGCGCAACGCTGACCGGAAACGGGCCGGAGGTGCTGCGCATAGTTGAAATGGTAGGGAGTGACCTGGGTTTCACCATCGGCACCTGCGGCAAGGATGGCCAGGGTGTGCCGGTCAGCGATGCCCAGCCGACCATAGCCATTAAAGAGCTTATTGTAGGCGGGACTGCCACCGGGCCGTCAAACGGCAAAATCAGAAGAATTTAATAACAATGAACAATGAAGCTGCCTGAAAAAGGCAGCTTCTGTTTATAAAGGGCGCTT
>JAQVOH010000111.1:2295-4961 GCA_028702695.1 Desulfotomaculaceae bacterium
GGGGCATATGTTAAGTTAGACCACTGTTTTGCGCGGGTTTCACAGGGGGTATATAAATGAAAATTGGAGACATCGTTACCAGGAAAATCTACGGGGAGGACATGCAGTTTTGTATCATCGGCTTCTATACAAACCAGGCTAGTGGGGAAAGGGTGGCAATTCTAGCGCTCCTTGATCCAAATCTGATTATAGAAGCTTCCGTACAGGACCTGGCGCCGATATCGGCAAGAAACCTTTTCGCCTTGACAACACCAGTGTTTGTCCACTAAAAAACTGCCTAAAGGCAGTTTTTTAGTGGTTTGCAACAGGAATATTTTAACTGGCCTTGAATTAAACTTAGGTGCAGCATGGTAAACGATTTTTGCGAACAAACTATACTAATACAATACGATGCATATTTCTTTGCAGCATTTTAAATCAAAAGGAGCTGTCAAACTTGAACACAGAAGCGAGTGCTATGATCAGTACAGCCCGGGCAGCAGTAGCCCAAGCCACGAATAAGGGTGCACAGGTGGCTGAAGCATATATCTGTAAAGCTAAAGAGCTTAATATAGAAGTCAGGGGTGGCCTTGTTGAAACTATGAAGCTGGCCGAGGATAGTGGTCTGGGTTTACGGGTAATCCGGGATGGAAAAACCGGTTTTTCCTTTACCTCCGACCTCAACCCGGCAGGGGTGGATGAAGCTACCGGCCAGGCTCTGGTAAACTGCAGGAAAATCTCCGAGGATCCGTACCAGCGCCTTCCCAAACCTGGAAACGCCTATGAAAAGCTGGATATTTACGACCCTGGCATCAGGGGCGCCACTGTTGAACAAAAAATTGAACTGGCCAGGTCGATGGAGGAGGCAGCCCGCTCTTACGACCGGCGTGTCAAGGTAATTGAAAGCTCGAACTATCAGGACGGAGAGGCGCTGGTCACCATCGTCAACAGCCACGGTATGGAGCTCAGTTACCACGGCGCATTATGCGGGGTTTACCTGGCTCTGGCTGCCGGCGAGGGGGATGATAGCCAGACCGGTTTCGCTCTGGATTACACGCTTAAGTATGACCGTTTAAAGCCGGCTGAAGTGGGCCGGGAGGCAGCCCGGCGAGCGATCAGGATGCTCGGAGCCGCGCCTGTTACCACGCGCCATGCGGCGGTTGTCCTGGATCCCTATGTAGCCACCGGCTTTCTGGGGTTATTAGCGCCGGCCCTGACCGGGGAGGCTGTCCAGAAAGGCCGTTCTCTCTTTGCCGGGAAGCTGGGTGACCAGGTGGCTTCCAGTAAGCTTACGGCCATAGACGATGGAGCCCTGCCTGGTGGTATCGCATCAGCCCCCTTTGACGGGGAAGGCGTGGCTACATCGAGGACGGTGCTGATTGAAAAAGGTGTACTGAAGGGGTACCTGTACAATACCTATACAGCTGCCAAAGACGGTGTCCAGTCAACCGGCAACGGGGTGCGCAATTCTTTCAAGGGAACCCCGGAGGTGGGGATCACTAATTTCTTTTTTGAGGCCGGAACAGAGCCGGTTGAAAAGCTGCTCTCGGAAATCAAGAGTGGCATTTACGTTACTGAAGTGATGGGTATGCATACGGCCAACCCCATATCAGGGGATTTTTCAGTAGGTGTAGCCGGTCTTTTGATCGAAAACGGTGAATTGACCAGACCGGTGCGGGGTATGGCCATAGGCGGCAACATTCTTGACTTTTTGGCCAATGTGGACGGGGTTGGCAACGACCTCAAGTTTTTTGGCGGCAGGGGCTCACCTACGCTCAGGGTGGCGGAAATTACGATCAGCGGGCAATAGATGTGGATGGAATCAACAAGCTAATTATGGTAAAATGTCAACAGTCGGTCTTGAGGTGCTAAATTTGAACATATTAATCCTGCACGGTCCCAACCTGAATTTACTGGGCCGGCGTGAGCCATCTATCTACGGCAAACAAAATCTTGAACAGATTAATGAAAAACTGGCGCTCCTGGCAGCCGGCCTGGGGGTAACCATCACCTGCCGGCAGTCAAACCACGAAGGGGAACTGGTGGACTTATTGCACCAGGCTGCTGTGAATTCGCACGCGGTTGTTTTTAATCCCGGCGCCTACACCCATTACAGCATTGCCCTGCGGGACGCCGTGGCAGCTATCGGGATACCGGTCATTGAAGTTCATCTTTCCAATATTTTTGCCCGTGAAGATTTCCGCAGGCAATCTGTGATTGCCCCGGTTGCCGCGGGGCAAATAAGCGGGCTTGGTATTCTAGGCTATCTCGCGGCGCTGAGGGCTGCGGCTGCGTTAGCGGGGGGTGAGGACCTTGCAGGAGAGAGTTAAAAGGCTGCTGGGACTGTTTGACGGTGTCGGGGTGGAGGCTTTTTACGTGACTGCCCCGGAAAACCGGTATTATCTCAGCGGCTTTACCGGGACCAGCGGCGCCCTGCTGCTGTGTCGCAACCATTCCTACTTAATTACCGACTTTCGCTACACCAGTCAGGCGGCTCAGGAATGTCCTGGTTTTACAATCATCGAGGCCCCGGGAAACAGCCTTGAGGCGCTTGCCGGGCTTTGCCTGCAAGGCCATGTCACGCAATTGGGCTGCGAGGGTGACAACCTGACTTATACCCAGTTTCTAGCCCTGCAGCAAGGTCTAACCGGAGTTGCGTTGAAACCCGTCAGCGGCGTAGTGGAAGG
>JAQVOH010000111.1:5061-7693 GCA_028702695.1 Desulfotomaculaceae bacterium
GGGCAGACGATCGAGATGGAGGGTGACGTTTATCAGGTTATAGATTTTCAACACGTCAAGCCCGGCAAGGGGGCAGCCTTCGTACGTACCAAAATGCGTAACGTCCGCACCGGGGCCGTCATAGAAAAGACCTTTAACGCAGGGGAAAAATTTCCCAAGGCCAGGATTGAAAAGCGTGATGTGCAGTATTTATACAACGACGGCAAGAGCTACAATTTTATGGACATGGAGTCCTACGACCAGATTACTATGACTGACGAACAGTTGGGGGACGCTGTCAAATACCTCAAAGAAAACATGATCATTCAGGTTATGACCTTTCAGGAAAAATCAATTGGTGTTGAAATGCCCAATTTCGTGGAGTTGGAGGTTATTGAAACCGCCCCGGGCATTAAAGGGGATACCGCATCAGGCGGCTCCAAGCCGGCCACCCTGGAATCCGGGACAATTGTCCAGGTGCCCTTTTTTATCAACGTCGGGGACAAGCTGCAGATAGATACGAGGACAGGCAATTATATTAAACGCGCGTAAAGCTTCAACTATGTTTAAAACCACCTGAAACGAGACATACTAAGAAAGCCAAAATTAGCCACAACTATTATACCAAAGGGGGTATACTTCATGGGCGAGCTAAAAGCCAAAGTGGCATACCTGCAGGGCATGTCAGCCGGCCTTGATTTTAGCCAGGATAGTAAAGAAGGCAAACTGCTGAAGGGGATTATTGAGGTCCTCGATGAGTTTGCGGAGACCGTGGGGGGACTGGAGCAAGGGCAGGAACAACTGGAAGAATATGTTGAAAGTCTTGACGAGGACCTGTATCACCTGGAAGATGACTTTTACGAAAATAGCACCTGCGAAGAGGGTGAATATCTTGAAGTCGACTGCCCCAAGTGCGGTGAGACAGTGTGCTTTGACTCGGATATACTTGATGACGACGATATCGTAGAAGTGACCTGCCCCAACTGCGACGTGGTTGTTTTTGTAAATGACGGTGACCACAGTCATCTGCAGGGTCAACCGGAGATGTCTATGGGGCGCGTATCCGGGGACACCAAGGCCTCGGTGGAAGAGGACATATAGAGCGTTAAAGTAACAACAATTATAAAAAGAGATACATTATTAATTAATCCAATTCTAAGACTCCCACTTCTATAAGTGGGAGTTCGCTTTTTTGCTTCGGGGGTAGAGTCCCCCACCGAAGTCGTGATGTCCAGCTTTAGCTGGACGAATTTCACTTCGATGTCTAGTCTTTTTTAAACGCAAATAATAGCAGGATTAAAACCAAAAACAAGAAATAAGGGTTCATGATGGGATTCCTGGCCCACTTTTCATATTTTGCCCCTAAATCTGCCATTTCATTGCGCCTGATTGCCATAATAGCCCCACCTCTCTCCATAAGAAGTTCGCTCCTTACTCTGCTAGAGGATTCGCCCCTTACACTAAGGTATACCTACTTCGTTTCTTTGGTGTGCGCAAAAGTTGAATGGTAAAAGATTCAATATCCTACGGGTAAGGTAATCTCATGGAATATCTTACCGGCTTGTACAATATTCATATAAATAGGACAGGGGGGACAAACCATGAAAGTAGCCGGGCCGCCGCTTCATGCTCTGGAATATGTTAAAGAAAACCCGGTTGACGCAATACTGCCGGTCCTACCGGCCAACATCCGGGAAATGGTAGCATCCCTGCCGGTACAGGTCAAAGAAGAGGTTGAGGAAATCCGCATCAGGCAGGGAAGGCCGCTGGTAGTAGGCATATCCTCCAACGACACCTTTATCAGAGCAGATGGTGGGTTGACCAACCGGGCGCTGGAGGCCTACCGGGTAACGCCGTCCGACATGGACCGGGTCATTCAGCTCTTAAGCGGCTCTTCCCTTTATGCGCTGGAAGAAGAACTAAGAAACGGCTTTATCACTTTGCCGGGTGGTCACCGGGTAGGGATAACCGGTAAGGCGGTGCTGGATGACGGGAAAATCAGGACTTTAAAGTACCTGACCGGCTGCAACATTCGTATTTCACGGGAAATCCCCGGCGCCGGCGAGTATGTGTTGCCCCATATTATAGATCGAAACAGGCGCAGCATCTATCACACCCTCCTGATGTCCCCGCCTGGCTGTGGTAAAACAACCATCCTAAGAGACCTGGTCAGGCAGCTCAGCAACGGTATTCCTGCCATGAGGTTTACGGGGCTAAATGTTGGTCTGGTGGACGAGCGCTCGGAGATTGCTGGTTGTTATAAAGGGGTCCCCCAAAAGGATGTGGGGGTAAGGACCGATATTTTGGATGGCTGTCCCAAAGCGCAAGGCATGATGATGCTCTTGCGTTCGATGGCGCCGAGCGTTATCGCAGCTGATGAAATTGGCCGCAGGGAGGATGTAGATGCCCTGGAAGAAGTCTTAAACGCCGGTGTGAAAATCCTTATTACGGCCCACGGCGTCTCGCCTGCCGACCTGGCCGAGAGGCCGGTTATGACCAGGCTTATTCAGGCCAAAATGATCGAACGATTTGTAATACTGGGACGCTCGCGGGGTGTGGGAACTATAGAGGATATTATCGACGGCAGGAGCATGCGCTCGCTGGGGGTGAGAAAATGTTGAAATTCCTTGGGGCTGCTATGGTTGTAGCGGCC
>JAQVOH010000023.1 GCA_028702695.1 Desulfotomaculaceae bacterium
GATTGAAAGTACCGCTGCCTTGCCTAAAACCCTTCTTGGCAAAGCGATATATTACGCAAAATCTCAGCGAAAATATCTTGAAAGATATCTGCTTGACGGCCGCCTTGAAATTTCAAACAATCGTGCGTTATCCATAGTTTTGGATTACGTGCGGAACGCAGTATTAAACCATTTGTAATTGGTCGCAAGAATTGGCTTTTTGCTAACACGCCAAACGGCGCCAAGGCCAGTGCAATTTATTACAGCCTGATTGTAAGCGCAAGGGAAAATGGTTTGAATCCATTTGAATATTTGACATGGATTTTTACCAATGCCCCCAACTTGGGAAAAGCAGGTTACATATCTGCAGTAGAAGACTTCCTGCCTGACAGTGTAGCTATACCGGAAAAGGTATTCACCCCGCAGCCTGGTAATGCAAAACCGAAATAATATGCCTGGGAGGAAGACTGATATGGGAAAAAATATTGATTACATGATGGAATTGGTAAATGAATACCTGTCAGGCAAAACTCCCCGGTATATATTCGAATTAGATTTTCAGACTGAGATCTTAGCCCGTTACAAGAAAAATGGTGCGGGAAGATAGGGACTATGCCGAATATTTTTATGATTTGCTTTCGGAAGACGGCGTGGATGCGGGTGATGGACTATCGGATACAGAATTTAAACAGCTGCTCCGAAGACAGTATAATAAGGTAAAAAGTGTTGCCGATGATGGCTTCTGGTGATACCTACATTTAGTAGGTACTGGCCTGTTTGACGCTTACGGATATGTTTCCACGTACCTATGATTTGAAAGACATTCATTCTGTCCTCTCGTGCCACGTTGAGTGCGTGGTATTGATGTCAAGGGTGGAGAAGCGAGTGTGTGCAAGAGCCTGTAAATAAAGGCTTTTGTGGTTTTTGGAGGTTGGAAGCCGGGACTAGAAACCCCCTTTTTTATTGCTTCGCGGGAACATATCCATAAATGTAGATTTGATAGTTAAGTGGTCAGATTAGATGTCATAGTCTGGCGACAGAGCAGGTTAGATGTTATTTTCGGTGAGAGCGTAGGATGGATGTAAACATACTTTGTATCAACTAAATTGTTGCCAAGAAGGATCAAAATAATAATGTATATTGCTACATATATCATAGACCTAGCCGCACTTCTTTACTTGCTCGGGTTGTTGTATACCAGCACTGCGTTGAATATCTATCGTAAAAAGCCGTTTTTAATCGGTATAATCCTTACTGTAATTATAATTCTGTCTGAAGCGGGGACGGTATTTACCGACAATGGGAGCATAAGCCTTCGCAGCATAAACATTTTCTGCAATATTCTCGGTTTTGCACTTACCCCAATGATCCCTATTGCAATAACTGCAATTTTTGACAGAAGAATTCTTAGAACGCATAAACTCTTGCTGGCTCCGACATTAATAAACATCGTTGTTACAGTTTCATCGCCACTATTTAGATTTATTTTTTATGTCGATGCTAACAATCAGTATATAAGAGGAGATTACTTTTTTATTTTTATAACAGTTTACATTATAAATTTTTTGTTCCTCGTTATCAGCACTTTGGATGTAGGCAAGAAGTATAATTATCCGATTATGCGGAAGATGATTGCGTTGTCTCTTTTTACTATCATCGGCACAAGTATTCAGCTCGTAGAGCCGTTAGCCTATTCCTCGTGGCATTGCGTAACACTATCTTTGTTCCTATATTTTCTCTTGATGTCTGAGTTTGATAGCAGCTTTGACACACTGACCGGTCTCTATAACCGAGCGGCTTTTGATAAAGCAGCAAAACAGATAGTGGGGCCAAAGGCATTTTCCGTTATCATCCTTGATATCAACGATTTCAAAAGTGTTAATGATACATATGGGCATGATTACGGAGATACAGTTATTAAAGCAGTGGCGGCAATTATTCGAGAATCGTTTAATAAAAATTACACCTGCTATCGTTTTGGCGGAGATGAATTTTCTATTATAGGCAATGAAACAGATCAAGAAAAGATTGAATATCAGCTAAGGACTATGATAAATACTCTTGCAGAAATGCGCGAGAAAGGTAACCCGTTACCAACAGTATCTTATGGGTATAGCATTTTTCGAGGAGGAGAAAAGCTGGATTTCCATAAAAACCTTAAAGAGGCCGACGATCAGATGTATCACTTCAAAAAGGTTCATAAAGCCGATGCTACCCACGAGACGACCGTTCCCGTTTCAGTTTACGATACATAGATAAAGCACCCTACGTGTAATTTCGTAGAGTGCCTTGTTTTATCGTTATGCTTCTACGTCCACCGTCACTCTGGCCTTGGGGTTGGCCAGCTTCAAAAGCTCCGTTTGCAGTTCCACCAACCGAGTGTCGATCTCAGTCAGGGACTTATCGTTTTCCTTGCTGTATGAAAGACCTGTGTACCCCCCAATGCAGGTTTTTGATAACTGGCTGTAGAATAACCTAAACCGGAATATTCTTCCGGTTTATTTTGGTTATACTAAAGGTATCGTTTAGATTTGCCTGTCCGAGGGATGAATGCAGGAGAGCTTAGGAGATATAAAACATATGGATGTGCTTGATCAGATACTGCCCCTGGTAAAAAAACCGGCCCGTTATGCCGGGGGGGAATGGAACGCAATCCACAAAGAGTGGAGCGATGTTGACTTAAGGGTCGCTTTTGCTTTTCCAGATGTTTACGAGGTGGGCATGTCCTACCTGGGGTTGCAAATCTTTTACGACATCGTCAACCGGCGTGAGGATGCCTTAATGGAAAGAGTATTTGCTCCCTGGCCGGATATGGAAGAAAGAATGCAGGAGTATGGCCTCCCTTTATTCAGCATCGAATCTCGCCGTCCGGTAAGGGACTTCGATGTGGTGGCATTTACCCTGCAGTACGAGATGTCCTTTACCAATGTGCTCAATATGCTGAAGCTGACTGGTATTCCCTTGAAATCCGCAGAGCGGGACGAAAAATACCCCCTGGTGATAGCCGGTGGGCCCTGTGCTTTCAACCCGGAGCCGATGGCTGCATTTATCGACCTCTTTGCCATAGGCGAGGGGGAGGAGCTTATTAGCGAACTGCTGGACAGTGTTCTTAAAGGAAAGAAGAGCGGCCTGTCCCGCCAGGAATTTTTGCTTGAAGCGTCAAGGCTGCCGGGTGTTTATGTGCCGGGGTTGTACCGGGTGGAATACCGGACAGATGGAGCTGTAGCAAAGGTGGTCCCCCTACAGGAAGGTACGTCTGCTAGAGTTACTAAAAGAATTGTGCGAGACTTTGATCAGGCGCCTTTCCCCAGTCGGCCGCTGGTTCCTTCCACCGAAGTGGTGCATGACCGGATTATGCTGGAGGTGCTGCGGGGCTGTACCAGGGGATGTCGCTTTTGCCAGGCTGGCATGCTCAACCGCCCGGTGCGCGAAAAGAAGCCCGCGACCGTGCTGGAGCAGGCAGCCGCACAGGTGGGCAGCACCGGGTACGACGAAATTTCACTGACCTCTCTTAGTACCAGTGACTATACACCGGTCAAGGAGGTCATTAAATCCCTTCTCGATCAACACGCCCAATGTGGGGTGGGGGTATCACTTCCTTCCCTGCGGGTGGATAATTTTTCAGTGGAACTGGCCAAGGAGGTACAGCGGGTGCGGCGCTCCTCCCTGACCTTTGCCCCCGAGGCCGGCACCCAGCGTCTTAGAGACGTGGTCAATAAGGGTGTTACAGAGGAAGACCTGCTTGAAACTACCGGCTCGGCCTTCAGGGAAGGCTGGCGCGCTGTTAAACTTTATTTCATGATCGGCCTGCCTACGGAAACTGACGAGGACTTAGACGGCATTGCCCGGTTGGCCAAAGAAGTGCTTGACCTCGGCCGTAAAGCGCGTGTACCGCGCAACAAGTTGAGGGTTACGGTAAGCGTTTCATCTTTTGTCCCCAAGGCGCACACGGCCTTCCAGTGGGAGCCCCAGGATGTCCTTGTTGAGCTCAAAAGGAAACAGGCTTACCTGGCCGGACGACTGAAGGAGCGCGGCCTTGTCTTTAATTACCATGACGCCGGAATAAGCTTCATGGAGGCAGTTTTTGCCAGGGGGGATCGCCGCCTGGAAGCAGTTCTAATCCATGCTTTAGAGTTGGGCTGCAAGTTTGATGGTTGGTCGGAGTATTTCAATTTCGAACGCTGGCTGGAAGCCTTCCGCCTGGCTGGTATTGATCCGGCCTGGTACGCGGGGCAGCGCTATGATTATGAAGCCCCCCTGCCTTGGGACCATATCTACAGCGGAGTTTCCAGGCGCTACCTGGTGGAAGAGCATCGGCGTGCTCTAGCGGGTGTCACCACGGCGGACTGCCGTACGGGAGACTGCCCGGGTTGCGGGCTGTGTCCAGGCTTGGAGGCCAAACCCAGTATTGCGGGAGGTTTATAAATATGCCTGTTTATCGTATGATGTATACCAAGGAAGGGCCTGCCCGCTATATCTCCCACTTGGATTTATTGAGGACTATTGAGCGGTCGGTAAGAAGAGCCGGGTTGCCCATTGCCTTCACCAGTGGTTTCAATCCCCACCCCAAAATAGCCTTCGCTGCCCCGCTGGCAGTGGGAACGGCGGGGGAAGCAGAGTTCGCCGACCTTGAGTTGGCCGGAGAGATCCCGGCGACCTCCGTCCAAAGAGACCTTTCTGGGACACTGCCGGAGGGACTCCGCCTGCTCGAGGTGAGACAGGTTGAGGCGCAGACGCCCGCCCTGATGTCTATGGTTGAGCGTGCCACCTACCGGGCTGAAGCCAGGCTGAACGACCAGTTGAGCAAAGATACTTTGGACCGGGCTATAAAGGTTTTTCTGGACCAGCCTGAAATACTGGTTCAGAGAAAAAATAAGGCGGGGGAACGAAAAATTTACGATATACGCCCTGGCATTTTCGACATGTCGGGCAGGGTGGATAATGATATAATAATAATTGAAACAGAGTTAAAAACCGGAAGTCGTGATAATATCAGGCTTGAGGAGGTGATGGACGCTTTTTCAGCAAACAGTCAACTACCTTTACAGGGAAAGTTTGTGCTGTATAGGACCGGCCTTTATCCCGCAGTAGAAAAAGCTGATAAGACGCTGTGGTAAGGTGCTACGCTCAATAAATGGTATAACCCATCTAATATGGATGTATTCGATGTGTTTATAGAGGAGAAAGGATTTTATGTTTAGGGAAATTGTAGTTAATGTTGCCGAAGAGGAAACCAGGGTCGCCGTGTTGGAAGATCGAGTCCCTGTAGAAATATATATTGAAAGGGCGATTAACCAGCGCCTGGCAGGAAATATTTTTAAAGGCCGGGTGGAGAATGTGTTGCCCGGCATGCAGGCGGCCTTTGTCAACATCGGATTGGAGAAAAACGCCTTTTTATACGTTGAGGATGCCCTGCCCGCCCGCATGTCGGAAAATAACGGACTGGGCGGTTCGGCGCTGGGGAGTGCCAATATATGTGACATTTTAAAGCAGGGGCAGGAGACGTTGGTCCAGATTGTCAAAGAGCCCATCGGTACCAAGGGGCCACGTGTTACCATCCACATTACGCTACCCGGACGCTACCTGGTGCTGATGCCCACAGTGGACTACATCGGCATCTCCCGCCGGATTGAGTCAGAGAAAGAGCGTGAGCGGCTGAAAGAACTTGCCACCAGGGTCAAGCCGGAAGGCATGGGCTTAATCGTGCGTACTGTGGCGGAAGGGGTGGAGGAGGAAGAGCTGCGCCAGGACATTACCGTGCTGACCAAACTGTGGCGCAAAGTTCTCAGCAGGGCTTCACACGGTCCCGTGCCAAACCTGGTTCACCGCGACCTGGAACTGGTCCAACGGATTCTCAGAGACATTTTCACCGAGGATGTCGATCGCCTTACCCTGGACTCCCGCTACGAGTATGAAAAAGTGCTGGATCTTTTAGACGTCACGGGTCCCCGCCTGAAACTGAAAGTTTTTCTTGATGAGCGGGAAAATATTTTTGAGGAATATGGTATTGAACAGGAAATAGAGAAAACTCTCAAGCGAAAGGTCTGGCTTAAAAGCGGTGGGTACCTGGTGATTGACCAGGCTGAAGCGCTGACCGCCATTGATGTCAATACCGGGAAGTATGTGGGCACCACCAACCTGGAAGACACGGTAGTAAAGACCAACCTGGAGGCTGCCCACGAAATTGGCAGGCAACTGCGCCTGCGCAACATCGGCGGCATTGTCATTGTCGACTTCATCGATATGACCGAGGAAGGGCACCGGCAAGAGGTGATGCAGGCCCTTGAAACAGAGATTAAACGTGATAAAACGAAAACTAATATCCTTGGCATAACCCAACTGGGGTTGCTGGAAATGACCCGCAAGAAGGTTCGCCCCAGCCTGTCGGAAGTTTTACAAAAGCCTTGCCCCTACTGCGAGGGCAGGGGGAAGGTGCTTTCCGAGGAGACCCTGGGTATCCACTACAAGAACCAAATTTACAATATGGCCCGCCAGACCTCGGCCCAGACCATTCTGGTGGAGGCCAACCCGGTGGTTGCGGCTCGGCTGATCGGTAGTGGTGGAGCCAATTTGCGGGACCTGGAAAGCAAGATCGGCAAAAGCCTCTATATCCGGGGCTCGACCAACCAGCATATCGAGTCGGTGGCGATCCGTCCGCTGCAAGACAACGAGGGCATCCAGGCGCACACCTTCCCGGTCAAGCCCGGTGAAGTACTGGAAGTAAAGGTGGAGGAACCTCACGTTTCCAATATCAATGACGGTATTGCCAGGATTAACGGCTTTATCCTGGACATCGAGGGCGCAGGGGCACTGGTTGGTGAGACCATACCTGTTGAAGTCAGCAAGGTTTACCGGACCTACGCTAAGGCCCGCCCGGTCAAAATATGATTGAATTCTTGACAAAACCTCCTGATATGTTAAAATATTAAATTGTAGGCGTTTTAATATGCGGTAACCGCACGGGACGGGTTTTTGTAAAGGGTCTGAGCCTTAAAGCCCCTACCTTCCCCGGCGAGTCCCGAAATATAAGGGGGGTTTGAGTTTATTGTACGCGATTATCGAAACAGGTGGCAAGCAGTACCGGGTGAGTGAGGGTGATACCCTCTACGTTGAGAAGCTTCCTGCTTTAGCGGAGGAGACGGTCGAAATTGACCGGGTTCTGGCACTGGTGGATGGTGATAATTTTAAAATTGGCGCCCCGCTGGTAGATGGAGCCAAAGTGACATTAAAAGTGGTACGTCATGGCAGGGGTCAGAAAATTATCATTTTCAAGTATAAAGCCAAGAAGAACTACCGCCGTAAACAAGGCCATCGTCAGGCATTCACTCAGGTGACTGTTGAAAAGATTGAAGCTTAATTGGCCTCTAATAAAAATTTTGTAATTTTAGTATTTGAAAAGAGAGGTGAATTGCATTGGCACACAAGAAAGGTGTAGGTAGTTCACGTAACGGTCGTGACTCCCAACCTAAAATGCTCGGCGTGAAGAGGGCAGATGGCCAGTTTGTTTTAGCCGGCAATATTTTGGTCCGCCAGCGCGGTACCAGAATCCACCCGGGCTTAAACGTGGGCATTGGCTCGGACGACACCCTGTTTGCAAAAGCAGACGGTGTGGTTAGCTTTGAAAGAAAAGGCCGGGATAAAAAGATTGTCAGTATCAACCAGGTTGAGAAAATTGTATAAACTGCATTAAAGAGCAAGCGGTCCTCTAGCGGACCGCTTATTTTTTTTAAAAGGGTTTAAAGAATGTTTCGTAGAATGTGTATGTCACCATTTGGCAATCTGACACGTATTGTTTAGGGAAACATTTAAGGAGGCTACCGATTTGAATCTGGAAAAGCTATTAGACGCTATTCAGGTGCAAAGGCATGATTTTTTAAACCATCTGCAGGTAATATCAGGCCTACTGCAGATGAATAAGGTAGATCGGGTCATGGACTACCTTAATCAGGTATGCATGGAGATGGTCCAGTACAGCAAGACAGCGAGGGTGGCCATACCGGAACTGAGCGCTGCCCTGATAATTGCCATCAACGATGCCGCCATGTACCAGATAGAGCTTGTGCTCAATATAACTTCTGACCTGTCGGAGAGCGCAGTTCCGGGGCCCGTGGTAGGGGAGGTAATGGAAATCTGCATCAATAGCGCTTTTGAGACGATGTCGGCGCCTGAATTCGAGGATAGGCGCATCGAGGTGGCCTTTGGCGAAAGTGAGAGGAAGTACACCTGCCGGCTGCTTTTCCCAGAGCCCCTGTTGGCCGATCTCAGCCATTTTGAAAACCGGCTTATACCGGCGGGGGGACTGCTCAGCCCGTATGGGGGGCATTTGAATCTGGCCGTTGCCAACAACGGAATTGAGATTTTTTTTACACTGCCCCGTCAAGAGTTTAATAAAATTATTTAAAATTTGGTTAGAATATGGACGGGTGATGTAAATGTTTTTTGATAAAGCTAGAATATATGTCAAGGGTGGCGACGGCGGGAACGGCTGTGTCGCTATGCGGCGTGAAAAGTACGTCCCGGAGGGTGGCCCGTGGGGCGGTGACGGGGGCCGGGGCGGGGCCATCGTGTTTCAAGCCGATGAAGGACTGCGCACGCTGGTAGACTTCCGTTACAAGCGCCACTATAAAGCGGAGCGGGGCAAGCATGGTGAAGGCAAAAATAGGTACGGCTCCTCAGCGGATGACCTGGTGGTCAGGTTGCCCGTGGGAACGGTCATCAGGGATGAGGATACGGGGGAACTGATCGCGGATCTGGTTACGGTAGGCCAGCAGGTGATAGTGGCGCGCGGCGGCCGTGGGGGAAGGGGCAACGTCCACTTCGCCACTGCCAATAATAAGGCTCCCACGCTGGCGGAAAAGGGTGAGCCCGGTCAGGAACGCTGGCTCACCTTGGAACTCAAGCTCCTGGCTGACGTTGGACTGGTGGGTTTCCCCAACGCAGGAAAATCGACCTTGATTTCGCAAGTGTCTGCGGCCAAACCTAAAATAGCAAATTACCCCTTTACAACGGTTACTCCCAATCTGGGGGTGGTAAGGGTTGATGATGGCCGCAGCTTTGTTATGGCCGACATCCCCGGACTTATTGAAGGCGCTCATACTGGAGCAGGCCTGGGGCACGAGTTTCTGCGTCATGTCGAACGCACCAGGCTATTGATCCATGTGCTCGATACTGCGGGGAGTGAGGGACGGGATCCGGTGGAAGATTTTAAGGTAACCAACAACGAGCTTCTAATGTACAATCCTGTAATTGGCTCCAGACCACAGGTTATTGCCGCCAATAAAATGGACCTGCCGGAAGCCGCGGAAAACCTCGCAAGGCTCAGGGAGGCCGTTGGCAATGATTATGAGATATTTCCTATCTCAGCTGCTACCGGCAACGGACTCGACCCTCTAATTTACAAGGTAGCCGCGCTATTGGATGCTATCCCCTCTGTTACCCCTTTGGAGGAAGAAACTGAAGAGCACGTCGTCCACCGTGCCGAACCGCGCTTCACCATATCCCGCGAGGAAGGGATCTTTTTGGTCGGCGGCAAGGAAATCAAACGGCATGTGGCCATGACCAACATGGAAAGCGAGGAGTCGGTTCAGCGCCTGCAGTGGATTTTTAAGCGTATGGGTATTGATGACGCCCTCAAGGAAGCCGGCATTAAAGTTGGCGACACGGTTAAAATTGAAGAATTTGAATTTGAATATGTCGATTGAGCCGGAGAGAATCACTCCGGCTTTTTATTTACCTCGATTTGGAAGCAGGAGAACCGTCTCCTTGCTTCCTTTTTTGAACTATGCTCGTCACCACTGGTATGGTATACTTTTCCCAGGTTAATCTAATTGATACAGGTGTAGCATATGGGTAAACGTAATTTCCAGGTTTTTAAGCGGGTCGTGGTCAAAGTAGGTACCAGTTCTGTGGCCCATGCCACAGGCAAGCCCAACCTTTTTAAGATTGAGAGCCTGGTGCGGCAGTTGGCGGATCTCTATAACATAGGCAAAGAAGTCATCCTGGTCACCTCTGGGGCTATCGGGACGGGAGCCGGCAAGCTTGGGCTGCCGGGGCGTCCCAGGACCATACCGGAAAAACAGGCTGCTGCTGCGGTAGGACAGGGCGTCCTCATGCATATTTATGAGAAGATATTTGCTGAGTACGGTGTTACTGTGGGGCAAGTGTTGTTAACACGAGAGGATTTTTCCGACCGGAGACGTTTTTTAAACGCTAGAAATGCCTTGCACGCGATGCTCAACTTTGGGGTTATTCCTGTCATTAATGAGAACGATACAGTAGCGGTGGATGAGATCAAATTGGGTGACAATGATAACCTGTCTGCCCTGGTGGCTACCCTGATTGATGCCGAGCTGCTGGTTTTACTCTCTGATATTGAAGGTCTATTTACGGCGGACCCACGCAAAGACACCAGTGCCCAACTAATCCGGGACGTAACGGAAATGACTCCGGAAATAGAGGCCTTGTGCGGCGGTGCAGGATCCAAACTAGGGACCGGCGGGATGGCTACCAAGATCCAGGCCTCCAAGATTGCTATGCATTCAGGTATTATCACAGTGATCGCTAACATGGAGGAGAAAGATATAATTCGCCGGATCATTGCCGGTGATCCGGTCGGTACGGTTTTTTGGCCCTGCGCCAACAAAATGGAAAACAAAAAGCGTTGGATTGCTTTTAGTTCCTCGATTTGCGGCAAAATATACGTTGATGAAGGAGCCGCCCGGGCGCTGATTAAACAAGGTAAAAGCCTGCTGCCCTCCGGTATCACCCGTGTAGAAGGCAGCTTTGACATGGGCAATACGGTAGTTATTGTAGGAGCGGACAGCATAGAGATTGCCAGGGGCATCGTCTCCTACTCCTCGGACGAAATTGAACGGATTAAAGGTGCGCAGACCAGGGAGATCGTACGCATCCTGGGTCACAAGGATTATGATGAAGTGGTTCACCGCAACAACATGGTGCTGGAACTGTAATATTCAAGCATATGGTAAACGTGTCTCATATATGAGTTATTTCTACATTTTACTTGCTTTTCTCCATAGCAGACGTTACAATTGCTTTATGAATAAAGAGGCAAGACAAATATCCCGGCTTGGCATTATGGGTGGCACCTTTGACCCCATTCATTTTGGGCATCTGGTGACCGCGGAGGGTGCCAGGTATGAATACAAACTGGATAAGGTTATCTTCATCCCGACCGGGCAGCCTCCTCATAAGCAAAATATTAAGCGTACCGAACCCTGGAGCCGGTTTGAAATGACCAGGTTGGCGGTGGCCACGAATCCATTTTTCGAGATTTCACCACTCGAAATAGAGCGTCCAGGCCCGTCCTACACTATTGATACCGTCCAAGAAATAGCGCGCCTTTTTCCCGGGACTCAAATTTATTTTATAACGGGAGCCGATGCAGTCTCGGAAATACTCATCTGGAAAAAGGTTGAACAAATTTTATCAATTTGTCGATTCATCGCAGCCACCCGGCCTGGTTACAAGCTGGGAGAGACGTGGAAAAAAATAGACGAACTGCCGCAGGACCTTAAAAAAAATATATTGTGCATGGAGGTCCCTGCCCTGGCAATATCATCCACCGGTATTCGGCAGCGTGTGCGGGAGGGAAGACCGATCAAATACCTTCTTCCCGAATCAGTCGAGGAGTACATAACCAGCAATAATATTTACCAGGATTGAAATATGGAAAAATCTTTGACTGGTTAAGATTGCATTAGGTTATTACCTTTTGTAAATAATAGCTTCATGAAAAATAGTTTCTTAAAGGGAAAGAGGTGATTAGTCAATGGCGCGAACCTTATATGTAGGCAATTTACCGTGGTCAACAAAAGCCGAAGATCTTGCAGACGCTTTCGCTGCGCACGGTGAAGTTTTGAGTAGCCGCGTTATTACTGATCGTGAGTCCGGTCGCTCCCGCGGGTTTGGCTTTGTTGAAGTCCGGGATGAAGATGCAGAGACCATGATCGCAGCAATGAACGGGACTGAGCTAAGCGGGCGGGTAATTACCGTCAATGAAGCCAAGGCAAGAGACGACCAATAGAAATAGAAACCTCCCAAGAGGAGGTTTTTTCTTAACCTTTTATAGAAGCAGGAAACTTCCTGTTATAGTAGAATATTATAAATGGAATATACCACCACCAACAAGGAGGAATGGCGTTGTTACTAAGTCCACAGGCAATGGTGAATATTGCTGTGCTGGCGGCGGAAGAAAAAAAATCTTGGAACGTAACCGTACTTGATATCAGGAAAATCACTGTTATTGCCGATTATTTTATCATTTGCAGCGGCAGGTCCAAGGTCCAGGTCCAGGCCATCGCAGAAAACATTATGGAAAAGATGGATAGTGAAGGTGTCACCACCCAGCGCCGGGAAGGTTTCAGGGAAGGTGAATGGGTACTTTTGGACTTCGGTGATGTTGTAGTCCATATTTTTCAGGATGCTGTTCGCCAGTTCTACAATCTTGAGCGCCTTTGGGGAGACGCGCCAGTGGTAGGGGTTCCAGTAAACATCTAAACGGCTGTTTGCTAATTAAAGTTTGCCAATGTTGACAGAAGTTTATGAATATCTTATAATAATTCTCAGTTTAACTACAAAGGCAATGATGGGGAGCAGTAGCAGCGAAAGCTTATTTAGAGAGCCGCCGGGTGGTGCAAGGCGGTGGGTCAAGCTGGCGAACTCGCCCAGGAGCCGCCCGGGGGAAGCAGTACTCCGGGCCGGGCGCGCCGTTATCGCGTGAAGTGGGTAAAGCCACGGAGCCCAGCGAAAGGGAGCGCTTTTCCTTGAAAAAGGAAATGTGGTCCGGTTATCGGTTGGCTCGTGTTGTTTTGCCAAAAAGGGTGGTACCACGGGAGAAACCTCTCGTCCCTATTGGGGATGAAGAGGGTTTTTTTATTGCCGTAGAAAGTATACTTTTGGGCAACTAGCTGATAAGTGACCTATGGGCTCATGTTAACACTATTTGTTTTATTCTGATTGATTATTAAGGAGGGGAGATCGTCTGAAAAATTTCGGAAAAATCACCATCGGAGAACTGGTTGACAGTATAGCTGGCAGCTACCCTGAAAAAGACGCCCTAGTATATTCAGACCGGGGGCTGCGGTATTCATACAGAGAATTCAGGGAGCAATGCGATCGGGTTGGCAAAGGTTTGATCCAGCTAGGGGTTAAAAAGGGCGACAGTACCGCTATCTGGGCCACCAATGTTCCAGAGTGGATTCTCACTCAGTTCGGCAGTCCCAGGATAGGGGCGGTGTTGGTCACGGTTAATACAAACTACAAGCTCTTTGAACTGGAATACCTGCTCAGGCAGTCCGATACCACAACCCTGATCATGATCGAGGGCACTAAAACCTCGGATTACATAGAATTGCTTTATCAGCTCTGTCCTGAACTGCACGATTGCAAGCCGGGAGAATTACTATCCGAGAGACTGCCGGTATTAAAGAACGTAGTTGTGATCAGCGAGAAAAAGTATCCCGGTATGTTTACCTGGCAAGAACTGTTGGATATGGGGAACGGAATATCGGATGAAGATTTGGCCGCCCGCCGGGCAACGCTGGATCCTGACGACGTCGTCAACATGATGTATACCTCGGGGACCACTGGCTTTCCTAAAGGTGTGATGCTGACCCATGACAACGTGATCGGCAACGCTCGCAGCCAGGCCGAGTGCATGAATTTTAGCCCGGTCGACCGGCTGTGTTTCCCGGTGCCTTTGTTCCACTGCTTTGGTTGCGTTATGAGCACACTGCTCTGTGTGGTGTCAGGAGCGACTATGGTGCCGGTGGAAACCTTTGATGCCCGTAAAGTTTTGGAGGCTGTCGAGAAGGAGCGCTGTACGGCGGTGCATGGTGTGCCCACCATGTTTATCATGGAATTGGAACTGATGGCCAAAGAAAAGTTTAACACCTCTACCTTGCGTACAGGGATTATGGCCGGTTCACCTTGCCCCATTGAAGTTATGAAACAAGTGGTAGGAGATTTGGGAGTGCGAGAAATAGTAATCACCTACGGCCAGACTGAAGCATCGCCGGGTATTACTATGACCAGGACCCACGACTCCCTTGACTTGCGGGTTTCTACCGTAGGCCGTGCCCTGTCTGGTGTGGAGGCGAAAATTGTAGACCCGGAGACCGGCGAGGAATTGCCGCCTGGAGTTCAGGGCGAGATCTGCGCCCGTGGCTACAACATCATGAAGGGTTATTACAAAATGCCTGAAGCCACTGCGGCTGCCATTGACAAGGATGGCTGGTTGCATACCGGTGACCTGGGGGTTAAGGACGTAACTGGGTACTTCAAGATTACCGGGCGCCTTAAGGACATGATCATCCGTGGGGGTGAAAACATTTATCCACGTGAGCTTGAAGAATTTCTTTACACACATCCGCTAGTCAAGGACGTCCAGGTGGTCGGCGTGCCGAGTGTCAAGTACGGTGAGGAAGTAATGGCATTTATTCAACTTAGAGAAGGGCAACAGCTCACCCAGGAAGAGGTCCAGGCTTTTTGTACAGACCAAATTGCCCGCTATAAAATTCCCAAACACATTGCCTTTCTTGATGTTTTTCCCACCACCACCAGCGGTAAGATTCAAAAATTTAAGCTGCGGGAAATGGCCATTGAGATACACGAACTGCATGATGTAGCCAAGATTGAGACAGCCTAAATGTCGTTATATCCACATATTTTCTTGAAACCACTATCAATTGTGATAGTAACTTGAGGATTTACAGATTATGTGATAAAATTTTTGGGGGAATGCGGGCTTTTGCCCGCTTTAATCCAATAGAGCGCACTTTTGCTATTAGGGGGATGTCCTATTAACGACAAATATAATTTTTCAGAAGTTGAAACTAAATGGCAGACCCGCTGGGCAGAAGAGGGGACCTATGAAATCCCCGATTATTCGGATCGTCCCAAATATTACTGTCTTGAGATGTTTCCGTACCCTTCCGGCAAACTACATATGGGTCACGTCAGAAACTACTCTATCGGCGATGTGGTAGCCCGATTTAAAACGATGCAGGGTTTGCATGTCCTTCATCCTATGGGCTGGGACGCCTTCGGACTGCCGGCAGAGAATGCGGCGATTAAACAAGGTGGCATCCATCCGGCCGACTGGACTTTTGCGAATATCGACAACATGCGGGACCAGTTAAAGCAGATTGGAATCAGCTATGACTGGAACCGGGAAATTGCAACCTGCCACCCTGGGTACTACAAGTGGACGCAGTGGCTTTTTCTTCAGCTATTTCTCAACGGGTTGGCTTATAAAAAGGAAGCGGCCGTCAACTGGTGCCCTGCCTGTGCCACGGTGCTGGCCAACGAGCAGGTCAAGGACGGGGGCTGCGAGCGCTGCAACACCCCGGTGGAAAAAAAGGAACTGGCTCAGTGGTTTTTCAAGATTACCGACTATGCTGAACGCCTGCTCAAAGACCTGGAACTACTGCCGGGCTGGCCCGATAAGGTTAAGACTATGCAGGAGCACTGGATCGGCCGCAGCGAGGGTGCGGAGATAGATTTTAAACTGGTCGGCCTCGACGGGGTCATCACAGTCTACACAACACGGCCGGATACCATTTTTGGGGTAACTTACATGGTTTTGGCGCCGGAACACCCGCTGGTGGAAAAGCTGATTGCAGGTAATGAGCAGGAGACGGAGATCAGAGAATTTATCTGCAAGGTACGGAATTTGAGTGAGATCGACCGTACTTCGAACGAGGTGGAGAAGGTTGGTCTACAGACTGGGGCGTATTGTATCAACCCCTTAAATGGGGAGAAGATCCCGGTGCTGATTGCCAACTACGTCCTGCTGGAATACGGCACCGGCTGCGTCATGGGTGTGCCTGCCCACGACCAACGTGACTTTGAATTTGCACGCAAGTACGATTTCCCTATTCGTGTGGTAATCCAGCCGGAGGGCATTGAACTGGACCCGGCGACAATGGAAGCCGCCTACGATGAGGAAGGCCTGCTGGTCAACTCCGGCCGCTTTAATGGGCTATCCAATACTCGCGCCATGAAAGAAATCACCAGCGAACTGGCAGGGATGGGTAAGGGTAAGTTCAGGGTCAATTATCGCCTGCGGGACTGGCTGATTTCCCGCCAGCGCTACTGGGGCGCGCCAATTCCGATCATATACTGTGACCGGTGCGGGGCTGTGCCGGTACCAGAGACTGAACTGCCGGTGCTGCTGCCAATGGACGTGGAGTTTAAACCCACAGGACGGTCACCGTTGGCTGACTGCCCTGATTTTGTCAACACAACTTGCCCTTCGTGCGGCGGGACGGCCACCAGGGAAACCGATACCATGGACACCTTTATGTGTTCTTCGTGGTATTACTACCGTTACACCAGCCCGAGAGACATTGACGGGCCCTGGGACAAAGCCAAGGTGGACTACTGGCTGCCCGTAGACCAGTATATCGGCGGGGTGGAACACGCTATCCTGCACCTTTTATACTCGCGTTTCTTTACCAAGGTGCTGTATGACTTGAAGCTGATCAGCAACCAGGAGCCGTTTAAAAACCTGCTTACCCAGGGCATGGTACTAAAAGACGGAACCAAGATGTCCAAGTCCAAGGGCAACGTGGTGAGCCCGGAGGATATTGTGGTCCGTTACGGTGCGGATACAGCCAGGCTGTTCATCCTCTTTGCGGCGCCTCCGGAGCGTGACCTGGAATGGAGCGATCAGGGGGTGGAGGGCTGCTTTCGCTTCCTCAAAAGAGTCTGGCGGTTGGTTGCGTCACTTGTCGGTACCCTGGAAACCTGGCCGGAGCGGCCTGCCAGTGGACTCGTCGGCTTAAACCGTACGATGCGGAGAGTCACCCACGCCACCATTAAGAAAGTGACAGAGGACATAGGAACCAGGTTTAATTTTAATACTGCTGTCAGCGCTGTAATGGAGATGGTGAACGCCCTATACCAGTATAAGGAATTACCAGAAACAGACCGTGACCCGGCAGTAATAAGAGAGGCCGTGGAAAGCCTGCTACTGCTGCTGGCGCCCTTCGCCCCGCACATAACAGAAGAACTGTGGGAAGCGACCGGCCATACCGGCAGTATCCACCAACAGCCCTGGCCATCCTTCGACCCGGCAGCGCTAGTGGAGGATGAAGTCACAATTGTCGTGCAGATCAACGGTAAAGTCCGTGACCGCATGCTGGTACCGGCCGTAATTAGCGCGGCACAGCTGCAGGAAAAAGTAATACAAGATCCAAGGGTGCTGAAGCTGACAGAAGGCAAGCAGATTGTCAAAGTCATCCCGGTTCCCGGCAAATTGGTCAACATCGTAGTTAAGTAAACATGCGATACTATATTCTTTCATAAGCATAAAAGTGGGGTTTGCCAATATTGGCAAACCCCACTTTGCTGATCATTGCAAAATGCGCTGCCAGCCTGCATAAGGGATATGTTGAACTACTATTAAAAGTAGATTTGGAAGTAAGGTTGGTAGAGTTCCCACCGAAGTCTCGATGTCCAGCTTTAGCTGGACGAGTTCACTGTACCGCTGGCAGCAGCACTACCACCGTGGTTCCTTTGCCCGGCTCACTTTGAATATCGATACGGCCTCCATGATTATCGATAATTTTTTTGCTTGTGAACATGCCCAGCCCGGTGCCGCTTTCCTTGGTGGTGAAAAACGGGTTGAACATATTTGCTATGGTATCTTTGTCGATACCCACGCCTGTATCCCTGAAAGAAACTTGTGCAAAGCCATCAAGTTCGTTCCATGAGGTTTGCACAAAAATCTTTCCGCCTTCGGAGAGGGCATCAAAGGAATTTTTCATAATATTTATAAAAACTTGTTTTAGTTGTTCACCGTCTACAAAAATGTTTGGCATATCAACATCAAGGTCTAGTTTTATTTCAAGTTTGCGAGACAGTGCTTCGCTTTCCACAAGCATGAGCACATTTTTAATTGTTTCACCGATGGAACAACTGGTACGCCTGGAATAACCGGGCTTGGCAAACTGTAAAAACTCGGAAATAAGCCTATTGGCACGGTTCAGTTCGGTTAGCATTATCGGTATATACTCTTCCTTGGGATGGCCCGTTAAACATTTCTGTAGCAATTGTAAAAAACAACCAACTGCTGTAAGCGGGTTCCTTATTTCGTGCACCATGCCAGCTGACATCAGTCCCAGGATGGCCAGTTTTTCAGCTTTAACAACTGCGTTTTCCATCTCTTGCAGGCGTGCTGCCGGTGAAAACACGGCCATCGCGCCCACCGTAATACCAGTCCTGTTCCTAACTGGGTAAGTGTTTACCAGGCAGGCAACAGAACAGGATACTGTAGTCACCGCTTGGGGCTTAACATTTTGAAACTCTTTACCTGTAACAAGGGTTTGTAGCAATATGTTAAAGTCAGGTCCTCGATCATCCAAAATTCCCAAAAGCGGCTGGCCCAAGACCTTTTCGCTCTTTAGTCCGAGAAACCTTGACAGGGTCTGGTTAAAAATACGAATCTTCCTATGCCGGTTGATCACTAATAATCCTACAGGCAGGTGATCTAAAGCCAGGCGGGACCATTCTTCAGCTAATTCCACCAATATGAGCACCCCCCCGTATCTTACCCCCATAAGCTACCTAAAGTGTGGAACAATACGATATTTATCGCATTGTTCCTGGCAATAGCCGCTGACCAGATCGCGGTTACTCAGGTGGTAAATATTGACCTTCTTTGTTCCGCCTATTTCCAGGATGCCAATAGCGCAAAGGGTATTAAGCGCCATCTCAACCTGGTGTTGAGGACGGTGCAAACGGAGAGCCAAACCGTCAACGGTATCTCGTGTATGCGGATTGGCTTGAAAAAAGGTTAACAGTTCAATCCCAATGATACTTTGTAGGACTTGGTCAAACTCATCAGTCAATCCTCCGGTCACTAGGTTTCTCCTTCCCTAATAGGTTCTTTGGCAGGGGCATGGCGAGAAACTCGCAGTAATCCCCCCCCACCGACTGGCAGTTCATCTCTTCGCAAATTATTTCTTCATTGAGGACAATGCTAACGAAAGCGGCGAATAATCCCCTTAGAAAGTCACAATTCACCTGTGGAGAGCGGTAAAAGGACCCGTACTCTGCTACAATAGCTGCCTGGAAAGAATCGTAACATCTTAAACTAGCCCTGCCCTGGGATGGGTTAAAAGAAACCAGTTCTACACGACCCCATCCAATGTTTTTTATTTCATTAAGAAGAACCTGTAAACTCTCTTCCTGGTCTGGGTGTGAATCCCTGGTTTTTCGGGCAAGCAAAGCCCCCGACCGGTACCCGGCGTCATAAAGTACATGCTTTAAGGTGTGGGGGGCATGCTCTTTAATCGACATCAGCAGGGAGGCAAAGGTTTGCTTTGATAGAAGAATCGCTCTCCGGCCGGCTATTTTTAATACATCTCCATCGCGGTTAACAATTTCCTCTATGGGGTTGGGGGCAGGGGAAAGCTTACCGTGGCAGACTCCGCACTGATCTGTTTCCATCGAAGCTGAGTAACTTTTACCAAGTATTTTTTGCAATACCGCCTGAAAAGTGCCGACACGCACGCAGTAAAAAAGCAATCCTTCCACCGGTGTCTGCAAGCAGTATTTCCGGTAATTACATTTATCGCGCTTGACATGTACCAATAGATCATTCCCCAACTCTTCCATTTGGTAATCCTTGCTAATCAAAAAGCCCTTGCTTTCCAAAAAGTTAAGAAAAGTTATGCAAACCGCTGCAGGTTTTTTTGAAGTAAACTGCAGTTCGTCCATGTACTCTTCAAGGATATATTGGGCAGGCCCCATCATGATCTGCTCCACCCAATAGCGGTTGCTGAAGGGCACATTTTTTAGCGTCTTGCATACGCTCATATACAAATAGTTGATTACTTCCTTGGAAATTACGTCATCTTTCATTCGCTCACCCCCATATCAGCAGAAACAAGAATACCGTATACAGGACTTATCGTAAACATGTGGCGTGAGGATACAAATTGCTGGCTTTTCACCTTGCCAATCTGCAATAGACGCACAGAATTATGCCTGTTGCCGCTGAAACTCATATTAAGTATAAAATTATAGAGGTGGCCGGTTATGGTTACCAGTCGGGGCTCAAGGACATCACTTACAAATATATCCATAGCCAGGATTCCTTTTTTTCGGAGCTGTTTAATCCGGGCCCGATGAAAATCCAAAATATCGGGGGAGTCTATTGAAGTAAAGAGGGTGCTTATACTGTCCACTACCAACCTTACCCTGGGCCCAGTGATGTGACGCAGTACTTCTGTTTCCAGAGCGAAATACTTATCTAGATTGCGAAGATCCGAAAGAGCATATTTTTCCAGGCTTTCTCCTTCTTCATAAGCGTCGATAAAAATTAACCTGCCTGCTTCCTCGTAAGCAGGTGTTCCAACCTTAAAGTTCAATAAATGCTCGCGCATCGCTATGGGAGGTTCATCACAAGCTACATAGACGCAAGTATCGCCGCAGCGTAAACCCTCCTTAATAAATTCTCCCGCCAGCACGGTTTTACCTATACCGGAATCACCCTCCACCATAATTTGGGAACCATACAGCAACCCTTTCTCAAGGTTACGATCCAAACCTTCCACGCCAAAATAGGCTCTACTCATCTCAACTATCCTCCTAGCCGGGGGAATACTTGTACCCCTGAAGAATTAATTTCCAGCAAGTGGTTGCCCATGGCATGGTTGACTCCCCGCATTTTATATAGCTCTAACTGCCTGACCCTGCGATTTTGCAACAAATTCGACTTGAGCAGGATGGTTCCCTGGACTACCGAATGAATTACTTCTATTTTCCCGTTATCCGCCACTTCCCAGGCCGGGCTGATTAACAAAGTGGTACAGTTCAGGCTGTTTAAATAGGTGACAAGGCTGTAGAATTTTTCATGAAGGACAGCTGCGTTTTCAATACGTGAAAGGAAAACATAAATGGAGTCTATCACCAGCCGGCGGGCGCCAAATGATTTTGCCATCTCGCCCAATCTGATGATAGTCTCATCTATTTCCATCTTGGAAAGAGGCATATACAAGACTTTTAGCCGTTCTTGTTCTTGAAGGGCATTTATATCCCAGTCAAAACGCCGGGCATTGGCTATTAATTGCTGCGGGGTTTCCTCAAGGGAAAGAAATAACCCTTTATCCCCGTAATTCTGGGCGCCCTTAACCAGATACTGCATACCCAATGCTGTTTTACCAGTTCCGGAACTGCCGGCAACCGCTACACTTATCCCCCTGGGCAAGCCACCCTGCAATAAATCGTCAAGCCCCGGCACACCGGTATGCAGCTGCCCAGTTTCCTGCTGTTCCACGCCAACATCCACTGAGCCGAGCAGGGGAAAAAGCTTGAGCCCTTCATTAGTAATGCGAAAGGTCTGTTTTCCGGGAATGTGGTCCTGGCCCCGGGTTTTAGTGATTTCCAGCACCCGGTGCCGGTGCAAACCCGGCCGTTCCTTGTTTTCCAGATGGATTACCGCGTCAACCACATATTCTTCAAAAGCGTAATCCCGGTTTCCATCGCTAGCCCGCTCCTTAACCAAAAAGGAGGTCAGCCCCAAACGGCGCAAGCCGTTGCAAAAACCATAAACTGATTTACGCAAGGACAGAGGGTTATTATAAACATTTTGAAAATGACTAATACTATCGACCAGAATTCGCCTGGCGCCAACCTCTTGAACCACAGCTTCTATCAGGTTAACCTCCGGGTCTAGCAGTATTTCCGGAGATGTACATAGAATTCGTAGTTTGTTGGCTTCTTCCAGTGCCTTCAGATCCCAGCCAAAGTTAAGTGCGTCACGGTATATAGATTCGGGTAATTCCTCACAGGTTACAATTACCCCAGGCTCATTAAATTCAGTAATCCCGTGGTAGATAAACTCCATGCCAAAAGTGGTTTTACCGGCGCCTGGGACTCCCTCCAGCAGAACAGTGTTCCCACGTACAATGCCGCCATACAACAACTCGTCAAAGCCCTTGATTCCGGTAGGTGCTTTATCCAAAAAATAATAACCCCCTCTCTATAATTAAAATTGTTTAGATTATTACGACTGTTCAGATTTCGACATCAAATGGAAATATCCTTGTCAGAAACGGATTAATTTATCTTAATATGAAAATTTTAGTACAATGGGTATACTGGATAAGTTATTCGAAAAACGAAACCCGCTCCTCATCGCGGGAAGCGGGCTTTAAGTATTTTTCTTGTTCTTCAAGCTGGGTTTAGAGCGTATCTCTGTATTTTTCGATAGATGGTCGCCCGGCTGATCCCAAGGGCCCTGGCTGCCCTAGTTTTCCCTTCGTCAGACCAACCAAAGCGGTCCAGGGCAGCGATAATGGCCTCTTTTTCTAACTGAGCCAGGGGCATCAGCTTACCGTCACCGGTAATGCCGGCGTTTGTTCCTTTTTTGACCGACTCGCGCAGTGCCTGAGGCAGGCTTTCCAGGGTAATTAAGTCGTATTCCTCCAGATTGATAGCATATTCCACGGCGTAGACCAGCTCACGCACATTGCCTGGCCAGTAATATTTTATGCAGTAGTTCAGCGCCTCATTGTCAAAGCCCTTGATGTCTTTGCCTAATAGCTTACTGAACCGTTTCATGTAAAAGTCCAGAAGGATCGGGATATCTTCCTGGCGCACCCGTAGTGGTGGTATCACCAGGGGGATCACGCTCAGCAGGTAGTAGAGGTCGTCTCTGAATATATTCTTCCTTACCAGTTCCCGTAGGTCGTTGTTGGTTGTGGCAATGACCCTGACATCCACCGGGATGACCCGTGTGCCGCCAACCCTCTCAATCCCTTTCTCCTTGAGGACTTTAAGGAGCTTTGTTTGCAGGTACAGGGACATATTGCCAATCTCCTCCAGAAAAATAGTACCCCCGTTGCCTAACTCGAATTTGCCCTGTTTGCCGCCCCGCCGGGCCCCGCTAAAGGCGCCCTCGTTATACCCAAAAAGCTCTATTTCCAGGAGGTTTTCAGGCATAGCTGCGCAGTTAATGGAAACAAAAGGTTTATGGCCGTGTGGTCCGGCCGCATGAATAGCCCTGGCAAAAATTTCTTTGCCGGTGCCGCTTTCGCCCACAATCAAAACTGTCGAGTTGCTGGCTGCAATTTTCTGAGCCTTGGCTTTAATCTCCAGCATCGGCTTACTGAGCCCCACTATATCCTCAAAAACAATCATTTCCTGGTTACTCATGATTTCGTAAGCTAGTTTTTGCGTTTCCTTAAAATCCCGAAAAGTGCCCACAACGCCGACAACCTGCCCGCTGGCAAGTTTGATCGGCTTGAGCGTACTGAGCAGATGGAGCTTGCGCCCTTCATAAGTAATGAAGACCTCGCGTGACTTGAAGCCCTTGCCGTTCTGCAGCACCTCCCAAAAGGGCAGGGTGGGCAGGATGTGCTTGGCGTCCTTGTCGAGGATCTGTTTCTTTCTGGTGCCGAAGACACGCTCTGCTGAACGGTTGAAATGGGTGATAAAGCCATCGCTGTTGACGGCTATAACACATTCGTCCACTGAGTCGACAACAGCCTCAAGGCGGTTTGACATGACCATGCGTTCCGTTAAAATCGCGCTCTCCAGGGCCTTGCTGCTGATCAGGTCCGCCATCCGGCCAATAAATTCGATCAGGGAATCTGAGTTGGTCCCGAGTGTCTCCTTTTGCTCATCGTTAAAGGCAATTAAGCTAATGGTCCCGATAGTTTCCGAGCCTGCAGTGATGGGATAAACGATGGAAGCCTTGTAAAAGCACTGTCCGGTCAGGGGGCAGGATAGGCAGATTTCATGAAACCCAGCCTCATTTATAAAAATATGGTTGCCAGTCTGCAGGACGTGTTTATTGACCAGACCGCGCAACAGCCTGGTTCCGACATCGTTACGAACTATACCGGTGCCCGCCACGCGGACCAATTCGGTATCAATTATTTCCACGTCAACTTTTAGAACTGTAGCGATAGCCTCGGCAACTTTCTGGCCACTCTCACTTACCTTGGCAAGTCTTGACATTGTTTAGTGCTCCCATAAAATAAATTATTGGGTTAGTATGTAATAATATACTTTTGTTTTTTATATTTTCCTGCCAGGTTGCAATTTAAATCGCAATATAATATGAAAGCGCCTGCAACCCCCAAAGCGGGTGGTTTAGACGCCCAAACAACAACAATTGTTAACTCAGAGCAAAACCGTTTATCTACTCTAAATAATGAGGATTGACCAACGACCAAACTGCTAGGCCGCTGCCTGGTCTGCGCTTTTCCAGCCAAGTTCCAAAGCCTTTTTATTTAAAGCTTCAGACCCCGGTGGTATCCGGGACATAAGGGCTAACTGAAGTGATTCCTTGGTAACTATGCCGGTAATTGCGGCCAGAGCACCCAGCGCCACCACGTTGGCGAACATTTCTTTGCCGAGGTTTTCCTTGGCGATACGGGTGTAAGGTACGGCGAAAACATTGGTGCCTATTGGAAGCGTATCCGTAATATAGGTGTCGTCGATGATCAGTGTCCCATTTTCGTCGATGCTACCTGCGTATTTTTTTAGAGCTTCTCCACTCATGACAAGCAGGATGTCAGGTTGGGTGACTTTGGGGTAATCAATTTCTCCGTCGCTGATAATGACTTCTGCTTTACTGGCCCCACCACGGGCTTCCGGACCGTAGGACTGGGTCTGGACAGTGTTTTTACCGTCTCTAATCACCGCGTCGGCCAGAATCTGGCCTGCCAGAATTAACCCCTGGCCACCTGTACCACTTAGCATAATTTCACTAGTTAACGCCATTTTTGTCACTCCTCCTTATGCTTTTTTGGCTTCTCTATGGTTAATTTGCTTCTCATCGATGAAACGCTCGTAGATGTCAGTGAACTCGGGAGCATCTGATTTATGCAGTTCACCAATTGCAAACTTTCCTTCCATTTCTGACGGCTCTAGCTTCCTTGCTCTTTCCACAGGGATGCCGTGCTCTTTCTGCCAGAGCAGCATGTCGTAGCCGTTGCCCATCTTATTACGCCGGCCATAAGAGATCGGGCAGGCGGTGATAGCTTCCACGACACTGAAGCCTTTATGGTCAGCGCCGTTTTTGATGAGCTGGGTCAGCATGTTGGCATGGTAGGTGGTACCCCGCGCCACGTAAGTGGCTCCCGCTGCCCGTGCCAGCTCCGGCAGGTCAAAGGGGCGTTCAAGCGTCCCTTGGGGAGCGGTAGTTGCCTTTGAGTTGAGCGGTGAGAGAGGGGAGGACTGCCCCCCGGTCATGCCATAAATACTGTTGTTGAAAATAATGGCAGTAAGGTCGATATTACGCCTGGCAGCGTGGATAAAGTGATTGCCACCAATACCAGTGCTGTCGCCGTCACCCATTATAACAAAGACCTTAAGCTCCGGCCGGGCCAGTTTGATCCCGGTGGCGAAAGCCAAGGCCCTGCCATGGGTGGTGTGTAGGGTACTAAAATCAAGATAACCAGAGGCTCTGGAAGAGCAGCCGATCCCGGAAACAACGACAGTATTGTCCTGGTCGCAGTCTAAAAGGCCGAAAGCCCGTGTTAGGGCACCCAATACGATCCCGTTGCCGCAGCCAGGACACCAGATATGAGGAAGCATTTCAGAGCGCAAATATTTATTAACTTTATTTTGCATCAATGATTCACCGACTTTACAGTTTTATGATTGCGTCAAGAATCTCGCCGGGAGTTATTAATTCACCATTGACCTTATTGACTCCAATGACTTTTGACCTGCCCGAGGTGACACGCTCAACTTCCAATTTGAGCTGGCCCAGGTTCATCTCGGGCACTATTATGGTGTGAGCCTGCCGGGATAGGGCGGCGATTTCTTTTTCCGGAAACGGCCAGATGGTTATAGGGCGGAACAGTCCGACTTTCAAACCCGCCGCCCGGGCTTCTTTGACCGTTTTCTTGGCAGAACGTGAGACAGCACCGTAGGCTACGATAATAATCTCAGCGTCCTTGGTCAGCCAGGACTCACTCAGGACAATATCGTCTACATGTTCCATAATCTTGTCGTTTAAACGGTTAATTAACTTTTCAACAACTTCCGGGTTGGTGGTGGGAAATCCGCTTTCGTCATGTGCCAGACCGGTGACGTGAAAGCGGTAATTTTCACAAAAGTTAGCTACGGATGGAACGCCGTCTTCACCAGGCTGATAAGGATAATATTTTTCTAGACCGGTCGGCGGTTTTTTACGGTCGATCACCTTCATTGCACCTGGTTGGGGCAGTACCACCCTTTCCCTCATGTGGCCGATGACCTCATCTGTAAGAAGAATTACCGGTACCCGGTATTTTTCTGATAAATTAAAAGCTTCCACTGTCAGAGAATATGATTCCTGCACCGAAGCAGGACACAGTGCGATGATCGCATGGTCACCGTGGGTGCCCCAGCGCGCTTGCATCACATCCCCCTGAGCCGGGGCGGTGGGCATGCCGGTGCTTGGTCCGTGACGTTGCACATTTACGACAACGCAGGGCACTTCAGCCATCGAGGCAAAGCCGATATTCTCTTGTTTAAGGGAAAAGCCGGGACCGCTGGTGGCAGTAAGCGATTTCAGTCCAGCCAGGGAGGCCCCGATGATGGCAGCCATGCTGGCCATTTCATCTTCCATCTGGATAAACTTGCCTCCGTAGAGTGGTAATCTTTCAGCTAAGAGTTCTGAAATCTCAGTGGAAGGAGTAATGGGATACCCTGCAAAGAAACGTAGGCCGGCAGCCAGCGCACCCTCAACAATAGCTTCATTACCCTGCATTAAACGGGCTAACTGAGCAACATCTTTCATATTAATTCACATCCACTCCAATTGATATGGCAAAGTCGGGGCAGTGGGTCTCACAAAGGCGGCAACCTGTACAGAGGGAAGGGTTCGCCGCGATAGCCTTGCCGCCGCCGTCCATGGCCAGAACCTTGGTGCAGAGTCCGGTGCAAATTCCACAGCCCTTGCACCAGCTTTTGTTTATTTGAATATTTTTGGAATTGCGGGGGGGCGTAGTTTCTAACACTGTCCTTACCTCCGGTTGTCAACTTGTATGTTTTAAATTGAACACTTGAGACGGTTTTATGTATCAACGTGAGATAGGCTAGGTCTTAACCTAGATAAATTAATGCTGTATCATTTTGAGACAAATCTCATTTTAATACAAAATATCATCCTTATAAATATTTTACTCGTTTTTAACGCATTGTAAAGTAATAATTTTCATTAAAAGCGGCAATTCATAATTTGTATAATTATAAATCCGAAAGACCGGTGTCTTGATGATGATATGGGAATCTCTCTATCGTACGGTTTTCGTATATTTTGTGGTCTTGATGGTGATAAGGTTGATGGGAAAGCGGGAAATCGGTCAGCTTTCTCCATTTGATTTTGTTGTCGCCATCATTATTGCTGAACTGGCGGTCATCCCTTTGGAGGCCAAAGACGTGCCGCTGTGGCACAGTATCCTCCCGCTGGCAATATTGGGAGCGCTGGAGGTTGTGGTCTCGTATGCAACTCTTTTCAGCCATACCCTGCGCTGTATTATTTGTGGCACTCCCCAGGTAATCATTAAAAATGGTGAGCTTTTAAGGGGGGAGATGCGCAAGGCCCGCTACAACCTTGATGACCTGCTGGCTCAAATGCGTGATAAGGGAATCGTCGACCCGTCCGAGGTGGAATTTGCAGTCCTTGAAACTTCGGGTAAACTCAGCATTATTCCAAAGTCCCAGCACCGCCCGGTAATACCGGCCGATCTCGGTATTCCAACACCCTATGAAGGACTTCCCACAGTATTGGTTATGGACGGCAGCATCATGCACAAGAATTTGCAGGATATCGATCTGGATGAGAAGTGGCTGTCGGAGGCTTTGAAGAAGCGCGAACTGACCCCACGTAAAGTTCTGCTGGCCACGCTTGGTACCGATGGGCGCTTGTATGTAAGTAAAAAATAAAGGAGGGGAAAGTCGTTTTTGGTCCCAGCTTGGTTTGTATATTCGGGTTTGCACCTGCGTCTAAAAGTATCTTTAAATATTTTGTGGAAGCACATATGTTTAAGGTACTAAAGGCCGCCTTAGCCGATTGCTTATGTTTTTTAGTTTATTAAGAAAAAAAATTGGTTCTTAATGTAATTTTAATATTTTGACATTAATCTTATAGAATAGACATCTAGGGAGGATATTTGAATGATAAATGTACTTATTTTGATTATACTCGTCGTAGCGTTAATAAGTATCTTGGGAAGAGAAACCGAAGGCGTTTGAAGGAGCAAGCAGATCGTGGCTATGGCGAAGGGGGAAGTGAAGTAGGAGATGATTTGGGGTAGGCAGGATTTTACCGAACTACCTCGAATCCTAACACGAGGTGAGAACCGCCAACTGCTTTTGCCGCCCCATCTACAGAAGAGCATCAATAGGGCAAGAAGGAGAAGGGCGCGCGTATAAAGGAAGAAGACTGCTGAGGTGGAATGACAATGACAATGAAAGAACTTTACATCAAGATGCCTAACCTATATGATGCTATCCAGGACGACATGGAAATAAGCGGACCCGTTATTTTCAGTGATTCTGCAAGAGTAAGGCTAATGTTCCCGGATGATGATACATGGACTGTTGCTGTCCAGGAAACAGGCGCAGAGGAAATATATGTTTTTAAGGATATCTCCTATTCCAATACAAGCGATTACATTGCTGCAGAACTTCGCTCGAGCAAAAATAAGAGCAACATCTAACCGCCTCCGGGCGGTTTTTTCTATCCTGTTCAGCCAGAACATTCCCTGTCTGCAGTGCCGGTTTTCTGATTGGCGATTATTGGCTGGGAAAACCTCCTAAGTAAAAAATAAAGGAGGAAAAAGTCGCTGCTGGTAGAATTAACCTAAAAATACTCTTAAAGGGTTTGCCCTTGGATAGGCGGTGGAGCTCATGGTACAGCTGGACCGTAAACAACAGCTGGTAATCCTGGTGCTGGTGGCCATCATTATCTTCGGCGGGGGTTATCGGTTTGCCCAAATGAAAGAACGGGCTGCCGAGGAAAACAAAGCCGCCTTTGAGCAGGTAGATACGGCGGATGACAGCAAAATTAAGGATGTGCTAATACACGTCACCGGGGCGGTAGCAAAGCCCGGAGTCTACCAGCTGCCAGCGGGTTCGAGGATTATTGATGCAGTAAATAAGGCCGGCCCCACCGGGGAAGCCGACCTGGATGTGCTAAAACTGGCGACACAGGTAACCGATGGGCAGACCATCTATGTTCCGGTTAAGGCTGCAGCAGGCCAGCCCGCAGCGGTAGCATCAACTAATCCATCAGCAGCGACGGTTGCTGCGCCGCCCGTTGCGACGTCTTTAGCGGGGGCAGGAAATAGTGCCCAACAGGTTGGTGGAAAGGTGAATATAAACACCGCCGATCAGGCTCAACTGGACACCCTGCCGGGGGTTGGCCCAGCGTATGCCCAACGGATTATACAGTACAGGGAGATTAACGGCCCTTTTAAAACCATTGAGGATATAAAACAGGTGTCTGGCATAGGCGAAAAAAGGTTTGAGCAGCTTAAGGATTTGATTATTGTTCAGTGAAAGTAAAGCGTTTCACATTACCTGGTGCTGGACAAGAGCCAGCGGAGCACTGTTTATGGATTTGATTATTACTACTGGCCCATCTTCTATTCCGCTTTTGGCTATGATAAAGGGGAAAGTAAGTAATTCATGCCTCGCTGGAAAGTGAGGTTTTTGGTTTTTCTGTTGTCACAGGGCACGTTAGATGAGCAATAGTAAGTCCCTGACTCCCCAGGGGCTATTTTACCGGAGGTTGCACCGCCGGAAGAGATTTTCCAACAGTC
>JAQVOH010000112.1 GCA_028702695.1 Desulfotomaculaceae bacterium
GGCCAGAAAACCGAAACGTCACCTTACGGGCGGGATCCTGAAGTTACCGGTTATCCCCTGCAGGGGCCGGAGATGGTATCAGCCATTACACCAGACGGAGCTTACGTAGCCAGGAGCAGCATTGGCAATCTGAGGGAGCTAAAGGGAGCTTTAAGAAAAGCGTTGGAAAATCAAATCAACGGTAGCGGCTTTTCCTTCGTAGAGGCTCTTTCGTCCTGTCCCACCAACTGGCGTACCAATGCCAAGGATACCTGGAGTTTCATCGAAAATGAAATGTCTAAGCACTTTAAAGTGGGGGAGATTAAGGTGCCGGTAACCGTGCAGGGGGAGGTGGGCTAATGGCCAGGATAACCAAATTGGTACTTGCTGGTGAGGGGGGGCAGGGGGTCCAGTCAGTTGCCGAAATTATCGCGGAAGCTGCCAATGAAGAAGGTATGCAAGCTCTCTATATTCCTAACTTCGGAGTAGAGCAACGAGGTGGCATATCGGTGGCCTTTGTCCAGATCAGTGACAAACAGATTGGTTCCCCCAAATTTCAAACCGGCGATATTGTAGTAGCTTTAAGCGACCGGGCAGTGCATCGGACTCGACAGTATGTAGGTCCGGAGACCATTTTTGTTTATGAAAGCAGTAGCAGTCTAAAAGACGAAGATCTACCCGGTAACGCCGCCAGGGTGCTGCCCATCCCGGCTATAGAAGTTGCCAAGCAGGAGCTGCACCCGCGTGTTTTCAACATTTTGATCATGGGCGCGGTGGTGGGAGCAACCGGGGTGATTTCTCTGGAACGGATCAAGGAGGCCGTTGAAAGAAAACTTGGTTACAAGTTTGAAAAACAGCCTGAACTGAGGGAGTTAAATTTCAGAGCCCTGGAGCGGGGTATGGAATTGGTTAGCAATGCCTAAGGAGGACCAAATAATGACCCTGGAATTCAATTCGAAAACACAGGAACTTACAAAAGGAGATTTCACCCTTTTCCCGGGCCTCTGTAAGGGTTGCGGGCTATGCATAGAAAAATGTCCCAAAAAATGTCTGAACTGGTCCAGCGTGTTGGGAGTTTACGGAACGCCAACTATTGAGGCGGGGGATGAGTGTATCGCCTGTGGTATCTGCCAGGAGGTATGCCCTGATTGTGCTATAAGTATAGAGAAAAGGAAAAAACCGCCTCTCACCAAATAACCGCACCTTTCATATTTTATATGAAAGGTGATTAAGAGCGGGTGGTGAAAGAAAGTGGCAGTTGCATCTCCTACATGTATAATATGTCTGCATACCCAGTTTAATGAATACGAGGGACTCCTGGTTAAGGGACGCCACATCTGCCACGAGTGTGAGCGTAGAATCATTGTCCTTAACAGTGACGATCCAGACTATGACTACTACAAGTGGGGATTGAAAAAGATTTGGGACTGTCCAACCAATGCCTGAGCTTGGACCAGTGCCTGTTTTTTTTGGGCCAGGCGGATGCGCCTGTGCGCCAGTTCCAGGTCCTGCTTAATCATGTACAAGGTGGCGGGCCTGATACCGGTCTTTACAGCGATATCCTGATCTGTAAAGCCACTTTTCCAGGCCCTGATCAGTTTTTTAACGTCGGTGCCATATTTTTTGGACAGAATCTTTTCATCTACCTTCCAGGACTGTTCTTCGGCCACCCGGTATCACTCCTTTACGTATATTAATGCTTTTCTTATTGTGACCATGCGGTCTGTTATCTATAAGGTTAAACTAATGGCAAAATTGCAGGATGACGTTGGTAGCAATACAATTTTATGATATAATTAAAGATTAGTAAAACTTATTAAATTTTTTTTGTTTTAACTATTTTACCGGAGGTAATTTTGTCTGAAAGGCAAGGACAGGCTCCTCTTTTTGAGGCGCTCTGCAGGCATACTGAAAAAAATACGGCCAATCTTCATATACCTGGACACCGGCAGGGCCGGAGCATTCCGGAAGGCCTGCTGTCCCTCGGCAATAAAGACCTTTTCTCCCTTGATCTGACAGAACTGCCTGGACTGGATGACCTGCACAATCCGAGTGGGCCCATCCACCTGGCCCAGGAACTGGCTGCCAACCTTTACGGAGCAGACCGCAGTTTCTTCTTGGTTAACGGTACAAGCACCGGTATTCATGCCCTGCTTATTGCAACTGTGGGTCAGGGGCAGGTCATTGTACCGAGAAATGCCCACCGCTCAGTCCTGGGCGGTCTGGTTCTGGCCGGCGCCGACCCGGTTTACGTCATACCGGAACTTATACCTGAATTTGGGCTGGACTGCGGCGTTACACCCACCACCGTCCGGGTGGCGTTGGAAGATAACCCGGCATCTGCTGCCATCATGGCGGTAAGTCCAAACTATTACGGAGTCATCGGCGATTTGCCAGGCTATGTTGAAGCTGCCCATAGGGTAGACAAGCCTCTCCTGGTAGATGAAGCGCATGGCGCCCATCTGCGCTTTCACCCGGCTTTGCCAAAAGATGCCATGGCGTGCGGCGCGGACGCTGCTGTCCAGAGCACCCACAAGCTGGGTGGATCCCTTACCCAAAGTTCAGTCCTGCACCTCCAGGGGGCATTCATTGATCAGCATGATGTAGCGGCTGCCTTGCGCCTGCTGCAAACCACCAGCCCTTCCTACCTGCTCATGGTTTCCCTTGATTTGGCCCGGCGGCAGTTGGCGCTGCGTGGGAAAGGATTGCTGGACCAAGCCCTGGAACTGGCCTATAGATTGCGGGAGCAGCTGTCTATGATCGACGGTGTGAGTGTTTTATCCCCGGAACATCTGCCCATGGGCGCACGCCTGGATCCGACCAGGTTGGTGATTTCAGTGCGAAAGCTGGGGTTATCCGGCTACCAGGTGCAGCAACTGCTGGCAGAACGCTACCGTGTTTACATTGAAATGGCTGATTCTGCCCATGTCGTGGCGATTGTCTCAATTGGGTCCGTCCGGGCTGACTGTGAAGAACTGGCTCGCGCTATGGAGGACATCGCCGCCAGGGAGCGCAAGACGGAATCTATCTCGCTCATTGCCCCGCCGGACAATTTTACTGTGCTGATGAAACCACGCGAGGCCTGGTTTGCTAAAGTTCACCAGATACCACTTGTTGAAGCCAGCGGAAGGATCTCTGCAGAGACGATCGCAGTGTACCCGCCCGGCATTCCGGCTGTAAACCCGGGTGAAGAAATTACCGTGGATGTTATCAACTATCTGACAGCAGTCAGAAAAATGGGACTGCCCTGCCAGGGCCCGTCCGATCCCACGCTAAAAACAATCACGGTTGTGGTAGAATAGCTATAAAGAAATACAGGTATCCGGTTATCCAGATTTCTGACGTCTGACAACCGACTGCTAATAGGGAGCCTTTTACATGAATGGAAAGTTTTTAGTTTTTGAAGGTATCGATGGCTCCGGCAAAACCACCCAGCTCAAGCTTTTGGGTGATAAACTCTCCACCCGGGGTTACCCGGTGCTGTACACCAGGGAACCAGGGGGGACAAGAATTGGGGAGACTGTCCGCGAGCTGCTGCTCGACCCACAGCATAGCGAACTGGTCCCCGTCGCCGAAGCCCTCCTGTATGCCGCCGCCCGTGCCCAGCACGTGGCACAGGTGATCATGCCCGCCTTGCAGGAAGGGAAAATAGTGCTGTGCGACCGCTTCCTCGACTCCAGTCTGGCCTACCAGGGCTTTGGGAGGGGTTTAGACGTTGGGCAGTTAGAAATACTAAACGAGGCGGCGACGGCCGGGCTGAAGCCTGACCTGGTACTGCTCTTGGATTTTCTTTGTGACACCGGTATGAAGAGAATTACTGGGTCAGGCCGGGGGGTCGACCGTATAGAGCAGGAGGACCGTGCTTTTCATCGTAAAGTTCGGGCCGGTTACCTGAAGCTGGCCGGGCGTGACCCCAGCCGTTACCGCGTCATTGACGCCAACCGTGCCATAGAACAAATCCATCACGATATCGTTGGGGTTGTGGAGGAAATTTTGGGATGAGATTTCTGCGGGAGATAGCCGGTCATCAACAGATAGTCCGGACCCTGATGAACGCTGTTACCAGCGACCATGTGGTTCATGCCTACCTCTTTGCCGGACCCGTGGGGGTTGGCAAGGAAACAACGGCCTGGGCTTTTGCCCGGGCGTTGCTCTGCATGCAACCGGTGGCTGGTGACGCCTGCGGAGTCTGTCGTGCCTGCCGGCAGGTGGAGCACCTTAACCATCCTGACCTTTATACTGTACAGCCCTCAGGAGCGTCCATCAAGATTGAACAGGTGCGTGGCATGCTGCGCCGGATCCCCTACAGGTCCTACCAGGGTGGCCGTAAGGTGTTTTTAATCCATCAAGCTGAGTTAATGACCGCAGATGCCTCCAATTGCCTGCTGAAGACACTGGAGGAGCCTCCCGGGGATACAGTCATAATCCTGATTTCCGACCAGCCACAATCCCTTCTCCCGACCATTTTGTCCCGCTGCCAGCAGTGCTCCTTCAAAAGCATACCCCTGCCGGAACTAATCGGAGGGCTGGTTGACCTGCACGGTCTGGATCCGGTTGAAGCGGGTCTAACCGCTGCGATGGCTGGCGGCAGCATGGGTAAAGCGCTGGCTTACCTTGCCGGGACATTCCAGGCGGAGCGCAGCCTCGCGATTGGTCTGGCACATGACCTGGCCGGCTCCGGTCCTCTGGAGGCGCTGGCGATGGCGGGTCAACTTGCCGAACAAAAAGAGAAAGTCAGTGCTATCCTGGACATTTTAAAATGCTGGTACCGTGACCTCTTGGTCTTTGCTATAACCGGGGAGACCGGAATTTTATATCATTTAGACCAGATTGACGTTGTAGAAAAGGAGGCGGGACGCTTTGAAACCGGACGTCTGTTGGGAATACTAGAAGAGATAGAAACCACCAGAAAAAAAATTGAGGCCAACGCCAATACCAGGCTGGCCTTAGAGATACTATTTTTGCATCTGGCGAAAGGAACGGGCTACCGGGCTTAAAAACCGGGAGTAGAGGAGGAATCATTTAAGTGGATTTAACCGTAGTCGGTGTTCGCTTTAAAAAGGCCGGTAAGATATACTATTTTGACCCCGGTGACCTCCCACTAACCATGGGAGAAGGGGTAATCGTGGAAACTGCCAGAGGAGTTGAGTATGGGGACGTGGTGGCAGGGCCTTTGCAAGTTAATGAGGATGAAGTAGTGGCCCCGCTCAAAAAGGTAATCCGTAAAGCTATCGGCGAGGATTACCAGCAACTTGCCGCAAACAAAGAAAAAGAAAGCAGGGCTTTCCAGGTGGGTCTGGAAAAGATTGCAGTTCATAAGCTCCCTATGAAACTGGTGGGGGTTGAGAAGACCTTTGACGGGAATAAGATCATTTTTTATTTCACCGCTGAAGGGCGTATCGACTTCCGTGAACTGGTCAAGGACCTGGCTGCGGTGTTCAGAACCAGGATTGAACTCAGACAGATTGGGGTTCGGGACGAAGCCAAGATGGTGGGTGGGCTTGGCTGCTGTGGTCGTGAACTCTGCTGTGCCACCTGGCTTTCTGACTTTGCTTCCGTTTCCATCAGGATGGCCAAGGAGCAAAATCTCTCCCTTAATCCCACCAAGATTTCCGGTATCTGTGGCAGGCTTATGTGCTGCCTGAAATACGAAAATGAGTCTTACGAACATGCCAAGGAGGAATTCCCTGACATCGGCAGCTGGATCAATACCCCTGAAGACGGTGAGGGTAAGGTGGTCGGTATAAATATATTTAAAAAGCACGTAAGTGTAGAGCTGAAGGAAAGTAAAATCATCAAAGATTATCCCCGTGATGAAATTATATATAAAGAAGCCCAAGCCAAAATGTGCAAAGGCCATAGGAAAGAATGCCCCAGGCAATCAAATGAGGAGACAGTGTAGTGCAGGGTCTGTTCAAACACATTAAAGAAATGGAAGCAAAACTACATTCCTTGATGGCTGAAATGCAGGAATTGAAACATGAAATCCGGGAAGTGGATGAGGAGAACTCCCGGCTCAGGAATGAATTGGCTGCCTTTTACCGTGCAGATCTGGTAAACGGTACAGTAACTGAGGCTGAAGACAAATCAAGTGCAGCCTTTTCGAACCTTCTTGAACTGTACGACCAGAATTTCCATATCTGTAACCTTTATTTCGGCCGCAGGCGGGCTGGAGAGTGCCTTTTTTGTATGGCTTTTTTGCGCAAGGAAACGGAGCCCTCAACCAGCATAAAGGTTGAAGAAAAAAATTAATTTTTTTAGATAGCATGATTGCTGTTAACGCTGCTTAATCGCCAAGGATGTCTTTGACGGAGCTATTAAATTGGTAGGTGAGGTGAAACACTTTGACAGAAGAACAAAAGGGGGTGCTTTACCTTTGCGCGACGCCTATCGGCAACCTGGAGGATATTACCATGCGTGCCCTGCGGGTGCTGCGGGAGGTCGACTTGATTGCTGCGGAAGATACGCGTCACACTCGCAAACTGCTGAGCCGTTATGATATTCATACCGAGCTTACCAGCTACCACCGTCATAATATGCGTACCAAAGGGCCGCTCCTATTGAATCTGCTGCGATCCGGCAAAAATATTGCCCTGGTCTCAGACGCCGGTATGCCGGGGGTGTCAGACCAGGGCTCAGAGTTAGTTGGTGTAGCCCTGCAGGAAGGGTGTGGGGTTACTGCAATACCAGGACCAAGCGCCGGGATTACCGCCTTGGTGGTCTCGGGTCTGCCTACAGAAAGCTTCGTTTTTATTGGGTTTTTACCGGCCTCCGCCAAAGCTAGGCGCGAAAGATTAAGGGAACTCCAGCCCCAGCAGGGTACCCTTATTTTTTATGAGGCGCCGCACCGCTTGCGGGCAGCGTTGGCTGACCTCAATGAGATTCTTGGCGACCGGATGGCAGCGGCAGCCAGGGAATTGACCAAACTGCACGAAGAAATCATCAGGGGTTCGCTGGCAGAACTGGTGGCCCACTTCAGGGAAAAGGAACCGCGAGGCGAGTTCACCCTGCTAGTGGATGGCGCCGGCGCCGAAAGTTTAACAAAAAATGAACCAGAGTGGCTTCACTTGAGTCTTGCCGCTCATGTTGCCCTGGTCGAGGCGGCAGGGTCTGGTCGCAAGGATGCCCTCAGGGAAGTTGCCCGTTTGCGCGGCATTTCCAGGCGGGAGGTTTACCGTGCGGTGGTTGACGAGGAAACTGAGTAACTCGTTTTGCTAAAGCCAAACATCGCGACTTTGGTGGAGGGGGTCTCCCCCCACCGAAGCAAAGTTTGGAATTCCCACTTATAGAAGTGGGCGTCTTTGCTATAGATAAAAAAAGAGAGAGACTTTTGTCTCTCTCTTTACGTAGCTACATTGCTTGGGCGGTTTCGATCATGGCCAGAGCACACTCACGGCACACCAATTTACCGCGGTAGTGTTGGACATCCGAAGCGTTGCCGCAGAAGACGCAGGCCGGCTCGTACTTCTTTAAGATAATCTTCTCGTTATCTACGTAAATTTCCAGAGGGTCTTTCTCGTCAATCCCCAGAGTCCTACGTAATTCAATTGGGATGACCACTCTGCCGAGCTCGTCCACTTTTCTGACAATACCTGTCGATTTCATGCTATCCCTCCCCTACAAATTTCGACAAATAGTTTAAATATCTTACATCTAAATGGTACCAACGATTCCATTAA
>JAQVOH010000113.1 GCA_028702695.1 Desulfotomaculaceae bacterium
CCAACTGCAGACTATGCGCCCGCAGTTGTGGAGCAAACCGGTTAGACGGGGAATTGGGTTTCTGCCAGGCAGGCAGAAACGTGAAAATCTCCAGGGCTGCCCTGCACTTCTGGGAGGAACCCTGCATTTCTGGACGGCGTGGTTCTGGAGCAGTTTTCTTTACCCACTGCAACCTCCGCTGCGTATTCTGCCAGAACCACCCGGCCAGCCAGCAGGGTGTGGGCCGGGAAGTATCCGTTGACAGGCTTTGTGAAATCTTCCTGGAACTGATGGCAGCCGGTGCTCACAATATCAATCTGGTCACACCCACCCACTACGCTCCCCATATTATGCAGGCACTCAATATGGCCCGGCACAACGGACTGAGCCTGCCGGTAGTCTATAATACCAACAGCTATGAAAACGTGGATACAATCAGGCTTCTGCAAGGGAGCATCGATGTTTACCTGCCCGACTTGAAGTACTATCGCGACAGGTATGCGAAAAAGTATTCCGGGGCTGCCGGTTACTTTGCCAGGTCCACGGCCGTTATAGAAAAGATGGTCGACCAGGTCGGAAGGGTTAAATTTAACAGGGAGGGCTTACTGGTGAAAGGTGTCGTCGTCCGCCACCTCGCCCTGCCCGGCCTATTGTTTGATTCAAAAAAGATCATAGACTATCTCTGCCGGACCTTTGGTGATTCCATCTACATCAGCTTAATGAACCAGTACACACCTCTGAACCAGGCCTGTAAGTACCCGGAAATAAACAAACCCCTGCATCCCGAACATTACAGGGGTTTAATTGAATACTGTCAGGCAAAAGGCATAAGAAACGCCTTTATTCAGGAAAGCGGCACAGCCTCACCAGAATTCGTACCGTCCTTTGACCTGGAGGGAGTATAAGCAACCGTTCTAGAAAAGCCTTTGGGGTAGTGGGCTTGGGGTTATCCTCTTTGGGCTTTAGTGGGCGGAAAGAGCACGCCTCAGGTTGACCGGCTCAAAGCCCTGGCGAACCCGGCCCTCTTCCATTACCACAACCGGGAATTGCCCGGCATTGAAGGCTGAACCAATTCTTCCATCCGCGTCTACCGCCAGGATGCCTCCCTCGGCCCCTTTTAACTCAGCCAGCCTCCTTAAGGCAAGCTCCACTGCCTGCTGTGGGTGTGTTCCACCTGCTATTTTTTCGTCTACGAAATTGGCGGTCAGCGTTTCTACAAAGGCCTCCCCGATGCCGGTACAGACAACAGCGCTTAGCTTTGTGGCATAGACACCCCCGCCCAGGAACGGTGTATCCCCTACCCGGCCGGGCAGCTTTAAGGAGCATCCCCCGGTAGATGAGGCGGCAGTAAGACCTTTTCCATCCCACACCACGCAACCCACCGTGTCTCCGTGGTAGGCCAGGCCGGTATACAAGTTCTGGGCTGGTCTCTCGCCGCGGGCTAGGCTTTCCCTGGCCTTTCGCCAGGCCTCGAGCTGCTCCTCTGAAATACAGTTATCCTCCGGGAATCCATGCTTCCGGGCAAACTTCAGGGCTCCATCCCCAGCCAGGAGGACCTGGCTGGTTTTTTCCATCAGCCTGCGTGCAACAGAGATGGGGTGGCGGACATCGCAAATAGCCGCCACTGCAGCAAAACGGTTGGTTTCACCATCGCTGATGGAGGCGTCCAATTCCACTTTTCCATCCATATTAAGCACCGCGCCGAAACCGCAGTTGAAATTTGGGGAGTCCTCCAAGACGTTTAGCACAGCCTCAACAGCCGGCACACGGCCTTCTGCCAGCATACGGAACCCCTCCAGGGCAGCACTTTCGAGAATCTCCATAAACGAACGAGCGCGGCTGGTGTCAAGCCCACCGTGCAAAGCAATTATATTCATGACCTTAGTCTGGTCAGTTGGTCTTGCTTCTATGCAGGTTTTTCAGTCAAATATTTTTAAAGTGTTTTATAGTGGAACGATGTAGCGGGCCACCATAATAAAGTGGGTAATACTACCCGCTATGACAAACAGGTGAAAAATCTCGTGGAAGCCAAAGCGATTAGGAAAAAAATTCAGCCATTTGGTGGCATAAATAGCAGCCCCCACAGTATAAAATAGTCCGCCGGTAATCATTAAAGCGATGGCCCCCACAGGCAGGTTTCTGACCAGTTGGATAAAGGGCACCAGGGCTATCCAGCCCATACCCACGTAGAACGAGGTTGAAACCCAGCGGGGCGCATCAATGTACCACATCTTGAGGATGATCCCGGCGCAGGCTAAAAACCACACCACAGCAAGCATCGACCATTTCCAACCCCCACTGAGGCCGTAATAAAATACCGGCGTGTATGAGCCTGCAATAAGCAGGTAAATGGCTGCATGATCCAGCTTTTTCAAGGTCAAAACTTTCTTGGGCGAAGTCCGAATCCAGTGATAAAGGGAACTGGCTCCAAATAATATAATAACTGTAGCTCCGTAGGTAGCCATAGTAGCAACTTTAGCCGCACTGCTGCGGGAGACAATGATCAGGTACACCAGACCCGCTAACGACAAGGCAAAGGTGATCAAATGGGTCCATGTATTGACAGGCTCCCTCATTCTAAAAATTTTCATTAGGCTAAAATTTTTCATTAGGGCTCAGCTCCTGTTAATATGATCTATGCTGTCAATTATACTACAAACCTTCAGCAAATCCTGCCTGGCGCCTGCAGGTTAACGAATAAGATAATATATCCCGGCCACAGTGTGGTTGGAATGAGGAGTTTTGCTTAAGTGTCTGGTGCTAAAGAAGCCCCCACAACAGGCCGTTCAAAACCCCCAAAGATGCTTGCTGTCAGGCAAGGCCTGCTCAGAGGGACACTGTCCTTCATCCAACGCTGGCTAAATAATGAGCATCCGCCGGGCAAAGGCCTCCGGCTAACGAACAATAAGGTTGTATATGCAGGAGTAGACTCTCTCAAACTTAAAGGAAGCAACGGGGTCATCAGCTTCAGCCCCTACGGCCCAGGTATTTTCCGGGCTTACTACTGCGCTAAAGATAAAGCCGAACCCCTGCTGGAGGACAAATCCTGGACCATTGACCTTGCTAAACAAAGCGCGGACGGCTGGTCGTTGAAAAGAACAGCAGAAACGTCAGAGTATACCTGTTCCCTCGCAGGGGGGATCGAGGCCGGGATAACGATCGTGGGTACTTTAGGAACTATTGCCTGCAGGATCGACTCAACGCCGGTGATGCTCGACCTTGGCCCGGTGCAAACAACGAAGGAATGGTTGCTTGTCGAGAAAAACCTGGTCCGTCCAGGGACCGTTGGCGTCTTCGGCCTGGGTGAGAATACACCCCCCATGAATAAGGCGGGCAAGACGGTCACCATGTGGAATACCTCCCCCATCGACTACAGTACCGGGGCTAACCCCTTGTACCAGTCCTGGCCCGTTGTAATTTACCAATACGCCGCCGGCCCGGCCTTTGGAGTGGTATTTGACAACCCGGCATATGCCGTATTCAGGTTTTCATCTGACGGCAAAAGCCTGCGCTACGCCATCAAGGATACTGAGCTGAACTGTTTTTTCCTGCTGGGGCCCACCCTGCCCGAGCTACTGGGGCAGTTATCATACCTGACCGGGACACTGCCACCACTGCCCAAATGGTCTCTGGGCTACCAGCAAAGCCGCTGGAGCTACACCCCGTCCGCGCAGGTACGTGAGATCACCTCTGAATTTCGGAAGAGAGATATCCCCTGTGATGTGATTTACCTTGATATTGACTACATGGACCACTACAAACCCTTTACATGGGGGAAAAGCTTTCAGGATCATCAGGATTTAATGCGGGACCTGCACAGCCAGGGATTTAAAGTTGTGACCATCCTGGACCCCGGACTGAAAGTGGAGCCTGGTTACCAGCCCTACGAAAGCGGCGTTAAACAGGATATGTTTGTAAAAGACCGGAACGGCGCCAATATGAATAAGCTGGTTTGGCCTGGTTCAGTCCACTTTCCTGATTTCATCAACCCCTCCGTAAGGGAGTGGTGGAGTACTATGGTTTGTGAATTCCTGAGATCCGGTGTGGACGGACTGTGGTGCGATATGAATGAGCCTGCTACCTTCGACTTCAGGAGCACCCTGCCCCCTGACGCTGTGCACAGGCGCCTGCAGGGCTCATCAACCCTTACTCACCGGCAGGTGCACAACCTTTACGGGTTCTCGATGTCCAGGGCAACATACGAAGGTTTTCTTAAAACGAACCGTCTACCCTACCTCCTCACCAGGTCGACCTACCTCGGGGGGCAGAAATTTGCGACCACCTGGACGGGAGACAACTCCAGTAACTGGGAGCATTTACAGGCCAGCATACCCATGATGCTAAACCTCGGCCTATCCGGCCAACCAATCTCAGGTCCTGATATCGGGGGCTACAGGGGCAGCCCGGGTCCTGCGCTGTACCAGCGCTGGATATTACAGGGCGCCCTGTACCCATTTAGCCGAACCCATACGATGGAGGACAGCCCGGACCAGGAACCGTGGTCGTTTGGTCCTGAAGTCGAAGCAAGCGCTCGCCGGGCTATTAAATTGCGTTACCGGCTTATTCCGTACTTTTATTCCCTCCTGTTCGAGGCGACGCGAAGGGGCCAGCCATTGCTGAGGCCGTTGTTTTATTATAACCCGACAGCTGAATCTTTACAGCCCGAATACTACGAAACCCAGTTTTTACTGGGGCCCCATCTCCTGGCTGCCCCACTTATGAACCTGAATCCCACCCGTACTTGTTACCTACCCCCCGACCAGTGGTATTCGTGGTGGACCGGTAAAGCAGTCGGGGGCGGGCAGACTTATCAAACGACTGCGCAAAAAGATACCGACCTCCCCCTGTTCTTGCATGAAAACTCGGTTGTACCGGTCTACCCGGAACCACCCTCCTATATACCAGAACGCTCCCTAGATGAACTGGAATTAATTATTACTATACGAGACATCGCTCAAGGTTTGGTCGTAGAGTATTTCAACCGGTCAGCCCTCCTAGCCTACCAGGCGCAGTTTCACCTAAAAGAAAGTTGGGTCGAGGGTATGATCTACATGTTACGCCAGGGGGATGTCCCGGAAGATTACCACCCCCCCGTACACCTGTACCTGACAATCAACCACAGGGTTGAGCAAATGGTGCTGCTCACCACCTGCGCAGGATATTCCACCGAAAAGCACCCAAATTTTGACGGCTGGACCAAAATCAATATCAAAAGGCCTGGCTTTCCTCTCAGCTGCAGAATAAAAGTGAACTGGTCCAACTAAGGCTGGACATCGAGACTTCGGTGGGGGACTTTTACCTACCGAAGCAGGAAAAATGGATTGGAACCAAGAAAACTACTCCCAATTCAAGGATATCGCTGACGACTCCTTGAATTACTCTAAAGGCGCCTGCCTACGCCAACACGGTTTATATTTTATTTTTAGGAGGAGTAGTTCAATGGGTGTCTTCTTAGCCCTGAGTTCACTGGTTATGATTGTAATCACGGCCGCTCTGGGCGTATTATCAGCCTTGAGAAAGGCACCTGTCTGGAAAGACTGGCTAATGGGGACACTGGCGGGATTTATTTTGTTTTTTATTTCACTATTCATCATACCCGTACCAACCGCAACCGTCAGCCCACAGCAAACCGTTGTGCCAGCACAGCAGGAGTCTACCAGCTCAGCTGTGTACAAATGAAACTTTTTTGCTTAGATGGAGTAATGTATATACTTTTGCCTTTTATCTGTCCATAAATACTGGCTGGCATAAACCTTATGCTATAAACCTCGCAACAGGACCCTGGTCAATGATTAAGCTATTTATTACGACTGCTTCTCTAAAGCACCCGTGACAATAGACTCAGACCATAAGGCCTGAGTCTATATTATCTTTACAATAAAATTCAACACTACGATCACAATATCTTCTTACCCTAACGAACAACTATTACGTCAACAGAGCTGCTATTAGGCTAAGAGGGTTATTTAACAGCAAAACATCGGTTGCATTAAAGTTTAACGTTATATCCTTATTGATATTTAGCGGTACCACTTCTAAAGTAACTACAGCTTGAGCAGTTGTTCCATTAATGCTAACGTCCCGGATATTAGAGAGCTTGACCTTATTCTTTAGCTTTTCAACCAGTTTATCAGCAACTGCTCCGGCAGGACCTGCATATTTTTCCACGACATCAACATCTCCGCTGTTTATTCCGTTAATCAGTTCAGTAACAGCGTTGCGCACATCCTGCTCGGTAAGCTCTATTGGTGTGTCGGCTCTTTTCTGCAAGGAGCAGCCGGCGAGCAAACCAAAAACGACCAGAAGCAGCAGTGTAACTAGAAGCATCGAACTGCGGCGCATTAATTCAGCCTCCTGTTTTCTAATCTGAATTTTCAGTAGTAAATTCATCTGTTAATTGGCATTTTTGTGAGATTGAAATCGCACCTGCACCGCCAAGTTTAATTTAAAGAAAAGAATCCACCTGTGTCTCTATGACCGATATCTCCTGGTTGGTCAGTTGACGACCCAGAAGTTTATTGAGCGCCTTTATCGATGCGCCAATGGCAATACGCCTGACATCTTTTTCTTCATTTTTTACAGGGGTTATCTGTGCATAAGGCTGTTCAAATTTTGCAGATGGAAGTCCGGGACTCATATCAGCTGCCATTTTATCCAACGCAGCTTCTCCCTCAATTACAAATTCATCGAATCCCCCTGGTGCAGAATTGTTCTCATTTTCTTCAGACAAGTTGTTTGCATTCTTCCCGTTTTCTTCCCTTTTCCTTTTTTGTTCTTCTCTTTTAGTGCAATATTTTGCATACTCTTTTTGTATGGTTTCTTCCACCTGAACCATTTCAGCCATATGCGCTTCCAGGAAGATGGTTTGTTCAGGCTCATGTTTTTGAAATACTTCAATTAAATCATGCTGATTGGCAACCAGTGCCTGCAGAGCAGGAAAAACTTTGATCGGCACTCTGGATAGTTCTTTATCATATTCGTAACCAGAAACCGTTAATGCAAAATCCTGTTTTTTCTGTTTCGCCATTTTACACTTCTCCTAATAATAGTCGATTTATGTCACCATATATTCTATTACATATTAATAGGAAAATAAAGCAACTCATTCCATTGATGATTATTCATCCTCTGCTGGCGCCTCATTAGTAGCATGTGGAAATGACCATCCAAATAACATTACCGACGAATTATTTTTGCTGTAACCGCCGGCTCTATCACTGAATAAGCTTTATTATACTGTTTTTTAAATGGAGTTTCACATGGGAACAAATAATGAAATTGACAAGACGTTGGCTGTTTTCCTCGCTAACATATGCATACAAACTTACAACCAATATGCAAACGAAGGTAATTTTGATATGCCGGATGGGTACAGTCTTGTGGATGGGTTTAAGGCAACTGCAATAAACAGAGCTGAGTGGTTTGGTTTCATAATTAAATCAGGTGATAATATCGTTGTGGGGTTTCGGGGGACTCAGTCTGAAACAGATTGGCTGGCGAACGCAAATGCAGCCCAGACCGGTTATGCCTTTGCCCCCAGCAGAGGGAAAATCCATCGTGGTTTCATGGACATCTATGTATCGTGCAGGGAAAAAATACTTTATACATTACGAAAGTTACCTGCAAACTCAAACGTTTATATCACTGGTCATAGTCTCGGGGGTGCATTAGC
>JAQVOH010000024.1 GCA_028702695.1 Desulfotomaculaceae bacterium
CAGCTTATTACGATTAAATGGTGTGAAATCCATTGCTTCCGGTTTGCGTAATCTCAGTTGGAATGCTGAACGTGCATTGGAGTTAATTGGTGTTTAATTGCTTGGTGTGACTTTGACGTGGTCCTGTCAACTTTTGATGACAGGCTATATTTATGCCTGTCCAAGCCATTTTGAGTCAATATTGTTGAAGATTTAGTAAATTAAATGGGAATTAACTCGGAAGGTAAATAAGAATTCCTAAATCCGCGATAACTAACTTATTTGATAATAAGAGAAATTAACAGGAAGGATTGGGACGATGGAGGGGCGAATTATTAAATTCGTCCATTTTAAAAAAGCATAAGGCAGGACAGGTTCAGGAAAGGCTAAAAAAGGGCTCGAGGTACCAAAACAACAACTTAATTTTCTGCAGCCATTTTGGTACGCCATTAAACGCTCCAGAATGTTGTTCAGTGCAAATTGATATTACTCATGGAGATGACTGGTTCTAAACAGTTACCTCTTGGCTTGCAGCCAAACATCTTTTACAAATGGAGGTGCCTCATATATGTCTCCCGAGCTTATTACATGGCTCGCCTATCTTGCTTTTCTACTAGGAATAATCGCTCTGGTATTGGAAATTTTCGTCTTCACGGGATTCGGAGTGGCTGGTATTACAGGAATTATTTTGGTGGGTTGGGGAATATTACTGATTGCAGTTGATGTCACACAGGCTACTTCAGCTCTTGTTATAGCGCTAATTACCACAATAGTTCTCTTGCTCGCCGGGATTAAGCTGCTGTCCCGCTACAATATGTGGTACAAGTTGACTCTTCAAAACAGGCAGCAAAATGAAGAAGGTTACGTAGCCCCCTTATCTGCACTGGGCCTTTTCGCAGGCAGGGAAGGTATCGCCCTTACTCCGCTGCGCCCGTCAGGCGCTGCCGAAATTGACGGACAGCGTCTGGATGTTGTGACGGAAGGCGAATTTGTTAGTCCTGGCTCGCCTGTTCAGGTAATTAAGGTGGAAGGGACTAGAGTGGTTGTCAAAGAAACGAAAAATGTTTAAACGATAACAAATAACTAGCCTAAAAACTGCAGATGACTTAAAATATGGGTTCATGTGCGAATTAATTCGCACATGAACCCATAGAAAAGCAGTAAAATGCTTAATTTAGCAAATTTATTAGGAGGTAATTAGTGATGGACGCCGGATTTATTGTTTCGATGTTGCTTTTAGTCTTTATCTTTATTGCTATTGCAGTTGTTTTCAGCTTTATCCCGGTAGGGCTATGGATATCTGCACTTGCGGCGGGGGTTAAGGTGGGTATTTTTACCTTAATAGGAATGCGCCTGCGGAGAGTACCTCCTGCAAAGATTGTAAACCCGCTGATTAAGGCATATAAGGCAGGCATTAACATTACCGTAAACCAACTTGAGGCTCATTATCTGGCCGGCGGTAATGTGGATAGAGTGGTTAATGCACTGGTTGCCGCAGAACGGGCGGCAATACCGCTGCCCTTCGAGCGTGCAGCGGCTATCGATTTGGCTGGGCGTGATGTTTTTCTGGCTGTACAGATGAGTGTTAATCCGAAGGTGCTTGAAACACCACTGGTTTCGGCAGTAGCTAAGGACGGGATTGAGGTTAAGGTAATCGCCAGGGTAACCGTACGGGCTAATATTGACCGCCTGGTAGGTGGCGCCGGCGAAGAGACGATTCTTGCGCGTGTTGGCGAGGGTGTGGTTACGACTGTCGGCAGCTCTGTAACCCATAAACTTGTCCTGGAAAACCCCGATTTGATTTCCCAAACTGTTCTTAGCAAGGGGCTGGATGCCGGAACAGCTTTTGAGATCCTCTCCATCGATATCGCTGATGTGGATGTGGGCCGTAACATTGGCGCACAGTTGCAGACCGACCAGGCCGAAGCAGACAAACGGATTGCCCAGGCCAAGGCTGAGGAGCGAAGGGCCATGGCAGTGGCCAGGGAGCAAGAGATGCAGGCCTCTGTGCAGGAAATGCGAGCCAAAGTTGTCGAGGCTGAGGCTGAGGTGCCCCTTGCAATGGCAGAAGCCCTGCGCCAGGGCAAGCTTGGTGTGATGGATTATTATAATTTGCAAAACTTACTCTCAGATACCCAGATGAGGGATTCGTTGTCCAAGATAGGTCATCAAAGAGAGGATGCCGTCCCTGACCGGCCTGTGGGATAATCCTGCCGGACATAATTCAGGCAGCCAACCGCTGTAAAACGATATACGTTAAGGGCGTGTTATATTGAATACGATATTCTGGCTGGTCTTTTTATTTATTCTGGCGAGAAGTATCTGGCGTCTCATGGAACGTGCCGGAGACAAAGATAAATTCGAAGGCCCCCTGGGTAGTCCACCACCAAACATGGGAAGGCCTATTCCTGGAAGTGAAGAGCAACCTAAGCTTAAAATACCGGAGTACCTTACCAGGCGGAGCGAACAACAACCTAGCTATGAACAGCCTGGTGAATTATCCGCACAGAGAAAGGACTGGGAGGCAGTAGGGGAATACCGTGATCCGGCTATTTTAGCCGGGGACATGACTGAACCCTGCTTGAAGGGAAAGCCGGCCGGGTTGTGCCCTGAAGGTTCTTTGAAAGGTGCTGCAGTCGAAGCTGAGTGCGGCATGACAGGTAAAAAGGAAAGCCCTGCCCGGGAGCGGCGTGGGCAGGAAGATCTGTTCAGCGATATGCTATGCCCGGGGCAGGTAGTTAAGGGCATGGCCTGGGCACAAATACTGGGTCCTCGCGGTGGGCTCCATTCGAAAAGGTAGAACTACTGCGTAGCATAAAGTCAAAGCTTAAATAGTTGGCATTCCCACATGACCCAGAGGCATGAAGTATATACAGGACATAGCCGGTCTAATTACCATTAAATAGTAATTTATTCCCCTCTAGTCGCATAAAATTGTGGCAAGGAGGGGATTTTTTATGGGCTGGCGCGATTTTCAAAGGAAAGTTAAAAGGCAGTTTTCTGAAGCAATGGAACTGCCTGGCGATGTGGTCCTGGATTTACCAAAAATAATCATGGTCGGCAATATTCAGCTTTTTATTGAAAACCACCGTGGGATTATAGAATACACCCCGGAAGGGGTCAGGGTAAGTGTAGGGGAAGGCGAAGTCGTGGTCAGTGGTGAAAACCTGATGCTCCGCAATATACTGCCGGACGAGCTGTGTGTGGAAGGGAAAATTCGGTCACTAAGCTTCTTTTAAGGAAAGGGAAATATATCATAACTTGAATTCGGGGGATTTTCTATGTTATTGTTTAGACTGATGTCGGCTTTGCTGGGTTACGTGGTGATCATGGTCACTGGGGAAGCTCCGGAAAGATTCGTCAACATGGCCGCCAGCAGAGGGATCTACCTCTGGGATATTACCAGGGTAAGTGAAGGCGCTGTTCTGATGAAAGTTCGTCTGGGCACTGTCAAATCCTTGCGTCACATTGCCAGGCGAACCAAATGCCGTTTTCACTTTGAGCGGCGTGTTGGGCTTCCTTTTCTCTATAAACGGCTGCTGCGTAGAAAAGCACTGGCTCTGGGCGTATTGTTTTTTCTCGCGACCCTTTATTTACTATCTTCGTTTGTTTGGTTTATCGAAGTCAAAGGAAACGAAAGGCTGACCGTTCCTGAAGTGCTGGGCGCCGCAGCTGAAGCGGGACTCAACCGGGGTATGCCGAAATGGAGGGTCGAGACCGGGAGGGTGGAAACGGCCATAGAAGAAAAGCTACCCCTGGTGGCCTGGACTGGTGTATATATTAAAGGCACCAAAGTGATTATAGAGGTAGCGGAGCGTGTAGTTCCCGATGCGGAGGATAACCGGCCTTCCCATATCATTGCGACCAAGGCCGGACTGGTCAAGGAAGTGCTGATATTAAACGGACACCCGGCAGTTAAGGAGGGAGACACTGTGTCGCCCGGCCAGGTTCTAATATCGGGAGAAATACCGCCGTTTGAGGAGCCGCTTAAGCCTGTTGAAGAACAGAAGCTGGGTGAAGAGCCTAAACCTCAAAAAACCTCCCGATTCGTCCACGCCCGTGGCATCATCCGGGCTAGGGTCTGGTACGATGGCTACGGTGAGGCTAATATTGTGGAAACAGGCCTCCGCTCCACTGGAAGATCTGAAACTCGCGTAAGTATTAAATTTAAAGGGAAGGAAATAATTTTATCTGGCAACCAAAATGTTCCCTATGAGTGCTATGACACCGAGACTTTGGTTAAAACAATCCCTCAATGGAGGAATCTTGAGGTCCCCGTCGAACTAGTAACCTTGAAATATTATGAAATGGCCGAATACAGAGAAGAACATGGTATTGAAGGAGCGCGCAGCCTTGCGGTGGAGAGGGCTTTGGCAGAGGCAACCGGACTGATCCCCAAAGAGGCCAGAGTAACCAATCGTTTGCTCGAGGAAATTCAGACCGGCCATCCAGAAAACATTGTCAGGGTTAAGGTGACTATTGAAACCATTGAGGATATAGGCGAGGAAAGCTTATTCAAACCTTGATATTTAATAAGTAAACACTGTTGAGTTAATAAGGAGGCCTGCCTGATTGGCGGAAAAATTCGAGACAAGGGTTGAGCTTGACGACATTGGCACTACTGCCGAGGTATTCGGGAAGAATGACGGACACTTAGACCAGATTGAAAAAAACCTGGGGGTCCGGATCTTAGCACGGGGGCAGGAACTGACCATTTCTGGTGACAGGGAAAGAGTTGAACTTGCCCATGAAGTATTAACCCAACTGCAAAAGTTTTGCCGTGCCGGAAACCGTTTGACTTTTCAGGAGGTTGGATACGCCATCAAAGCCTCCCAGAGTGGTACCAAGCATGCCCTTGAGAGCCTGGCTACGGATATAGCCATGGTGACCCAGCGTGGCAAGCAGATTAAGCCAAAGACCATCGGGCAGAAGAAATACGTCGAGACCATTAAAAAATATGATGTGGTTTTTGCAGTCGGCCCTGCCGGGACAGGGAAGACTTATCTTGCCGTCGTTATGGCAATCAAGGCGCTTCGAAACAAGGACGTGGAGCGCCTTGTTTTAACGCGCCCCGCTGTAGAGGCAGGAGAAAAGCTTGGTTTTTTGCCGGGTGACCTGCAGGAGAAAGTAAACCCCTACCTGCGTCCTCTTTATGACAGCCTCTATGATGTCCTGGGTGTTGACAACACCCAAAAATACCTGGAAAAAAACATCATAGAGATTGCGCCTTTGGCTTACATGCGCGGCAGGACGCTGGAGGATTCTTTTATTATTCTGGACGAAGCACAGAATACGACGCCGGAACAGATGAAAATGTTCCTGACCCGGCTTGGGTTCGGCTCCAAGGTGGTAATTACCGGCGACATTACCCAGACCGACCTGCCCAGGGGACAGGTATCCGGTCTGATTAATGCCCTTTCTGTTTTAAAGGATGTCAAGGGTCTCACCATTCATACCATGACCGGGGAGGACATAGTCCGGCATCCCCTGGTGGAGGAAATTATCAAGGCTTATGACAAGGGGCAGTAAGGGGGTGGCAGACGTGCAACTAAAGCTCACTTTTGGCAGTATCAAAGATAAATTGACAGCCGTCCTGTCCTTGCTGGTGAGGCATCGCAAAGTACGGAGGGGCAGCGCGGCGATTTTGTTTTTGTCTCTTTTAACTTTTATTCTCACCGCTAATATTGTGCCCAACAAGGTCAACCTGGTGGTCGGGCAGGTATCTCCCAAGACATTTAAGGCAGAAAAAAGCATCGTCTTTGAAGATAAGAATAAAACCTATGAACAGCGTTCTCAGGCTGCAGAAAAAGTGGACAAAGTATATTCCAGGGATCCTCAGGTAAGCACCGGAGTGCAGAAAGATATTACAGAACTGACTGGTAAAGTATGGGAAATCCAGGGCGATAACAGCCTTGACCAGGCCGACAAGGTGGCTAAACTGCACGGAGTATTGCCTTTTGTGCTGCCAGTAGCTGAAATTGAAGCGCTGGCCGAGGCTTTGCCGGCTACTACTCAGCAGGTGGAAGGTTCTCTAAAGACCATGGTTGCCGGCCTTCTGGATACTAGTGAAGGTGTGTCACAGGACAGGCTGGAAGATGCCAAGAAATCGCTGAACAGCCAGATTGCCAGGATGAGTCTGCCCAAATACTATGAGGATTTTTCTGTGGGTGTGATCGACCGCTACTTTCGACCCAATGCCTTTATCAACCTTGAAGAAACGAAACAAAAACAGGAAGTAGCCATGGCCCTCATTCCACCTACCATGGTATCGGTAAAGGAAGGGGAAAAGATTATCGGGGAAGGCGAAATTGTCACCGAGGATCACCTGGTTAAGCTCCAGGCACTAGGACTGACTCGCCCGAATCTACCCTGGACCTCTATTCTGGGTGTTTTTCTACTGATGCTCATGCTCGTGGTAGTGGTCCTGTTTTATCTCTACCAGCAAAACCGGGATATTTACGACCACCCCGGACTAATTTACCTGCTGGGCATTATCGTCCTGGTAGTACTGGCGGTGGGCAAGGCTATCACGGCCATTAACGTAAGCCAGTGGCCGGAGTTTGGCGCCCAGTTTGGCTTCATGGTCCCCATGGCTGCTGCAGGTATGCTCATTGCAATTCTCCTTGACTCACGCCTGGCGGTGTTAGTAGTAGCGGTGATGAGCCTGATCCTGGTGATTATGACAGACAACCAGATTCGCTTCGGGTTGGTGGGGCTGGTTGGGGGAATCTCGGGCGTCTATAGTGTTTCAAAACTTAGCCAGCGGGGCGATCTGGTCCGGGCCGGGTTTTATACCAGCGGGGCCAATATAGTCGCCATCTTTGTCATGGGATTGGTAACCGGGGTCCCCTTTGGGTTGTTAATATCTTCAAGCATTGCCCTGGGTGTTACCAACGGTATCCTATCCTCAATCCTGACCAACGGGGCGCTACCTTTCCTGGAGCACACTTTCCGGTTGACTTCTCCGGTGCGGCTGCTGGAACTCTCCCATCCCAACAACATACTGCTCAAAAGGCTTCTAACGGAGGCCCCGGGCACCTATCACCACAGCATCATCGTTGGGAATCTGGCCGAAGCGGCCGCCGAAGCTGTCGGGGGTGATTCACTTCTGGTCAGAGTGGGGGCGTATTACCATGATATAGGGAAAATCAAAAGGCCATACTTCTTTATTGAGAATCAAATGACCTGCGATAATCCCCACGATAAAATTGCACCCTCCCTGAGTACACTGATCCTTACTTCACATGTCAAGGACGGAGTGGAAATGGCCAGGGAACACAAGCTGCCCCAGGGTATTATCGATATTATTGAACAGCATCACGGCGGCGGTCTGGTTAGCTTTTTCTACCATAAGGCTTTGGAAAGTGACCGCCCCGAAACGGTTACAGAAGAGGAATATAGGTATGAAGGGCCCAAGCCCCAGACCAGGGAAGCTGCCATCGTAATGCTGGCCGATACGGTGGAGGCCGCCGTACGCTCCCTGAACAATCGTACACCTGGCCGGGTGGAGGGTCTGGTACGTAAGATTATCAAGGATAAACTAAACGACGGCCAGTTGGAAGAGTCCGACTTGACCTTCAAAGATCTCAACCTCATAGCCAACTCCTTTGTCAGAATTTTGTCTGGTATTTTCCACTCCAGGATTGAGTATCCCGATATGACCCAGGAAATTGAAAGGAGAAAGAAAAATGTCAGTGCTCGTAAGCAACCTACAGGAAAAGGTAGCGGTGGATGAGAACCTGGCTGAATTTTTGGCCGGGGTTGCTGAGGCAGTGCTGAAGAGTGAAGGGTACGGGGAAGAGGCCGAGGTAAGTGTGGTATTTGTCGATGACATGTACATCCAGAGTTTGAACTCCGAATACCGCGGCATCGACAGCCCTACCGACGTGCTGTCCTTTGCCATGCTGGAAGGGGAGGCCATACCTGGCCAGGAGGAAGAGTTAATCCTCGGCGACGTGGTGGTTTCTCTCCAGACCGCCCAGCGCCAGGCTGATGAATACGGCCATAGCTTCCGGCGTGAGACTGCCTACCTAACCGCGCACGGGGTCCTGCACCTGCTGGGTTATGATCACCAGGAGGAAGAAGGACGCGAGGAGATGCGCCTGAAAGAAGAGGGGATCCTGGCCAGCCTGAACATAGTCAGGTAGCTTACATCTATAAGACGAGTACCCGGGTTTTATAAAGCACCACAACTTGCCAAGGAGCCTTGCACCTGCTGGTTGCAAGCAGTAAATAGAGGTATGTTAATCCGGGGCATCGAGCCAAACCTTAAATAACTTTGTTAATTAGCCACTTAGAAAGCATGCTTTATCTTATTTCAGCAGAAAATGAAAACCTGGAAATACGGGTAAGATTTCAATCACACATGGGTTGTTAGAGAAAAAGAGTGCAATGATTCGTACCCATGCTACCAGAAACCCCGCAGTATTAAAAAGTATTTAGAGCATGAAGTGGAGGAAACGATTGTGGGATTACGCAAGATTTTAGACAGCTTCAACTACGCTGTTGCTGGAGTTGTTTATGCGGTTAAGACCCAACGGAACATGCGCATCCATTTAACTGCGGCATTGCTGGTACTAGGACTGGGGCTTTATATTCAAGTAAGCGCACCGGATTTATTGTTAATTTTTTTCGCCATTACCCTCGTGATTATGGCAGAGCTCTTTAATACCGCAATCGAAGCCGTGGTGGACCTTTGTGTCCAGGAATTTCACCCCCTGGCGAAGCTAGCTAAAAACGTCGCCGCCGGAGCCGTGCTGATGACCGCCTTGAACGCACTGGTGGTGGCCTACATAATATTTTACCCCCGCCTTGAAGGTTCTTCATTTAATATTGGCGCCAGGGTAAAAGCAACACCGCTTTCCGTCACTATGATAGCGCTGTTTCTGGTTATGGTGCTGGTAACAATAGGAAAAGCGCTGACCAGCAAAGGTACCTACGTTAAGGGGGGCATGCCCAGCGGCCATACAGCCGTAGCCTTTTCAGGGTGTACGGCCCTGGCTCTGTATACCGGAAGCTCCCTTGTGGCAATCATCGCTTTGGTTATAGCCCTGCTGGTGGCGCACAGCCGTTTGGATGCGCAAGTGCACTCCCTGCTTGAGGTGCTTGCCGGAGCCCTGCTGGGGATTCTTGCAACCGTGGCCATATTTAAACTGGCAGGCTGGTAAATTGGAAGTGAGACGTGAGTATGAAGGTGCGGATTTATTTTGATAAAATTTGTTGATTTGGTAGGTCGTAAGGCGTAGGAAATGATACATAGAAGATGAATATTGGCAATAATACATAGAAGATAGCCAAAAAGGCGGTTTTAGTTGTGAACAATCCTGTCGAGAAGTTAATCAAAGAGGCAGCAGCAGCCCGCGATATGGCCTATGCGCCATATTCCAAATTCAGGGTAGGGGCTGCTATTATTACCAGGGATGGACGATATTACACTGGATGTAATATCGAAAATGCCTCTTACAGCCTGACCTGCTGTGCTGAACGGGTAGCTTTATTTAAAGCTGTTTCCGGAGGTGAGCGTGATTTTGAAGCCATTGCCGTAACGGCGGGAACTGAAGAATACTGTACCCCGTGCGGCGCATGCCGTCAGGCTCTAGCTGAGTTCGGCAGTGAAATCAAAGTCTTTATGTCTAATAAGCATGGTGATTATTTGGTGCGGACTGTGGCTGAACTACTTCCGGCTGTCTTTAAGCTGGATACCCCCGACCAGGCGCCTGCGAACCAAAATACCTGACAACAACCCACATTTTATTCCCTATCATACCAGCATATAGCCCAAGTCTATGTTCATTAACTTTTACAAGAAAATAGGTGATTCTTTGATCAACACGAAAGATGACTTCAAATCCGGGTTTGCAGCACTGATCGGCCGGACCAATGTAGGCAAATCGACCCTTTTAAACAAAATAGTCGGCAGGAAAGTAACCATTGTATCCGACAAGCCCCAAACCACCAGAAACAAGATCCTGAGCGTTCTGACAAAGGATGATTACCAGGTTATTTTTCTGGATACGCCTGGCTTTCACAAGCCGAAACACCGTTTGGGAGAGCATTTGGTGCAGGTAGCCTTGAGGTCTCTGAGGGAGGTTGACGTCGTCCTTTTCCTGGTAGAGGCCGGTCAGTCGCCTGGTCCCGGGGACCTCTTTATTATGGAAAAGCTCAAGGAAATCAAAACACCAGTGCTGCTGGTAATCAACAAGGTTGACCTCGTAAGGCGTGAGGAACAGCTCCCCCTGATAGAGCAGTACAGCAAGCTGTACGATTTTCCCGAAATAATACCGGTCTCTGCGCTCACCGGTGATAACGTAGACAGGCTGCTTGACACGGTAGCCGGGTACCTTCCTGACGGCCCACAGTATTACCCTGATGGTATGGTTACCGACAGGCCTGAGACCTTCATTATGTCTGAACTGGTTAGGGAGAAAGTCCTTGAACTTACGGCCCAGGAAATACCCCACTCTGTTGCAGTGGTAATTGAGGAACTGACCGAGCGGCCAAACGGCGTCGTGGCTGTAAGGGCTCTTATATATACTGAAAGAGAATCGCAAAAGGGTATCCTGATCGGAAAAGAGGGTAGGATGCTAAAGCAGATAGGCCAGTTGGCCCGTGAAGAAATGGAGAAACTGCTTGGTTCCAAAATCTTTCTTGAGCTATGGGTTAAGGTGAAAGCGGACTGGCGAAACCGGGAGGGACAGTTGCATAATTTTGGTTATCAGGAGGAAGATTAGGACAACTATTTTTTTAACTACATTGTAATACACTGAGCTGGTTTTTAAAACAGAGATATAAATGCTGCCGAATGCTTGACATAGCCTAATAATACATAAAGAACCGTTGGGCGAACGGGGATAGCTTGGTAATTATACTAGCATTAGACGGTACGTCCCAAGAAGCCCCCACCTCTAAGGTGGTGTGAGTGCGTCACAGGCCAGTCCTTCTGTGTATTTTTCTTATTCTATACAGTAAACAGTTAACATGATGATGCAAAAAACCAGCTGGGGTGCAGCTTGTGAAACTTTATAAAGCGGATGCCATTGTGTTGCGGTCAAGAGATTGTGGTGAAGGAAATAGAATCTTAGTTCTTTATTCACGCGAGTACGGCAAAATCAGGGTCATGGCACATGGTGTGGCCAAACCTTCGAGCCGTAAGCGGGGGGCCGTGCAGCTTTTCAGCCACACCAACTTTCTAATCCACCACGGACGGGAGCTTGACTCTGTGAGCCAGTGTGAGGTGGTGGAGATGTTCCCTGCGCTCAGGGGGGACCTTGGGGGTATCAGCCGGGCCAGCTATATGGCTGAACTGGTTGATATCTTTACCCCTGAAGGAGAACCTAACGAACCTCTTTTTTTGCTTCTTTTGACCACACTTCGTTTACTGGCGGTGAAAGAGCCGGAATTATTAATACGAGCCTTTGAAATTAAAGCAATGGGGCTGCTTGGTTACAGCCCTGTTCTTAATGCCTGCGCAAGTTGTGGTGCGCAGTTACAGGGGCCGCTATCCTTCAGTCCTGCTATGGGAGGCGTCCTGTGCAGTACCTGCAACATGGTCGACCCGGACACGGCGCCGTGCAACCGGGGGTTGGTGGAAATATTGAAAATTTTAGCCAATTGGGAGCCATCCAGGCTGCACCTGCTCAAGGTTGAGGGGCTAACCAGGAAACAACTCCGGACCATGCTCCAGAAATATATCAGATACCACCTGGAGGGAGAATTGAAATCAGCTGCTTTTTTATCCCGTTATGGTCAGGACTAACCGCAAACGATGTATAAAAATTATCGTATGGGGAGTTAATAAAACAAATGGAGAGAGGGGATAAAAAATGACCAGTGAGCTCGAAAATATTGACATACTTAGGGCTAGATTGGGAGTCGGGTACAAGGAGGCCAAGGAAGCGTTGGAAGCGGCAGGTGGCGATGTGATCCAGGCGCTGGTTAACCTCGAAGATAAGGGGCGCAATATGGGTGAGCGCTTTCAGGCCTGCGGGCAGGAAATGGTAGGGCAGTTTAAAAGTTTACTGCACAGTGGTCAAGACTATAGGATTAAATTAAAAAAAGGGGAAGAAACTGTAATGGAAGTTCCCGCTTCCGTGGGGGCGCTTGGGCTCATCGGGGCGCTGGCCAGCAGTGAGTTAGCTATTCTGGGTGCGCTTGGCACGATGACGGCGATGGCTCATAAGTACACCCTGGAGTTTGAGCGCCGGAACAGAGAGCCTATTGGTGAGCCCTTTACAGTAGATAGGGAAGGACAATAACGAAAATTACCGGCGGGAAGTCTCTGATGCTGACGGGCAAATATTGGCGCAGGCATTGACTTTAACCATCAGATCTGTTAAATTGGTAAAAAAAATATCAGGCAATGAGGAAAAGTAGTAGCCGGTTTATTGTTTTGTTAGAGAGCCCGTATTGGTGGAAACGGGTAAAACATTTCCGGTGAAGGGGTTTCTAAGCCGCAAGAGGAAAACTGCAACCGGTCATAAATTATCCTGTTGGCAGGGTTGTGCAAGTGAACCGGTTAAGGTTAGTAAAGCTTGCTATAAAGAGGGCTGTGTTTTTTCTGACATCCGACGTCCTACGTCCGATTTCTGAATTCCAGCCAAGCAGGGTGGAACCGCGGGAACTAACTCCCGTCCCTGGTAGTGATACCTGGGACCGGGAGTTTTTTGTTTATTCCAAAATATGCAACTATATTTCCATAGAGGGAGGTAAATATGAATTTTCAGGAACTTATCCTTACGCTGGATGATTTCTGGTCACGGCAGAAATGCCTTATTCAGCAGCCCTACGATATTGAAAAAGGAGCCGGTACGATGAACCCGGCAACGTTTTTAATGGCGCTCGGTCCTGAACCGTGGCGGGTGGCTTACGTTGAGCCTTCGCGGCGCCCCACCGATGGCCGTTATGGGGAGAACCCCAACCGCTTGCAGCATTACTATCAATATCAGGTAATTTTAAAGCCGTCACCCGATGATGTGCTGGAGGTTTACCTGGATAGCCTCAGAGCTATCGGGATCGACCCCGATCAACATGACATCCGTTTTGTTGAAGACAACTGGGAATCCCCCACTCTGGGCGCCTGGGGTCTGGGCTGGGAAGTCTGGTTGGATGGTATGGAAGTTACTCAGTTTACCTACTTCCAGCAGTGCGGTGGTATCGACTGCCGCCCGGTTTGTGCTGAAATTACCTACGGTCTGGAGCGTCTGGCCACGTTTATCCAGGGTGTTGACAGTGTCTACGACATTACCTGGGTTGGCAATATAACCTATGGTGACGTGCATCACCGGGGAGAAGTGGAGCACTCTCACTATAACTTCGAATTGGCAGATACTGAAATGCTGTTTAAGCTTTTTGAAATGTATGAGCAGGAGGCCTTGAGGGTGATTGAAAAAGGCTTTGTCCTGCCGGCTTACGATTACGTGCTCAAGTGCTCCCATACCTTCAACCTTTTAGACGCCCGGGGGGCTATCAGCGTAACCGAGCGGACCGGCTTTATCGCCAGAGTGAGAAACATGGCTCGGGTTTGTGCCCAGGCTTACGTTGAGCAGCGTGAGACGATGGGTTACCCGCTTCTAAAGAGGAAGGAGGCGTAAGGTGATGACTGTTAACGCGCAGGATTACCTGCTTGAGATTGGTGTGGAAGAGATGCCCGCCAGGTTTCTGGAGCCGGCTTTGACTGAGCTCAAGGATAATGCGGCCGCGCTTTTTAAGGAGCAGCGTCTTCCTTATAAACGGCTGTCAGCGTACGGTACCCCCCGCCGCATTACACTTTATGTGGAAGGTATGGCTATTCACCAGCAGTCATTGGAGATGGAGGTAAAGGGGCCTGCGGTAAAAGTGGCCTACAAACCGGACGGGTCGCCGACCAGGGCGGCAGAAGGTTTTGCCCGGAGCCAGGGAGTATCTGTGGCGGACCTGCTTAAAAAACCGGTCGGCCATGTCGAATATATCTTTGCCGTAAAGCGGGAGCCAGGCCGTCCGGCCCTGGATGTTTTACCCCAGGCAGGGGTGAGTTTAATCAGTGGTCTTCATTTTCCCAAGCCGATGCGTTGGGGAAATATGGAGGTCCGCTTTGCCAGGCCGATCCGCTGGATTGTATCGCTTTTCGGCCCTGATATAGTGGGATTTGAGTTTGCCGGTCTGAAATCTGGGAGAACCACCTGCGGTCATCGCTTTTTAACCCGGGAAACTATAAAATTAATGGCGCCGCAGGAATATTTCGATAAAATGCGGAGTAATTATGTTTTGGTTGACCCTGCGGAACGAAAACAGATGATATGGCAGCAGGTTCAGGAACAGGCTAGCGCCGCAGGGGGTAGAGTGGAAGAAGACGAGGAATTATTGAGTGAGGTCAGCAACCTGCTTGAGTATCCGACCGCGTTAGTGGGCGAATTCAGCCGGGAATACCTCAGGTTGCCCCGGGAAGTACTGGTAACCCCAATGAGGGAGCACCAGCGCTATTTCCCGGTACTCGGGTCGGATAGCTCTCTGCTGCCAAAATTTATTGCAGTAAGGAACGGTACGTCACAACACCTTGATATTGTCCGGGCAGGCAATGAAAAAGTGCTGCGGGCTCGCCTCGCTGACGCTAATTTCTTCTATGAGGAGGACCTTAAAACAGCACTGGCCGATAAAGTGCCGGCTTTGAAAAAGGTGGTATTTCAGGAAACCCTGGGGAGCATTTACGATAAGGTGATCAGGGTAGGTGAACTGGCCGGCTCCCTGGCTGTCGCAATGGGAGCTGAGGAAAAAGAGTTGAAAGACACCCTCAGGGCAGCCTATCTGGCCAAGGCCGATCTGGTGACCAATATGGTCTTCGAATTTACCGAACTCCAGGGGATTATGGGCAGAGAGTACGCGGAGCGATCCGGCGAGGAGCAGTCGGTGGCAACTGCTATCTTTGAACACTACCTGCCGCGCTTTGCGGGCGATCAACTGCCTGTCACCCTGCCTGGAAAAATATTAAGTATCGCGGATAAGATCGACAACATTGTCGGCTGCTTTGCCATTGGCATTCAGCCAAGCGGTTCCCAGGACCCTTATGCCTTAAGGCGTCAAGCCTTGGGGATCAGCCACATACTACTCGAGGGCGGCTTTGACCTCTCTCTGGAAAAGCTGGTTGAAACAGCCTACCGTGGCTATGAAGGGAAGGTTCAGCTCAAGCTCAACCTGGCCAAAGTTAAGGACGATGTGGCTGAGTTCTTTAAACAGCGCCTGAGAGGTATTTTCACCGATAACGGCTATTCCTACGATACCATTGAAGCTGTGCTTAGCACAGGTTTCGACAATTTCAACGACACTTTACTAAGACTCCAAGCTTTGCATAACTTCCGGCAAAATCCGGCTTTTGGGAATCTCCTGACAGCTTTTATAAGGGCCAACAACCTTAGTAAAAACGCTGATGCACGCCCGGTAGACTCCTCCCTGCTGGAGGATGCGAGTGAGCGGACACTATATGAAAACCTGTTGGCTATTGAGCAAAAGGTCAACGATTTTCAGGTGAAGCAGGATTATCAAGCCGTACTGGCCGCTATTGCCACTATGCAGGAGCCGTTGGACAGCTTTTTCAACTCGGTGATGGTAATGGTTGAGGATGTAAAGGTACGGGCTAACCGCCTGGCCCTGTTGGCCGGTTTGGCCGGTCTGGTGAAGCAGGTGGCGGATCTGAGTAAAATTGTAGTAGAGGGCTAGAGAGCCTAATATAAAATTTTTCCTAATAAAAGGAGGTAATTTGTGCTCTATATAGTATATATTATATAGAGGATTTCTATAAATAGTATGTCATATATGCTCTAAGGGGCGATGGATTTGGAGTTAACCAGGCGGCAGGAGACAATCTTAGAAATAGTAAAAAAATCAGGACCAATTACCGGCGAGCAGATTGCCGAGAAACTTTCCCTGACCAGGGCCACCTTGCGTCCTGACCTGGCTATCCTGACTATGTCCGGCTTATTGGACGCCCGTCCCAGAGTGGGTTATTACTACAGTGGCAGGTCGCCCAACCGGGTTGTGGCGGAAAAACTATGCAGTGTAAAGGTCGGGACCATCATATCGATTCCCGCCGTTGTTACGGAAGAATGCTCTGTTTACGACGCTGTAGTAGCCATGTTTATTAAAGATGTGGGTACGCTGTTTGTGGTCAAGGAGGTGGGTTTGCTGGAGGGTGTTCTCTCTCGCAAGGACTTGCTCAAGACCACCTTGGGAGGACATGATATTCACCAACTTCCGGTAGGTGTCATCATGACCCGTATGCCTAATGTTGTATACACTACCAGCGATGAGACGGTCTGGACGGCCGCCAAGAAATTGATTACGCACCAGGTGGATGCTTTACCGGTGGTGCGCGGCACGACCCTGGCCGATGGCAGCGAGGGACTGGAAGTAATAGGCCGTTTAAGTAAAACCAATATTACCCGGCTTTTTGTTGAACTGGGAGAGGGACACTAAGGGGGTGTTGAGCATTTCCACTGAGCTTAAACCGATTATATTTATCGTATCCGACTCTATCGGTGAAACTGGAGAACTGGTGGCGCGGGCCGCAGCCAGCCAGTTTAACCACGGTGGTGTAGAAATTAGAAGGCTTTCCTATGTCAATGATCCAAACGAGATACCAGAACTCTTAGAGGAGATTAAGCACTTCAAATGCATTATCGCCTACACCCTGGTTGTGCCGGAACTAATAGACAGACTGGTACGGGAGGCCAGAAAATTAGGCATTCCTACTGTTGACCTGCTCACGCCGATGATGGACGCTGTGGCCAGCCTGGTCCACAATTTACCCAAGCTTGAGCCGGGTCTGGTGCGCAGGACGGATGACGAATATTTCCATAAGGTCGAAGCCATCGAATTTGCTGTAAAGTACGATGACGGTAAGGACCCGCGGGGCATCGGACGTGCTGACATGGTGGTGGTCGGTATTTCTCGCACCTCGAAAACACCGCTTTGTATGTATTTGGCCCATATGCGGCTTAAAGCCGCCAATGTGCCGCTGGTGCCTGAGGTGTCCCCTCCGGAAGAACTCCAGCGCCTGCCATCGCACAGGCTGATCGGCCTCACCATCAAGCCTCAGCAGCTGTATGAAATCCGCCGTGAACGCCTGAACAGCCTGGGGCTTACATCCAACGCCGACTATGCCAGCATGGAACGTATCCTGAAGGAACTGGAATATGCTGAAGGCTTCATGAAGAAAATCGGCTGTTCTGTTATTGATGTTACCAACAGGGCGGTAGAAGAAACTGCCAGCCGTGTTTTAGAAATATACTTTAGGGGTGAAAGGCTTGTCAGGTAAGAAATACGTCTATCTATTCAAAGAAGGCAGTGCAGGTATGAAAAATCTACTGGGCGGTAAGGGAGCCAACCTGGCTGAAATGACCAATATCGGGCTCCCGGTGCCGCCTGGCTTGATTATTACCACCGAGGCCTGCAGGGATTTTTCCGCTCAAGGGCAGGCGTTTCCCGAGGGGATGGAAGAGCAGGTCCGTGAAAGTATAACAGTTTTGGAGGAAATACTGGGAAGAAAGTTTGGCGATGAACAAAACCCGCTGTTGGTGTCAGTCAGGTCGGGCGCTCCCATTTCCATGCCCGGCATGATGGATACGGTGCTTAACCTGGGTCTTAATGATCATACAGTGGAAGCCCTTGCCGCCGGTACCAGCAACGAACGGTTTGCTCTGGACTGTTACCGCCGCTTCATCAACATGTTTGGCGAAGTGGTGATGGGGGTTGACCATCACAAGTTTGAAAGGCTTCTTGAGCACAATAAGGAAAAGGCCGGGGTTTATTTTGACAACCAGCTTCCTGCCAAGGAATGGCGCAAGGTTATTGCGGGTTACAAGAGCTTAATTTTGAAAGAAACCGGTAAGACTTTTCCGCAGGAACCTATGGAGCAGCTTTTTATGGCTGTCCACGCTGTTTTCAACTCCTGGAATAATGACCGTGCCATAATTTACCGAAAAATCAACAAGATCCCCGGTGACCTGGGTACTGCTGTCAATGTCCAGGCCATGGTCTTCGGCAATATCGGGAATGACAGCGGCACCGGTGTGGCCTTTACCCGTAACCCCTCTACCGGGGAGAAAAAACTCTACGGCGAGTACCTGATTAATGCTCAGGGTGAGGATGTGGTGGCCGGCATACGTACCCCGCAACCTATCAATGCTCTGGAGCAGGACATGCCTCAAGTGTTCCAACAGTTTGCGTCCATCTGCAATCTGTTGGAACAACACTACAGGAACATACAGGATATCGAGTTCACCGTCGAGCGGGGCAAGCTATGGATGCTGCAGACCCGCAACGGAAAAAGAACTGCTCAGGCTGCCATCAAGACTGCCGTGGATATGGTGGATGAAGGACTAATCACCAGGGATGAGGCGCTTTTGCGGGTCGAGCCGGGGCAGCTTGACCAACTTCTGCACCGCCGGATTGACCCGGGTGCGAAGCTGGATGTTGTAGCCAGGGGACTGCCCGCTTCTCCGGGGGCTGCCTCAGGTTCGGTTGTTTTCGACGCCGACCTGGCTGAAAAGATGGGGCAGGAGGGCCAGAAGGTGATTCTGGTGAGCACAGAAACCACTCCGGACGATATCCACGGGATAGATGCCGCCCAGGGCATACTCACCTCCAGAGGCGGTATGACCAGTCACGCCGCTGTTGTGGCCAGGGGTATGGGTAAGCCGTGTGTCTGTGGCTGCGAGGCGCTGCGAATTGACTATGATAAGCATCTGTTCGAAGTCGCTGGGTTGCTAATTAAGCAGGGCGATATTATCTCGGTCGATGGAGCTACAGGTAACGTTATCTTGGGTACCGTGCCGATGCTGGATCCCGACCTGTCCCCTGAGTTCCAGCGACTCCTCGAGTGGGCTGATCAGGTCCGTACCATCGGGGTGAGGGCCAATGCCGATACACCGGAGGACGCGCTAAAATCCAGAGAGTTCGGAGCTGCTGGTATTGGGCTGACCCGGACCGAGCACATGTTCATGGCACAGGCCCGTCTGCCCATCGTGCAGGAAATGATCCTGGCAACCGATATAGACGAACGGAAAATTGCTCTGGATAAACTGCTGCCTATGCAACAGGGTGACTTTTACGGCATACTAAAGGCAATGGACGGGTTGCCTGTAACAATTCGCCTGCTGGATCCACCGCTGCATGAGTTTCTTCCCAACAGTGAGGATTTGATGGTGGAAATAACCAGCTTACGCCTGAGCAACGGTGATAGAGAAGATCTGCGCTGTAAAGAGGACCTTTTGCGCAAAGTCCGTGCGCTGCACGAAGCAAATCCGATGCTGGGGCACCGGGGTTGTCGCTTAGGGATAACCTTCCCCGAGGTGTATGCCATGCAGGCACGGGCAATTTTTAACGCGACGGCCCAGTTAGTTAAAGAAGGTTATCAACCTGTGCCAGAGGTTGAGATACCGCTGGTCATCGACAAAAATGAACTTTCTTCCTTACGTGAAATGGTTATCGGAGTGGCCGGGGAAGTGATGAAGGCTACGGGAGTAGACTTTAACTATACAATTGGTACCATGATTGAAATTCCCAGGGCAGCTCTCTTGGCCGATGAAATAGCGTCTTTTGCCGACTTTTTCTCCTTCGGCACCAACGATCTCACCCAAACTACCCTCGGTTTTTCCCGTGACGACGCTGAAGGGAAGTTTATGCAGGCCTACCTCGACAAAAAAATACTTCCAGACAACCCCTTTATGGTATTGGATCGCAAAGGGGTTGGTAAGCTGATGAAGATGGCTGTGGAACTTGGCCGCAAGACTAACCCCGGCTTATTAATCGGGATTTGCGGTGAACACGGTGGGGATCCCAGTTCCATTGAATTTTGTCTTTCTATCGGACTGAACTTTGTTAGTTGCTCACCTTTCCGGGTGCCCATCGCCAGACTGGCGGCAGCACAGGCAGCTGTAATCAACAGAGGGAAATAAATATAAACAATTATCGTGTATAATAAACGTACAAAATAGAGAAAAGGGTTGTGTCTAACAAAAATTTGTTAGACCAACTCCTTTCTCTATAGCTTTTTAACGTAATCCATATGTTTTGTTTACATCAAGAATAAATATGATTCCATTACCAGGTTTATCAATGTTAATTAGCTCTCTGATCGATGAAACGACAGAATCTGTTAGGTCGGACTTGCATATGATCATTACCATCTCTTTTTCCGGTTCTATCGCCATGGAAAACAAGGTATGGGTTTCGTGAATACCAGAACCCCTTGCGTTAATAATTGTTCCACCTCTAGCGCCGCCTTTAGTAGCGGCATCTATAACATTTTCTGCATTTCCTCTGTCTACAATGGTGAAAATTGCATGATGCATGGTATTTTCCTCACCTCTATTTTCGTTGTAATCTTGGTATTGGCAGCTTTTACTGCCCAACAGATTAGCCACAGAGATAGTAAAAGCTATGCCATAATTCGGCTTGTGAAAAGCCAACTCTTTATTCAGTACGTCCAGAGCCTGGTAAGCCGTTTTTTTATTGGCGATCATTAAAACGATTTCTTTCCTGTAATCATTTAATTCCAGGAACTCTAATAGACGGTTCTTAATGGAGCCCTTGCCTAAAAAAACGGTACCTCCTGATACTCCGTTTCGTTTGGCAATTTTTAAGGCTTTACTTCCTAAGCCATAATTTAAAACTAAACAAATCAGCTCAAGTTCTTTTTTATTGAGACAATCCTGTATTTCCACCCGTTTAGACGCCTCCTTTTGCAGACTTAATCTTGAAAATTATACCCAAGATTTGTAGAGCAATCAATGGTGTTAACGCAACCATGGAAATCATGCCAAAGCCCTCTCTTAAAACATCTGCTCCTTCAATTGCTTCAGCCACGCCTTGTGCAAATGCAAGGATAAAAGTTGCTGTCATGGGACCGGAAGCAACACCCCCGGAATCGAAGGCAATACCCACAAATAGCTTTGGTACAAAATAACTCATGGCGAGAGCGATAATGTATCCCGGCAGCAGATAATGCCATAATTGAACCTCAACAATAATTATTCTAATCATGGAGAGGGCAATTGCCACTCCAACTCCAAGGGATAATGCGAATAATACCACTTTTCTTTTCACATATCCACTGGTCACATCTTCTATCTGGCGCGTGAGTACGTGTACGGCTGGCTCGGCTAAGATGGTTACTAAGCCCAGAATAAACCCGATAATCACCACATAAGATTTATTCTCTAGTGATGCGATGCTGTACCCTACCACACTCCCCACGTCCATAAAACCAGCGTTTACACCCACTAAAAATAATACTAACCCTGAGAATGTATACACGATACCTTTTATAATCTTATAAACACTTTTTCGGGGAAGTTTGAAAGAAATCACTTGAAAAACTAAAAAGAGAATGAGGATAGGGGCAAGTGCGAGAATAATTTCCCCAGCTATTATCGGTAGTTCATGAATGAAGGGTGCGATAATGGAAGCTGAGTGAGAAACGTTATATTCAAGGCTTCCCGAGATTTCATCTGTTCCGGCGATAATATTCATTGTCATTAAAGCTATTATAGCTCCCACAGATGTAATGGCAACTAAGCCGAAACTGTCTTCTTCAGAAGCCTTACTATTCTTTTTTAAGGCAGAAACACCCAAGGCAAGAGCTAAAATAAATGGAACGGTTAAAGCACCGGTGGTGGCACCGGAAGCATCAAAAGAAATGGCGATAAATTCTGGTGAAGTAAAGACTGCCAGGGCAAAAACAATTAAATAACAAATGGTCAGGAGTTTGTATAAAGGTATATTATATACTATTCTGATCAATCCCAGTGCGAGGAGTACAGCTATACCAATAGATACAATAGCGACAATGGTAAACTTCGGTATTACGCCACCTGTAACAAAGTCAACTTGTCCCGCTAGGATATGTAAATCAGGTTCGGCAATAGAAATAAAAAAACCAAGAATAAGACCCGCAACGCCTACGATCCATAATTTGTTGGTTTTTGTCAAAGTGGAGCCCATTAAACTACCAATGGGAGTTATCCCTTTATCTACTCCGACTAAAAAAATAGACAGTCCGATAATTATCAAGAAAGCGCCGAGAAGAAATCTGATCAATTGGGGTGTTTCCAGAGGAGTAAGGGAAAAATGCAATATTAAAACGATGACAGTGATGGGCAGGACTGAGAATATCACTTCTTTCAATTTCTCGAAAAGTATGTTCAACTACAACTCACTTCCTTTAGGTTTTATTTTTGATTTCTTTTTGCTACGTAAAAAGTCTATAAAGTCTTTCACCTCATCCAGTTCTTTTTCATCCAGATCTTCAATACCTGGTAAACATACTGAGGCAACTGAAACCGGTAAAAAATTATCTGTATATCCTGCAGCTTGCATGATCTCATCAAAATTGATGCTGAGGGCATTAGCAATAGACTTTAGGGTAAGAGGGGAGGGGTGTTTTCGTTCCCCGGTTTCTAATCGGTGTATTTCCGTATGGCTGATATGCGCAAGGTCAGCCAATTTGCGCATAGAGAGATTTTTTTCTGTTCTTTGTTCGGTAATATATTTTCCTAACATACTCATTAAGCAAATACCCCCCTTTAGTTGAAAATTATAGCACAAATTGTAACCAATAGGCAACGGCGGCATTGAATATGGTGACGATGAGTTCAGTGAGCAATTATTAATTTACTATTTTTCTTTAGTCTAATTATTAGAAAAGGTAAGAAGGTTATTCAAATTATTTCATTAAATACACTATATACATTTAACACGTGCGGCAAGAAGTCTCCCACCTCTAAGCTACCTTACTCACGCTAGTGAGAGCGCAGGTGGGGGATGAATTGCCGCATTTGTTTTGACCTAAAAGCCCTTGAAGAATTACCATTATTATGATAAAATGTAATCAGTAGTAATAGTAATAAACGGAGATAAATAAGTGGAATTAGATAATAATAATCATTCAGTATTCTTGTTGTATTATCACCTTGTTTTGGTTGTGAAATATCGTCGAAAAGTCATTGACGACATAGTCTCAAACAGACTAAAAGAGATATTTGAGTATATAGCACCAAACTACAATATAGCCCTGCAAGAGTGGAATCATGATCAAGACCATATACATGTTTTGTTGAAAGCCCACCCTAATACTGCGTTATCAAAATTCATCAACTCTTACAAAAGCGCATCATCGCGACTCATCAAAAAAGAATATCAACAAATCAAACAAAACCTTTGGAAAGAATATTTTTGGTCAAGAAGTTTTTGCCTCTTAACTACTGGCGGCGTGCCGATTGAGGTTATTAAGCGATATATCGAAAGTCAAGGCGAAAAGATATGAATAAAGCTTATAAATACCGCCTATATCCTAACCAAGAACAAACCGTACTCATTAATAAAACCTTTGGGTGTGTGCGTTTTGTATATAATCAAATGCTTGCTAATAGAAAAGCTATCTATGAGCAGTACAAAGAAGATAAAGAAGCCTTGAAGCAGCAGAAACAGTCTTTACCAGCTGATTACAAAAAAGAATTCACATGGCTTAAAGAAGTGGATAGCCTAGCCCTCGCCAACGCTCAATTAAATCTGAATAAGGCTTATAATAATTTCTTCAGGGATAAAGCAGTGGGTTTTCCAAAATTCAAAAGCAAGCATCATGACCGAAAATCCTACACAACCAATAACCAAAAAGGAACCATACGACTAATTGACCATAAAACGATTCGACTACCCAAACTGAAAGATGTACGAATTAATCTGCATAAACCATTGCCACAAGATGTTGTTATAAAATCAGCGACCTTAAGCCAAACACCTACAGGTAAATACTACATTGCTATTTTAGTAGAATTTGACACCGATATAAAACCGATCACACCAACACTTGAAACAACGCTGGGGTTAGATTATTCTTCCAAATCACTGTATGTTGACAGCGAAGCAAACAGCGCAGACTATCCACGATTCTACCGTAAGGCAGAAGCAAAGCTAAAGAAAGCCCAACGCAAACTATCAAAACGCAAGAAAGGCAGTAAAAATAGAGACAAGCAACGCCGAAAAGTAGCCAAACTCCATGAGAAAGTAGCTAATCAAAGGAAGGACTTTTTGCACAAACTGTCCAGGCAGATAACCAATGCCTATGATGCAGTTGTCATAGAGGACTTAAACATGAGAGGTATGGCTCAATGTTTGCATCTGGCCAAATCAACAAATGACAATGGCTTTGGCATGTTAAAAACTTTTTTGGCGTACAAACTGGCAGAACAAGGCAAACGGCTTGTTACTATTGATAAATGGTTCCCATCAAGCAAGCTTTGTCGGTTTTGCAGGACTGCCAACTCAGAGTTGATGCTTGCAGACAGGGTTTGGACGTGTTCTTGTGGCAAGGTACTCGAGCGAGACATAAATGCTGCCATCAATATCAAAAATGAAGGCTGCCGAATGCTTGGCATAGCCTAATATCATATAAAGAACCGTTGGGCGAACGGAGATAGCTTGGTAATTATACTGGCACTAGTCGGTACGTCCCAAGAAGCCCCCACCTCTGAGGTGGTGGGAGTACGTCACAGATTTATAGGTTGTAACAATGGGATGTTTTTATGGATATTACGGTGGAACCTATTTTGGTACACAAAAATGAGAAGATTAAATCTGTTCACAAAAAATTATCACTCAGAAGGTACCTATATGTCGAAGTGCTTATGTCATAGATGATTATAAACAAGTTATCGGCAGAATAAACCTAAGGAAAATAATGGATTGCATTGCCTGATTACACGTTTCAATATAGTTGCTAAAACGTATGTTTTCAGATTAAGATCTCCTATTTACCAAGGGAAGGTGCTGCCTCAAAATTGAAGATATAAATTTCTATGGAGAGGAACTCCTTTTCTTATAAAAACAACAAGACGAGTCCCGTCTTTTTTGCATCCTCAATGAATTGGACATTTAAGGATGCCTTTGGGTAGTGGGCTTGGGGAGCGATGCTGTGAAAGATGCTAACCGATTTTTTTATCAAATTATCGGCAACACTATTTGGCAGGGTTGCAGTTATCTGGCTTATGCCAGTGCGCCTACTGCAAAAAGGAAGCAGAGGAAAGGTTCTTTTGCTTCTTAAGAGGTGATAACATTTGCGGCAGCTGAGGCTGTTTATAGCTGTTAACTTTCCTGAGGAAATTAAAAAAACACTTGGCGCCTTCATCAGGGGCCTGAGTAAAATCCCTTCCGACCTCAAGTGGATGGGGGAGGAAAACCTGCATCTGACGGTCCAGTTCCTGGGCAATGTTTCCGAAGAAAGGCTTCCCGCCGTGAGCGCAGCCCTGCAGAACGCAGTGGACGGTATTGCTCCATTTGAACTGGTCCTGGAGGGTGTAGGTGCCTTTCCTTCAGTTGTGCGGCCGCGTGTATTGTGGGCAGGGATTAGCGGTGAAACCGCTCCCCTCTTAATGCTGCAACGCCAGGTGCAAAAGGAAATGGCAGTTCTGGGCTTTGAGCCGGAAAAGAGGAAATTCTCCCCCCATCTTACCTTGGCCCGTGCTCGTTCTCCCTACGGTTTTGCCGATGTTATGGAGCAGGCGCAGTGGTGTGGGGGATTAGGCAAAGTTTTCGGGACGGCCAGGATTGATTCGATTGTACTTATGTTAAGTGAACTTCAGGCCAAAGGTCCACACTATTTAGCCCTGTCTAGGGTGCCCTTATTATAATTAGTTGCCTCTGTAGTATTTCCAGGTATAAACGATGAAGAAAAGGCATAAATTTTTAATGACAGCAATCCCGGCGGATCGATATGCCGGGATTGCTGTCATCCCCAAAAACGTTTCAATTATTAGGCAGGATAAATAACTTTCTTGGTAGAATTATTGTTGAACTTCCATGATATTGCTTACGCTATACGTGGATAACCTATGGTTACATTGCATGAATGACTTACAGGTTTGCCATTCGCTTCTATCAGAAAACCTTCTTATCGCTTCCCTGGATGGAATAAGATGCAATATGAGGTTACTAATTACATATTATGGCAATACTAATCAAAATATTGTCGCTATTAGGAGGAAAAATTCTTTCCGCAGCGAATATTCTTTAAATATAGAGTTTTTTGGCGGAACTTATTTAATATTTGCCGTAGCAGGACAATATAATTCTTTGTTGAAATCATTTCATATGTCTAGTTAGCAGAAGGTGGTTTGGGTTGGGCTTAATTCCGGAGGACATTGTGGAGGCAGTCCGCCAGCGGTCCGATATCGTTGAAGTGGTTTCCCGCTATGTGCAACTTAAGAAAAAGGGCAAAAACCACACCGGCTCCTGCCCATTTCATAGTGAAAGGACACCTTCATTCACAGTCACGCCGGAAAAGCAGATTTTTTATTGTTTTGGTTGCGGAACCGGTGGTGACGTTTTTAAGTTTTTAATGCTTAAAGATAATCTCAGCTTCCAAGAGGCAGTGGCCGTGCTGGCGCAGCAGGTGGGTGTTACCATACCAGCTGACGAAAGTCCGGCTCAACAGGATAAGGAGCGGCGCTTAAGTTTAATTCGTGAGGTCAACAAACTGGCCCGTGATTACTTTCGACAAACCTTGCAGCAGCATGGCGCTGCAGCCAACGCCAGAAAGTACTTGGCAAGACGGGAGGTTACTCTTGAGCTGCAAGAAGAATTTCAACTGGGATTTGCTCTTTCTGAATGGAATTCCTTGCTTGGTTTTCTTGAGAGTAAGGGATTTACTCCTAAACAGGCAGCCGAGGCCGGGCTGGTGGTTAAAACTGAAGCGGGAAGGTATTATGACCGGTTTCGCAACCGGCTCATCTTTCCTATCTGGGACGCCACCGGGCAGATCACTGGTTTCGGAGGACGTGTTCTTGACGATTACCTACCGAAGTACCTGAACACACCTGAAACCTTGTTTTTTAGCAAGGGCCGTATCCTCTATGGGTTACACCTGGCCAGGGCAGCTATCAGGGAAAAGGGCCACGTGGTGGTAATGGAGGGTTACATGGATGTGGTTACCGCCCACCAGCACGGGATCAAAAATGCGGTTGCCTCTATGGGCACAGCCTTGACTCAGGAGCATGGCAGGCTGTTGACTCACTACAGCAGGGATGTGGTGATTGCCTATGACGCTGATGCAGCTGGGGAAGCCGCTACCGTACGCAGTCTCGACCTACTGGAAGAGTTGGGCTGCCAGGTAAGGGTTTTAAGGCTCCCGGACGGGAAGGACCCGGATGAGTTCTTAAAAAAACATGGCTCACAGACATGGGAAACGCTGGTAACCGGGGCGCCACTGCTGTTTCAGTATAAACTTGATCAGGCAGCGGGAGCAAGTCCACTCAGAACACCAGCTGATAAACTTGAAGTGCTAAGGCGAGTTTATCCAAGCCTGGCAGGTTTTAGCAGCGATGTCGAAAGAGAAGAGGGACTTAGGGCGGCAGCCCGCACTCTAAATTTGAGTTGGGAAACTGTTTATGGAGAATTTAAGAGGCTTAAGCTAGTTACGGGTCAGAAATGGACAAATACGGATAATCTTGCTAAAAACATGCATACTATCGTTAGTAAAGTGGATACTAGCGATGCTCGAAGTAAAGCTGAAGAAGTCCTGTTAAGGTTGGCATTAGAAGAGCCCTACCTGGCCCGGACCGTCCATGAAAAAATGGGCGGTGACCATTTTCAGGACCCGCGCTATCAAAAGATATTTAAATATTGTTTGGAAATTGCTGGAAGGCCACAATACCAACCAGCGGAAATAGCACAATACCTTGACGATGGTGAGCAGGCCTTGTTGGGCATGCTGCTGACCAAGGAAATACCCGGGGATGACCCGGTTGAAATATTATACAGCCACATTGAGTCGATCGTTCGATACCAGAGGCAGGAACGAAGAGAAAAAATACTGAAAGAAATAGGTGAGGCTGAAAAGTTGGGGAGCCATTACCATTTGCTTCGTGAGCTGATGCTTTTACAGGGCATAGATGAGGCTGAGAAGGTTGGAGACCATGCCCACGCCAGGAAGCTACAGGAAGATTATCAGAAATTGATTGAAAGTAATACCGGGAAGTGCCCTAAAGAGGGGAGTGATGGCATGTGAGAGACGAGCTCAAAACTGAAAGCGTTATGGAACTCATTGAAAAAGGGAAAAAACGCGGGGTCCTAACTTATAGCGAGATTATGGATAGTCTCCAGGGTACAGAACTATCCCCTGAACAAATTGATGATATTTATGAAAAGCTGGCAGGTTTGGGCATAGAAGTCGTTCAAGAAGTACCGGAAGTAGAACCTGTTGACGATTCCACAGTAGAAACCCCGGCCGAAGAGGTGGAAGTAGACCTTTCTGTCCCCGAAGGCGTGGGTATAGATGATCCCGTTCGCATGTACCTCAAAGAAATCGGTCGCGTTCCTCTGCTCACGTCGGAAGAAGAAGTGGATTTGGCAAAACGCATGGAGTTAGGTGATGACGGGGCCAAAAGACGATTGGCTGAGGCTAACTTACGACTGGTAGTTAGTATAGCAAAGCGTTATGTGGGGCGTGGGATGCTTTTCCTGGATCTGATTCAGGAGGGCAACCTGGGTTTGATCAAGGCAGTTGAAAAGTTTGATTATCGCAAGGGCTACAAGTTCAGCACCTATGCGACTTGGTGGATTCGCCAGGCCATAACCAGAGCCATTGCTGATCAGGCCAGGACCATTAGAATTCCCGTGCATATGGTTGAAACTATTAATAAACTGGTCCGGGTGCAGCGCCAGTTGCTACAAGAATTAGGCCGTGAACCAATGCCTGAGGAGATAGCCAAGGAGATGAATATCTCCGAGGAGAAGGTTAGAGAAATCCAGAAGATAGCACAGGAACCGGTATCCCTGGAAACGCCTATCGGGGAAGAGGAAGACTCCCATTTAGGCGACTTTATTGAGGACCATGATGCTAGGGCGCCAGCCGAGGAAGCTTCTTTTACCCTTCTGCGGGAACAGTTGGACGAGGTTTTGAAGACATTAACAGAGCGGGAACAAAGGGTGCTTCGTCTCCGCTTCGGACTTGACGATGGTAGGGCCAGGACCTTGGAAGAGGTCGGTCAGAAATTTGGGGTAACGCGGGAACGGATCCGGCAGATAGAAGCTAAGACGCTGCGTAAGCTGCGCCACCCCAGCAGAAGCAAGAAATTAAAGGACTATCTGGATTAAATTGTGGGTTTATAGGATATATATATTTTAGGAATAAATTATCAACAACAGATTCATTGACGGCAGCTAGAAATTATCGTATAATAGTCCTTGCCGATGTTCCTCGATAGCTCAACGGTAGAGCAACCGGCTGTTAACCGGTAGGTTGTAGGTTCGAATCCTACTCGGGGAGCCATTCTTGGGCCCATAGCTCAACG
>JAQVOH010000114.1 GCA_028702695.1 Desulfotomaculaceae bacterium
ACCAGCCAATACCCTGATCGATGACCCGTTTAGCTAAATAAGCGTTGCCTCCAAAGTCACAGGAGGTGACTCCCACCGGGTTCTTAATTTCTAATCCTGCAAAATTTGTACGTAGATTTGCCATGTTTACATTCCCCTGTCGTTAAGTTATTTTTTATCCACTAACCAACAATTTGAATCACATCATACAACCTAAGGTGCTCAACCACCGCTGATCGCTTCTAAAAGATACACCAGGTCATTGGGATTTAAGATTTTATCTTCAGTTGCATAACGCCCGTTCAGGAAAAAACCATAGGCATTACTCGGGATACCCAATTTCTCCAGAGCTGCTTTTATAGGTGCACCCTGGGGAATATCGACTTCAAAGCTCTGGCCAATCTTAGCCCCAGGTATAAAAAAATCTATATCGGCATAAGCCTTTAAAACAACAATCAATATTTCAAACCTCCCTTCAATATTTGCCTTGACCACAGCAACAAATACCTTATGGAATGCAAGTAATACTATATTTCTAAATCATTCGCCCAATTGTTGTTTTGAACCCATATCTAGTAAATATATCCCTTGCCTCAACAACTTCCTCCTTATTTATTTCCCCTATTTCGGTATAAGGTGAAGTTAAGCCAAGATACTCATATTTACTTGCTCCCAATGAGTGCAAAGGAAGGATATCCACCCATTCAATATTGATTTTCTTTAAAAACTCTGCTGTTGCTATTAAATTTTCGTTAGAGTTATTAAAACCGGAGATCAACGGTAACGAAATTCTTGTCTCACATGTTTTTGATATTAATTTGGCATTTTCCAGTATAATTTTATTTGACACCCCGGTCCCTTCCATGTGTTTTGCCGGGTCCATATGCTTTAAATCCAAAAGAACCATATCTGTATACTTAAGGATATCCTCATAATCTTCCCATTTTGCATAACCTGTTGTATCCAGAACTGTCGAAATCCCTTTTTCTTTACTTCTTTTTAGTAACTCTCTGGTGAAACCGGGTTGGTATAAAGGCTCACCTCCGCTTATGGTTAATCCGCCATCTAAGCCGTAAAATGGTTTGTCTTTTTCAACCTCCTCGATGACTTCATCAACTGTTACTAGGCTGCCTACCTGTTTAAAGGCGGAATAGGGGCATACATCCACGCACTTCATGCACAGTGTGCATTTTTTGCGGTCAATCTTATTGTCCGGCAGCATGCTGATGGCACCTGCCGGACAGACCTTAATACATTCACCAAAACTTTTGCACCTTTTGGGGACAAAATAAAGCTGTGGAAAAGCTTCCAGGGTTTCGGGGTTGGCGCACCACTTGCATCTCAAAAAGCACCCTTTGATAAATACGGTTGTCCTGATACCTGGACCGTCATGTGTTTCAAACTTTTTAATATCAGCTATGATGCCGGTGTTTATTGTCAACATGGTGTGTACCCCTTACCTCATTAACTTTACTTTTTATTCAGCCATTAACTTGTTAGTCTACTTATGCCGACTTTTTCGTAATCCAAGGCTTACCCATCCAATACACTTCGCGTCCAAAAATTTCGTTAACCACAGAACCGACGACCTGCCATACACAAGCGAGGATTACCAGGGGCAGATCCCAACCGGCAATAGCCCAAAATAGCTCTGTTCCGGTCAAGAAATATAGGGAGGCAAAGACAAAGAATACATCTGTTACAAGCATAAATAAGGAACCAACGGTATTTTTCAACATAAAACAAGGAGTCCACCCTACCATTAGTAGTGCCATAACCCCAAACACAATACCGTCCACCACGGCGGTCGAACCTTGTATAATATTTAGTGCTATGAGGAGGTGTTCCAGACAGCCGTACCACATAAAGGCACTGAAGGTCAAAAAGATGTTGCCTGTTAAAGCTATGCCATTCCTCATATTCATAATCCCGGCAATCGTTTGTACAATCGCACCACAAAAACCCAGAGCAATCAAAATCATACCGGCACTATGGGGAGCCATACCAGTAGCGACAGGCCATAAACATGCCAGGTAAAACGCTAAAACTGCTTCGCCAGAGGGAGTAGGGTTTGCAAACGGTGGTCTGCTGTCACTCATTATTTTAGCCTCCTAGATATCATTTCAGGTTCATATACCGGCCAATTATACGATAGTGCCAGGGATACGGAGAAATAATGTTCGTTACCTTATCCCATTTAGCCCTGATCTCAGCCAAATCATCCTTTCTCCACATAGAAGAGAACAAAAAGCCCATGTCTTTAGAAAATTTGCCTATAGCCTGCGCTCCGGCAAGTTTACCTTTGTCGAGGATTAACCTGCAGTAATCGCTGCCGAATTCTCTCTCAATTACTTCAACATCCATTTTATCCTCTATCCCGTTGAACGTCCTTCCGATGGATACAGATTCAGTGTCAAAGTAATGCGCTCTGGTAATAGCCCATGCTCCCTTATAAACAGCGGGTATCCCGGCACAGTTTTTAGCGATAACTTCACCCTGCTCCAGGGCGTTATGCCTTAGTTGAATAAGGGTTCTTCCCCCCGTTATGGCGTCCGTTGTTTCGGCGCAATCACCGCAGGCGTAAATATCCTGGATGCTGGTCATACAATGTTCATTGACCTTGATCCCTCGCGTCAGTCCAATTTCTGCCCCTGCCTGCCTGGCCAACTCGGTGTTTGGCGCAACACCTGTAGACATCACGATAGTATCGCATATGATTGATCTTTTGTCGGTCGTAATGCTTTCAACCTTGTCGCCGCCATTGATACTGACCAGCTTTTCGTTGGTTAACACGTGAACACCGTTGTCAGTAAGGCCCTTCTCCAACTTTTTAGCCGCATATTCATCAAAATTACGCGGCATAATCCAGCCGAATACTTCAAGCAAATAAACTTCGAAACCCTTTTTTTTCAAGGCTTCACTTGCTTCAATACCTATAAGACCGGAACCGATGACAACGGCAACTTTACCTTCACGGGCATAAAGGGCATCCGCATCAGCAAGGGACTTGCAGCCAAAAATACCTTCTTTTTCAAGACCTTTGAAAGGCGGAACTACAAGATTGCCACCGGCTGCAATGACTAAATTGTCGTAGCTAAGTTCATTGCCGCTGTCCAAATACAGCTTCTTTTGCTCGTGGTCAACTTTCTTAGCTTCATCGACGACAAAATTAATATTATTGTTTGAGTAGTCATCCAACTTTGTTAAAAACATATCCTGCCTTGCCTTAACACCGCTAATATAATAAGGAAGCGCACCGGGTTCGTATTCAGGACAATTTTCCCTTGTTACGATTGTGATTTTAGCATTTGGGTCATACTTTCTGATGCCGAAAGCTACAGCATTACCGCCAATTCCATTTCCTATAATAACTGTATGCAATTTTACACCTCCTTTTTTGTGGGTTGTCTTACATGCCGACAGCCTAGCTCTTTTACCCTGCAAATATTTTTTGTTATATATCTACGGATAATAAAGCTCAGGCTGCCAACAGTAAGACCATTAATTAATTATTCTGGCTCTTTATTTCTGTTGCTCCATATATTCCCTGTACAGCTTGCGGCCATGTTCCATATCGGGAATAACTTCTTCCAGATTCAGATCCTTCAGTTTCACATCGGTAATAAAGCCTTCTTCATCCCAGCCATGCAGTTTGTAGTATTCATCCTGTGCCCAGGCCCATACTTTCCGGTCAATTTTCAGGCCTTTATAAGGACCGTCTGCGACGGGCTCGTCGAAGAACCTATCAATATGGGTGTCGTCCTGGCGGGCGCTTCCTGAACGCAGCCAGTTGGCTCTTTCAATGCTGACAACCCGTTCGGCAGCCACGAAGATTTCCTCATCAGGCATATCAAACCCGGTGGCAAGGCGATACAGGGTGGTATAGGCACGCCAGTCACCGAGACCGCCCCAGGACCCGATAGCATGACAGCAGGTGCCCATTAAGTCGGCGACGCACTTGTTTCTTTCCGACCAATAACAAAGTTGTGGTTTGGTTGCGAAGGAAGTTAGTTCATTCGGGAAATCCTTCCAGAACACTTCGGTTAATTCAGGCCCCAGTGCATCCACAATCTGGTCTTTGCGGCTCATAGCGCAGCCCGGGAATTCATTGCAGGAGTAGTTTTTCAGGTGGTCCGAGCCTCTGGTGGACATCGCGTAGCCCAGGCTAAAGCCCGTGGCAATCCTCGGGTCAACGCTGATGTGTTCCAAACCGCGGCAATGCGGGACAATACCAGCGCCTACACCAAGTTTTTCAGCTACACGGGAATTGCCTTCGGCCAGGATGTCGCCATAGCCCTCTCTGTTCGCGATCATATAAAGTACTTTTTCGGAAGTCTCCATGTCGGCCCACTTGAATTCAATGCCGCCGGTATCTTCTTTGGTGATCAGGCCTTTTTCATACGCCTCCATCGACCAGGACAACGCGGCGCCGGCAGAGATACAGTCCATACCCAATTCGTTTACTATACCGCTTAGCCAAACCGCCCCTTCCAAATCATACGAGTCGAGCCTGGTTCCCAGGTTGCAAGCGGCTTCCATTTCAGGTCCGCCAAAGTGCTTGCCGGCATGTTTTCCATCCTTGAAATAGGTATAGCGGCCGCAAGCTACCGGGCATGACCAGCATGCTTTCCGCCTAAAGAGATATTTATCGGCAAACACCAGACCGCCGTAAGTTTCCTCGATACCTTTCATATAACCGGTGCTGTGGTTCTTGTTGGCGTTAATCCCGATAGCATTGCCGGCGTCAAAAAGGTCCCAGGTGCCTTCTGCCTTGCGCCTGATGGCGGACGGGGAAGTCCTAACTCTTTCACGGAGCATCCAGGCTTCCTCCGCAAACTTCACCGGATCGGCATAAGTTAGCGGCTTGGTACCCCTGATCGCAATCGCTTTTAAATTTTTGGAACCCATGACACAGCCCATTCCGGTACGCCCGCCGGAATTACTGAAGGTGTTGACTACGCAGGCAAACTTGACCAGGTTTTCCCCGGCGGGGCCTATAAGGGCAACTTTAATTTCGGGATCTCCCAGTTCTTCAATGATGTTTTTCGTAGCAACTTTGACGCCTTGTCCCCAGAGATGACTGGCATCTCTAATCGAAATCTTATCGTCGTCAATAAAGATGTAGACCGGCTTATCCGCTCTGCCCTTTACCACGATCTGGTCATACCCGGCATATTTCAGATAGGTGGCAAATTGTCCGCCCATATTGGTGTCGCCATGACCATGGACATTCGTCCCCCTATATGAACAGGTCATGGGTGAAAGGGCGCTGACAGTTGTCCTGCCCGCCAGCGGTGAAAAGGTGCCGGTCAGCGGGCCGGACGCAAAGCATAACGGGTTGGCGGGGTCAAGGGGATCCATGCCTTCCCAGGTCTCATGGTAAACAATATCCGAATTCAAGCCTCTGCCACCGACCCACTTACGCAGATATTGCGGGGATAAATTTTCTACAGTAGCTTTCCCCTCAGTGAGGTCAACTCTTAATCTATTACCTACCCAACCGTGCATACCTATTTCCTCCTTTAAATGTGTTTATTGAGTCCAACCAAAGTTTTCCAATAAAAGGGAACTTGTTTTTAACCAAAGCTGAAGCCGAACTCACTACCTTCATCCTTAATTCCTTTTGGTTTATATTCTTCCCGCAGTTCCCAGGCAAATTTTTTACCGGATGTACTGTTAACCATATATTTGGGAACGTATTCCAAGGCATTCTGCATGCTGCAGGCCTTGACGCACCAGGGCATCTCTTCACCGACGCACTTGTCGCAGGTCATCGTCTTGCCGCTTTCCGGGTCTATTACGGGAGCGCCCTGATAGCACGCAAACATACACGCCCGGCAGCCAATGCAGGCATCTTGATTGGTAACGACGGCCCCATTTTCAAGTCTGTAACGTGCGCCCATCGGGCATACCTTAATACAGCTTGCTTCTTCACATTGCTGACAGGTAATAGGAATAAAGGTATTGACGTCACGAAACTCCGTAATGCGGATTCTTGAGTAATAGGGATGGGCCTTACCAAAATTCTTCAGGGAGCACGCCATTTCACAGGAATGGCAACCTACACACTTGTCAGGGTCGATAACGATTACCTTCTCCTTCAAATCCACCATTTACTTACACCCCTTTTGTATATTGTAATTTTCACGGACACACAAGTTAGCGTCTTTACAGACCCATCAATCTGGCGGGGACTTCCTTGGCCATGACATTTATATCAGCTTCACTTACCCCCTGGGCAAGCAGTGTCTTGATGAACGATTTCCAACCAGGTACAGGATTATTGCCCGGTTGACCGGCGTCGGTGATCAGGACGAGATGCTCCGGTCCTTTTTCTTTAATTAACTCTTTAATTAGATTAAAAGAATAATCAAAGGCAATAATCCAGTCCTGCATGCCGGGCCAGGGTACACATGAGCATTCGGCAAACTCGAGGTAGCCGCCCTTGTCAATCATTTCCCTGGCTTCCTGCGGGGTCAATATGGTTAATTCCTGGGTGACGTGGTCCATCAATACATCCACGTTCATCCCTTTTGCTTTAATGTAGTCAAGGACAGCGAACTTTTCCTCATTGGAAACGTGACAGCCTGACAGCGCGCAGCGGTCACCCTTGGAGTTCTTGTTATAGTCGGCAAGAAGCTCAAGAATCTTGATCATCTCTGGGGTTAGGATAGCGCCATCAGCTACCACCATACCGCCTTGCAAACCCATTGCGTTGACCTGGTGCTTGGCGTCGAGAGAAGGCAGCCAGACTTCCTTGCACCTTCCATAACCTAAAGCGACTTCTACTGCTTTGGGGTTCATGCCGCCCACAGTGTTATTTAAGGTAATGCCTCCGTACACCTCAACGGGTGTAAATACCTCACCTTGGGCCGCCTTTTCTTTTTGCATCCGGCCTAAAAATTCCTGAATAATGGCTGCACAGTTATTGGTCATGGTGTTGTGGTCTTTAAAGACCAGCGCTTTCATACCGGCTTCACTAGCTTCGATGCACGTTTCAACCATCGTCGGACGTCCGGCCAACCAGGCTCCCAGCGGCGCGCCATGGACATGCACGTCAATAACGCCTTTTAAAATTTCGTCCACTACTGCAGGATCAACCGGTGTTCCCGGGTTGAAATACTTGTACGGCCACACCGGGCTGGTTCTTCTTGCCAGTTCCTCCTCGTTGATTGCCCTGCCGTATTTCATTTTTGTCCAATCGTCAAGTGACTTGTTCATACACAGGCTCCTTTCATTTATTTGTTATATTACATAACACTTAAACTCCCTCATATTCGGTCCGCTCAATAACCTGTCTTTGCACGTCAGGTCCCAAATCAATGAACCTGGCCGTGAAACCGGCTACCCTGACCATTAAATCCGAGTAATTTTCTGGATGCTGCTGTGCGTCAACAAGCATCTTCCGGTCTACAATGTTGTACTGGACTTGATAACCACCTAAATTGAAAAAGGTGTCATTTAATTTAACAAATTTCTGTGCGCCAATATCTCCTTCTATGGCCGCAGGATTGAATTTCATATTGAAAAGAG
>JAQVOH010000025.1 GCA_028702695.1 Desulfotomaculaceae bacterium
ATGTGGATGACCGACTTAATTAGTTAGAAAATCATGCCGCTGTCTGGGCGTTAGCATAAGATGAGACTCAGCACCCACATTTTGGGGACGCGCTTTGTGTTCATTTTCAGGATAGTTGCAATAGGAGGTAATTTTTTTGTTTATGAAAAGGCTCGGAAGAATAATGAGAAATATTGTCCTGGTGTCCATAATATGGTCCCTGGTTGTGCCCGTCCAGGCTTACGCCTATCAGGTGACGAGCAAAAATATCACCGAGGAAATCATCACCCAGGGTGTAGTCTTACAGAGCTTCAATATGAATACTGACGAGGGACCGCTGAACGTTTATGTCCTCGAAGCAGATCTCTCCAATCCTTACGTCAAGATTGATACGATCATAGGTTCGGATGGGACCCTCAATAAAAACCAGGCAGTCACGGAGATGGCCAAGCGTACCGGAGCGGTGGCCGCTATCAATGCAGACTTCTTTCAAATGGCGGAAAGCGGCCGGACCATCGGTTTAGCCTACCAGGGCGGGCAACTGGTAGAGAGCCCCGCCCAGCGTAATGATATGTATGGCTTTGGCATTACCGAAGATAAAGAGTCGCTAATGGAAGTATTTAACTTCAATGGACAGGTTGTCACAGGTTCTGGCAAGAGTTTTCCGCTGGCCGGCATTAACAAGCCCTGTTATCTGTTGATGAACGAACGCACATCTGATGAGGATGCTCTTCATATGTACACAACGCTGTGGGGTCCCAACAGCCGGGGTAAACTAGCCGGCCTCACCGGGGTAAAGGTTGCAGTGGTCAGGAACGGAGTTGTACAGCAGGTCTTAACCGACCAACCGGGCGTAACGATCCCGCAAGATGGTTTTATTTTGCAGGGACATGGCCTGGCAGCCAAATTTATAACCGACAATATGCCAGTGGGAACAAAAGTTACCACCAGCTACTCGGTGACCCCTGACGGAGATAAACTCCTGGCAGCGGTGGGCGGACAGGCCCTGCTGGTTGAAGACGGGCACCTGCCTGCCTACTTTACCCAGAATATTTCCGGGAAAGTTGCCAGAACGGCGGTTGGTGTATCAAAAGACGGCAAGACACTCTACCTGGTGGCCGTTGAAAGGAAGGCTGCTGCTGACGGGACTATAATCAGCAGGGGTATGAGCCAGGAGGAGTTGGCAGACTTTTTAATTTCCATCGGGGTCTGGCGGGCTGTTAATTTGGACGGCGGTGGTTCCACCACTATGGCCGCACGACACCTGGGTGACTTCGAGGCCAGCCTGATGAATAACCCCCAGGGAGGTTCCCTGCGCCCTGTACCCGATGCCGTCGGCATTTTTTCCACAGCGCCTAAAGGCAGCCTGGATGGCCTGGTTGTGAGCGGGCCGTCGGTAGGGCTTACCGGTACCCAGGTTACATTTGACGCCAAGGGGTATGATGAATACTACAATCCTGTTAGTATTAACCCTGCCAACATCAAATGGTCTGCAGCTCCTTCCGGTGATTTTAACGGCAATGTTTTGATACCGGAGCAAGGGGGGACAATAACCGTGACGGCCGGACTGGATAACGCCCAGGGTTCGGTATCGGTTCAGGTTATCGGGCCGGAGTCCATGACGGGTTTATTTATAGCACCGGCAGCTATAACTGTGAATCCTGGGCAGACCGTTCCCTTGTCGGTGAAGCTAAGTACCATTAATGGGCAGACCTTTGATTTGAAATCCGAGAATGTCACATGGAGTGTGGACAATTCGCTGGGGCAGATTGCGGACGGCAGCTTTACCTCTGAGCAAGTCGGTGATGGTGAAATTAAGGCCACCTTCCAGGGACTGAGCACAACGATACCAGTTAGCGTTAAACCGCAATGGGTAGAACTGGAGGTTCTCCCGGAGCAGGCATCATCAGCTAAACTGGACGGCTGGATTAAGGTCACCTTCCCTGAGTCAAGCTTGTCAGCGCCAGCCAGGGTAATGCTAGCTTATACCAGTGAGACCAACGGACTACCAACAGACTGCATCAACCTCGGTGCTATAGCGGTAAACCCGGCGACGGGGGAGGAAGCTGAGCTCATAGCCCCTTGGTGGCTGAGTTGGGAATATCAACCCGATACCATAACAGATCGTCCGGCCATACTGATGTGGGATGAATCCACCCAAAAATGGGAGGAGCAGCCTGCCAGGCTGGATGAAGAAGATCAGGTGAAAACAATTAGTGCCCGGGTATGGGGGTTTGGCCGGTTGGTCCTGGTGGATGACCACAGAACACCACCGGCTTTCAAGGATACTGGCAAGCATTGGGCGGCTGAGGCCATCAATGACATGGCGGTGCGCGGGGTAGTCAACGGTTTCCCGGATGGCACCTTTCTGCCCGGTCAGGCCGTAACCAGAGCCCAGTTTGTTAAAATGCTGTCATCGGCCCTGCAGTGGCCAGCCGTGGAGAAGTTACCAGTCTTTAAGGACAATATCCCCGACTGGGCTAAGAGCTCTGTCGCTGCCGCGGTTGCCAACGGGGTGGCCTCGGGTTACCCGGACGGTACCTTTGGTCCGGATGCCAGTATTACCAGGAGCGAAATGGCTGTTATGATTGACCGGGCGTTGGCGCTGCAGGACACAGACGAAACTCTAAAATACAAAGATACAGGCTCAATTCCCGATTTTGCCAGAACTGCGGTGGCCAAAGCTACCAGCGCCGGCTTATTACGGGGTGAAGTTGGCTTATTTAGGCCCACGGACGGGGCAACCCGTGCGGAAACAGCAGTGGTGACTAACCGGCTGCTTAAGTTATGGGTTGAAAAATAGAAAATATTTCTGCTTTATACGGCAGGAATATACGCAACTTGGTTGAATATATATGTAAAATATTCCTTGTTAAACCAACAGGTGCCCACTGGGGAGAATAGGGGAATCAGGTTTAAGTCCTGAGCGGTCCCGCCACTGTAAACAGGAACACTATCGCTTGATTACCACTGGCAATTTGCCGGGAAGGTGCGAAGTGTGATGAATGTAAGCCAGGAGACCTGCCTGTTGTGTTCGAGAACCCTGCTGTGCAGGGTGTTCCGATGGATGATGGTAAAATCCACGGCCTGATGAGGCTGTGGATTTTTCTTTTTACCCAGCCGCATTCAATTTCTAAATTATGAAGGAGGTAAAACAGGATGCTGCTTGACAAAACCATCAATCAAATTGGAGACCTGGACCGCAAGGCAATGGAAGAGGCTCAGAAACGGTTGGATAGCTTAATCAAGCCCCCGGGGAGCCTTGGTGTACTGGAAGAGATGGCAGTACGTCTGGCCGGTATTACCGGCAAAGCCAGACCCCGCATTGAGGGGAAAGCGGTAATTATTATGGCGGGAGACCACGGGGTGGTAGACGAGGGTGTGAGCATTGCGCCCAGTGAAGTCACCATCCAGATGATGCAAGCCTTTATCAATGGCACTGCTGGCATAGGGGTGCTGGCAAGGCATGCTGCAGCACGGCTGGTGGTGGTGGATGTTGGTGTGTTCACGACCGTCAACTTACCAGGTGTACTGCAGCGCAAGGTTCGAGCAGGAGTTGGAAATATTGCCGTTGGCCCGGCTATGTCACGGGAAGAGGCAGTACAGGCTCTGGAGGTCGGGATAGAGGTAGCCCAGTCTGAGATTGACGCAGGCAGCAACCTCCTTGCTACAGGCGATATGGGGATCGGCAATACCACTCCGAGCAGCGCTATTCTGGCAGCCTTTGGCGGTTATACGGCGGAAGAGGCGACCGGCCGCGGGACTATGGTCAACGATGAAGTAATGAAACTGAAGACCTCTGCGATAGCACGTGCACTTGCGCATAACCAGCCGGACCCGCAAGATGCTCTGGATGTTTTAGCAAAAGTAGGCGGGCTGGAAATCGCCGGGCTGGCTGGCGTAATTTTAGGGGCTGCTGCCAGGCGTGTACCTGTGCTGATTGATGGATTCATCACCACGGCAGCTGCGCTGGTAGCATGCAAACTGCAGCCCAAAGCCCGCGAATACATGATTGCCTCCCACCTGTCCGGTGAGCAGGGACACCGTATGATGTTAGACCTATTGGACCTGCGCCCGGTGATTCACTTGGAAATGCGTCTAGGGGAGGGAACGGGCGCCGTTCTAACCATGCACCTGCTTGAAGCCGCCACAAAAATAATGTGGGAGATGGCTTCTTTTGACGAGGCCGGCGTTTCCGACCTGGAAGAAGATAAAATTCTAAAATAATACTCCTGTTTTCAAGTTGGTTATGCTTTTTTACTGAAGATAATTCTGATGTGGTATACTATAAATTACAGGAAGTAGTTAAAAATAGTGGCAGGAATCTTTAAAGAGGAATACTTATAAAGCAGGTTTGTGCTGTTGGAGGTGGTGACATCCGATGAAGTGGCTAGTGAAGCTCGTCCTTAACAGTTTGTCCTTAATTATCGCTGATGCGCTGGTATCAGGCTTTGCTATCAGAGGTTTTTTTTCGGCTATGTTTGCTGCACTGGTCCTGGGTGTGGTTAATACCTTGATCCGGCCTGTGCTGATTGTACTTACGTTGCCCATTACCTTTTTCACCTTGGGGTTGTTTATTTTTATCATTAACGGCCTGGCCTTTTGGCTTGCTTCCTGGTTTGTGCCAGGTTTTATCGTATACGGTTTCTCGGGAGCGTTTTGGGGAGCGCTCATCACCAGTATTGTCAGCTGGGTTCTGAACGGAATTTTTCAACCGGAAAACTAAAAGTGTAAGCAGGTAATTTCGGCATATAGTCAGAATATTAATTATAATTTCAATCTAAGCTCAATCGCTGTTTCAAATGGAAAAGCCGCGGTCTATGCAAATTGTTGCCAGGAACAGCCAGGGGGGGATCTGATGTTTCCCAGTTTGGGTATGCCGGAGTTGGTCTTAATTCTGGTGATAGCGCTGGTAGTTTTTGGCCCCAAACAACTTCCCGAAGTCGGAAAGGCTCTAAGCAGAACCTTAAACGAGATCAGAAGGGCTTCTAGTTCTGCTTTTGCTCAGGAACCGGAGGCAACCAAGGAAGTAAAAGAAGAAGTAAAAGAAGAGACTGCGCCACCGCAGTCAACTACTACAGAAGTTCCATGAAAAAGCCCTTAACAAGGCAGAATAGCAGTCAGGCGTGAATGCTTTCACTGGCGTTAACATGGTCTAAACAAAGTGTGTAGTGGAAAAAATCAGGGGATTGTACACCCCTGATTTTTATTATACATTTTTTTATATTGTTTGCTCATCGCTCTAAGGCAACTTACAAAGAGCTAATCGTTATGCTTTTCTAATGTTAACTAAGAAAGCTTTGTATTCCGGAACAGCGACGTTAGCATCACCGATAAAAGGTGTTAAATCGTTCCCTATGGCTCCCTTGGATAATCCCATGAAGCCCCAGCTCCAGGGCAAGGAAACGATTTCCACGGGACTGCCGTTTACAATTAAGGGTTTAACAATCGGTAAAACATTGGCCTTCATTTTTATTTCTGCCCGGGCGCTGCTTACAATTATCTCATCTCCAGGTTTGATTCCCAAATTACCGGCTAAAGATGGAGATATGGTGGCAAATTGTTCAGGCATCAATTCGACCAGCCAGGGGCTGTTTCTGGTTCTTACCCCGGTTTGATAATGTTCAATGTAATGGACGGTAGTAGCTACGTATGGGAACTCTTTGCTGCCAGTTTCGGCCAATTTAGTAAATTCGCCTCCCCATCTCATAGCCATAGGATTGTTTTGCTGCTTACTGATTAAATTTTTCACCGGGCTTTCCGCCGGTTCATAGTGTTCCGGCATAGGACCTTCTTTCAAGCCGGAAGGATTGAAAAAGCGCGCCTGCCCTTCAGGATTCATAATAAAAGGAGCATTGGCTGTCTTTTCCGGTGGTACCGGCGTTTTTGTAGTCGCGTCCGTGATGCCGAAATCGGGAACATCGTTGGTAATCCACTTTGTTCCGTCCCAGAATATATAGGCTTTTTTTGGATTCCAGGGCTGGCCGGCCGGGTCAGCCGAACAACGGTTATAAACAATGCGCCGGTTCAAAGGCCAGGCAAAGGTCCATTTTGGAAATACAGCAAGCCCGCTTTTATCCTCCGTGCCGTGCCTTTTGGTAGCAGGCACCTTTAACAGCGGGTTCTGCTCATGGGGGTCAACGTAATAATAACCAGCGTAAACCCATACACCGCAGGCTGTAGAACCATCATCTTTAAGGTCGCTAAAAGTACCTAAAACCCGACCGTCCGCCACATTATAACCGTTAATTTCAACTGCTACTTTTTCTATATCCGGCTCGTCCTGTCCCGGCTTATCATAATTCCAAACCATGTTTAAAACAGGAGCAGTAAATTTGCCGCCGCTTTGGTATTCCTGGCGGACAGCTTTATAGAGCCGGTCGGCAATCCAGAGACTGCTTTTGGCCTGTCCGGGCGGTTCAACAGCCTTCCAGCCCCATTGAATATGGCGCGAACTGTTTGTTCTCGTGCCTTCTGCTTCGTATCTGTGAGCTGCCGGCAGCAGGAAAACTTCCGTTTTTACATCCGCCGGGTTTACTCCCGGGCGCTTCCAGAAAGCGGCTGTTTCGTTTTCAAATACATCAACGCAGACCATCCAGTCCGCGTTTTCCAGGGCCTTGACCTCGTGAGAAGCATCCGGCCCGGCTACGGAAGGATTTTCAGCCCAGCAAAAGACGCCTTTAATATGTCCTTCAGCCAGGGCGGCGTAGGAAGCCATGTGGGAGTGGTCTTTCCCGTCTGATTTAGGCAGCCAGTCATAGCAAAAGTCATTTGCTGCGGTGGCTTTTTCCCCGTACCAGGCCTTGAGCAGGCTGGCCAGGAACTTGGGTTTGTTGGACCAGTATCCCGCCTTAGGTGTTTCCACGGCCAGGTAGTCCTTGTATGTGGGATGTTTTGACGCAACGGGGACACCAAGATAGCCCGTAATATTGTTCCACAGCATTCCCATGTCACAGGCGCCCTGGACATTTGATTGCCCCCGTTGGGGATTAACGCCGCCGCCGGGCATGCCCACATTGCCCAGCAGGAGTTGCACCATGCAAGTTGCCCGTGTGTTTTGAGTTCCATAACTGTGCTGGGTGATGCCCAGTACGTAAATTAAATTGCCTGCCACATCCGGTTTTCCAGACTCGCAATACATAGCGTAAGCTTTCTGTAAAATATCTGCCGGGGTTCCCGTGACATTACTGACCGCTTTTATGTCGTAGCGGGAAACATGCTTTTTCATGATTTGCCAGACGCACTGGGGATCCTGCAGAGTGGGGTCCTTTTTAATATTATCTCCGTCTTTTTGGTAAGCCCAGCTGTCAGTGTTATAGGATAGTTTGCCGTCTTTTTCCTCTAAACCGGAAAAAATACCATCTGCAAAATGATAGTCAGGACTGATTAAGTAAGAAGCGTTGGTATAGTTATTCACGTACTCGTGTTGGTAAAGATCATTTTCAATGGCATAGTTAATCAGACCGTGAAGAAAGGAAATGTCTGTCCCCGGACGCAAAGGAACGTAAATGTCTGCCTTGGCCGCTGTTTTAGTAAACCTGGGGTCAACGACAATCATTTTGGCCCCTTTTTCCATAGCCTTGCCGATGTGGCGCATGGCCATCGGGTGAGCTTCGGCCGGGTTGGCTCCAATAATTAAAAATATGTCTGAATTCTTATAATCAGTAAAACTATTAGTCATTACTCCCCGACCAAAAGTGTTAGCCAGACCGGCTACGGTTGGGGCGTGTCAGAGACGGGCGCAATGGTCAAGATCAACCACACCCAGGGATCCCCGCATGAGCTTATTCACTAAATAGTCTTCTTCGTTATTAATATTAGCGCTGCCCATCTGGCAAAGGGCCAAGCAGCGGTTAACCGTGACCCCATTAGCGTCTTTTGCTTCAAAGTGTTCCTCCCGGGTCTTTTTTACCCGCTTGGCGATTTCAGGCATAGCCCAGTCCCAGGTTTTTTCTTCCCACTTGGTGCCGCCAGGGGCACGGTAAAGCACCTTCGTTAACCGGTTCGGGTTGAGTACACGCTGACGCTTTTTATTTACAATGTTATAGATATCCGGAAGAGCTGTCCCTTTGGGACATAAAGATCCTTCATTAATAGGATTATCAGGATCCCCTTCAATAAAAACCACTTTATCGTTTTCATCTGAATAAACAATAGTACTACAACCACACCCACAATAAGGACACCCGGAAGAGGTTTCCTTGGTTTTCTTTAACTTAAAAGGACCCAATTCAAAAGTAGGCAGATTTTCTTCAGCTAGAGCAGGTGTTGCGCCGACTCCTCCAAATAAACTCACTCCGGCTGCGCCTACTCCCAAATACTTAAAGAAATCACGGCGGCTAATATATTTTTTCATATTAGTTCAAAGTAACCTCCTTTGCTTTAGAATAAACCAGTAAATAGTTTGTTAGGCCTTCCAGCTCTTTCCCTCAAAGTTCTTGAATCTATTGACTGCCGAATGAATATCTCTCAATTCATTTAAGGCGCCGTTTGTTATTAAGCCTGGAAGCCTGTGCCATAGTTGGTATGTGTGCTGTGGGTATGCTCTTCCTTGGGCAGAATCGAGAAGTTCTCCACGATAAACAAATATGCCAAGGCCAGCGCGCTCCACATGCCGATGGTAATCAGGAATTCCCAGATACTAGGGAAGTAGCTGCCGCCCACGCTCTTGGCCATGCCGGTAAATACCACGTTCATGCGGTTAAAAACAACACCGACTACCACCAGGAGCGAAGCCGTTACAACCCCCCACAGCTTAGTACGGATGGAGGGGATGGCGTACATGAAGATAGGCAGCAGGATAAAGACAATCATCTCAATTAAAAACATGTTGCTCTCGTAAGAACCGTTGAAGGCCATCCCGAACACACCACGGTAGTTGAGGTCGATCATCTTGACGATAAAGTAAATGATCATCATCCACATGGTCATTTTGGTCAGGCTTTGAAATACAGGTAACTCCGGATCCCGTCCATAGGCTCTCGCTGCCAGGGTACCTTCAACAGTGACCATAGCAGGCCCCAGGAAGAAGGCGGACCAGACAAAGAAGAACGGGATCAGCATGGACCACCACAGGGGATAGAGCTTATCAATAGCAACGATATAAAGTGAACCCAGCGAAGACTGGTGCAAACTGGGTAAAATGATGCCCAGGATTAAGAGCGGGGTCATCAGGTAACCTAAAATCTTTTTCAATGCGGGGAACTTCACCTTCTCGAAGAAGATGTCCCCAAACTCCAGGACCTGGATTGTTGTGTAAATTGAAATACACCAGAATACTTCGAACAATACCGAGTGGAAACCCCAGTAGAAGAAAGGCCTCCAGAAGTTAAACCATCTACCGATATCCAGGAAAAGGCTGACCATAGCGATAATGTAGCCAAGCAAGGAAGTTAACAGTGCGGCACGGGCGATGGGTAGGTATTTGTCCTTGTGCAGGACATGGACGACCAGCGCCGTACTGAAACCGCCGCCAGCCAGGGCGATGCCGCACAAGAGGTCAAAGCCAATCCACAGACCCCAGGGCCACTCATCGCTCAGGTTGGTTATCGCCCCCAACCCGTAGACGAAACGGTATATGGCAGCCGCAGCCGCGATTAGCACAAATATGATCATCAGTATTCTGAACCAGGTGATCCTAAAGCTCCAATTTCTTCCGTACATATATTTTCACCTCCGTTTAACTGAGATTTATTTTTTGGGGTCGACCGGCCCGTACATTTCCTCCTCATTATGCACCTCAGCACGCCGCTTGGTGTAAGCACGCATGGCGGTCAGCAGGGCGCCCCAGCCGACGAAGATGTAGGGGGTCCACTTAAGTACATCCCAGGTCAAAGAGGGGATTGCTTTTTCCGTAACAGGACGGTTGAATACTTCGGTCTTGAAGCCGAGCTGAGCAAACGGTACGTCAGAAATATACAGCCAGGAAGAACCGCCGTATTCTTTTTCTCCGTAGACATGTTTAATGTACCTGGGGTCTTTGCTTATCCTGTCCTGTGCCAGTGCCAGCATTTCATCCCTCTCCCCGAAGGTTAAGGCGCCTGTGAGGCATGCCGTTACACATGCCGGCTCAAGTCCCTCTTCCTTCGTGCGGTCGTAACAAAAACGGCACTTTTGCACATACGGAAAAGTCTTATCCCACTGGAAGCCGGGTACGTCAAAGGGACAGGCGATCATGCAGTAGCGGCAGCCGACGCAGTAATCCTGATTCAGTTCGGTAGGCTTGTAAATTACCGCCCCTTCTTTAGTCTTGACAAATGAGTGGGTAAAGCACGCCGACTCACAGGCTGGCTCATTGCAGTGCATGCATTGTCTTTTAACGAAGCGCCACTTGAGCTGGTCGCCTTCTTCGAGCACATAGGAGCTTACGTTGGTCCAGGTTTCAGCGCTTAATTTCCCCGGGCTGTCCCAGTTGTTAGAGAACTCGCTCGGCATGGCCGGCAGGTCGTTCCATGACTTGCACGAAACCATGCAGCTACGGCAGCCGATACACCTGGTAATGTCCACCAGAACACTTTTTGACATCGTTACACCTCCGGTTTCTGCTTTGATTTAAGGTGCTATTTCAATAATATATTTTTCAGTAATTTAAACTGGTTGATTAACATAGCCTTCCTGCAACGCCAATAGGTCCAGCTGGACAGTATTGATGTCTTCCCAGAATAAATCCAAATTGCTGCTGTCAAACATCATGGCCTCATGGAGAGTTTTTATATAGCCGTGACAGTTGTCGCAATAATAAACGCGGTATTGCTCCCTTCCTTCCACGTTGAAGAACCGTGATTCATTACTGGAGCAGTAAGGGCAGCCCAGGCGCTGAATTCTCCATTTTACCTCACACATACCGCAGTACAGATATCTCTTCCCATTTTCCTTTTCAAGCAGTGCCAGGGTGGGTTTGCCGCCGCAAACCGGGCAGGTGCCCTTTAGCCATTGTTCAGGGGCAAAAAAAGTAGAGACCTTACGTGCGTACTGCTTCATAAACAGTTTGACCACATGGTTTAAGATAAAACCTAAGCTTTCAGGGGATAATTCCTCATTGAAAGATTCCAGCAGGTTTGTACCAGGTGTGAAGGCCTGCCTAACAAAAAGATCTCTTGCCTCAGCGGCAGCCGGTAAAGCGTTTAAAATTTTGTTTATATCACCCTCCAAGTCCGGTTTATGCTTTACAACGATGCCTGCAACGTCTTTTAAAATATCAAAAAACAGATCCGTATTTGCCTGCGGTGGGCAGACCTTTATTATAGGCACATCATTTTCCCTTAACGACTTTAATAACCCAGCCTGCGGCCTAACAACCGTAACTGCATCATCCGGAAGAACAATCTTTGTAAACTCCTTGTTGAAATCAATAAGCATTTGCTGAACCGTATTGTTTGTCATTTAAAAACGCTCACTTTCTATGAGATTTCTAGAACCCTCCCTATGAATGAATTAATAAAATACCCAACAAGTTATATGTGTCTATATATGCACCCCCTTTAACCAGTTGCTTATGAACCATGCTTCACATTTGGCCGCATTTAGGCTGCCAAAATCCAACTAACCATTTCTTTAAAGAGGACCAATTACGGATAAGACTCTAGTAGCGCTATTTATAAGATGTAGAATGAATAAATACCTCTAAAAACAACAAAGGTAAAGCTTTATCCAACATGAAAAGGACAAAGCTTTACCTTTGTTTGAGAGATCTCCTTTCCACAATGGGAGGCCCAACAGTTTCCCGATGAACCCTAACGGCCAGTAAACCATACCAATTGCTTAGGTTGTATCTGGCTCGGAGCAATTATTAAATTTTTCAAAAGCATTCATTACAACAAAGCAATCAATATCACTAAAAACACAAAAAAACTTTATCCAATGTGAAAAGGACAAAGTTTTACCTTTGTTCAAATATCTCCTTTCCACAATGGGAGGCCCAACAGTTTCCCGATGAACCCTAACGGCCAGTAAACCATACCAATTGCTTAGGTTATATCCTGGCTCGGAGAATTAAATTAATTATTATATTCAACAAAAGGATTGGAACCCCTTTTAGATTATTTAGAATATTTAATATAAATTTATGTCACATATCGACATCTTCTGCAAAATGCAAAAAGTTAAATGGTGATTGAGACTTAGGAGTCAATCTCATCTTTAATGAGTTAAATTAACCGGGGGAGTATCATTAGTCGCTTACGATATCATTTGCGAGTGAGCTAGTATTTGACCCAATTGCTTGACAAACCCGGTAGCTAGCAGTTTATCAGTATTACCCAAAGCATCCTCAAGGTCCTCATCGAAATCAATTGAACCAAGAAAGGGGACCTGCAGGCCGGCAAGTACCTCTTCAGTTGGGGAATTATTTTTAATTTTCATGTTCTCCAGGACGCCAATCACCGGAATGTGGAGCTCTCTCAATACCGATAATTCCTTTTTCATCACTTCCTGGGCCACTCGTGACGGTGTGGTGACAAGGAGGAACTCAACCCGTTCCATCAGGCGGATTACATCAAGAGTAGGGTCACCCGTGCCGGGCGGCATATCGATAATCAAAAAGTCCAGTGGCCCCCAACGGGTAATGGCCAGTATTTCAATAATGGCATTGGAAATTTCTCCGCCGCGCAGCGGGGCAGGTTGTCCGCCGCTGAAGAAAGTGATTGACATGAAATGAATACCGCCCACTAGCGGTGGTAGGATACCCATGTCTTCCTCCGGGAAAACATCGTCAATACCGAGAATTAGATGAGATGAAGGACCACAAAAATCCAAATCCAAAAGACCCACCCGGTAATTTTGCATGGATAGATATTGTGCCAGGGCTGCTGCGGTTTGGCTTTTGCCGATGCCACCCTTGCCCCCTGAGACGGCGATGACTCGCTTGATGTTTTCCAACCTTTTATTAATAATATTTAATCTTGGGTCCATTATTTCTCCCCTTCTATTGAATCGATCCACACGCCACGCCCCTGCAGTATTTCAAAATCAGGGCTGCCGCACTGGGTGCACCTCATATAAGTATGGGCAACTTCGGGTATAAAATGGATGGCTTCCTTTTCATCCTCCTCCAGCTTTTTGGGAGTGTCACGGTAGTTCCAATGATTGTCGCAGACCTTGCACTTGAGGATGCACCTGTCTATTTCCAGACAAATGTTGTTCAGGTCCACTGGAGGCTTGTACAACTCAATCATGTTTTCAAGGGCAAAATTAAATATATCAAGTTCAATCGACTGTAACTCACCAATTTTTACAGTTACCTTGAAAACCTTGCTCAGTTTCTCTTTTTCGTATTCTTTCATGATGGTAACGATGATAGATTCCGCCAGTGCCCATTCATGCATAATATCCCTCTCCGGTATTGTATTTTTGTGCATATATTCTTTTTCTTATTATAAGACAAGTAAGTAAACTTGGACAAATAAAAATGGGGGGGATGTGATCCCCCCCCACCAAAGAAAACTATTTGTTTATCCTTTAGGCCTGGAAGCCTGTGCCATAGTTGGTATGTGTGCTGTGGGTATGCTCTTCCTTAGGCAAAATCGAGAAGTTCTCCACGATAAACAAATATGCCAAGGCCAGCGCGCTCCACATGCCGATAGTAATCAGGAATTCCCAGATGCTGGGGAAGTAGCTGCCGCCCACGCTCTTGGCCATTCCGGTAAATACCACGTTCATGCGGTTAAAAACAACACCGACTACCACCAGGAGCGAAGCCGTTACAACCCCCCACAGCTTAGTACGGATGGAGGGGATGGCGTACATGAAGATAGGCAGCAGGATAAAGACAATCATCTCAATTAAAAACATGTTGCTCTCGTAAGAACCGTTGAAGGCCATCCCGAACACACCACGGTAGTTGAGGTCGATCATCTTGACGATAAAGTAAATGATCATCATCCACATGGTCATTTTGGTCAGGCTTTGAAATACAGGTAACTCCGGATCCCGTCCATAGGCTCTCGCTGCCAGGGTACCTTCAACAGTGACCATAGCAGGCCCCAGGAAGAAGGCGGACCAGACAAAGAAGAACGGGATCAGCATGGACCACCACAGGGGATAGAGCTTATCAATAGCAACGATATAAAGTGAACCCAGCGAAGACTGGTGCAAACTGGGTAAAATGATGCCCAGGATTAAGAGCGGGGTCATCAGGTAACCTAAAATCTTTTTCAATGCGGGGAACTTCACCTTCTCGAAGAAGATGTCCCCAAACTCCAGGACCTGGATTGTTGTGTAAATTGAAATACACCAGAATACTTCGAACAATACCGAGTGGAAACCCCAGTAGAAGAAAGGCCTCCAGAAGTTAAACCATCTACCGATATCCAGGAAAAGGCTGACCATAGCGATAATGTAGCCAAGCAAGGAAGTTAACAGTGCGGCACGGGCGATGGGTAGGTATTTGTCCTTGTGCAGGACATGGACGACCAGCGCCGTACTGAAACCGCCGCCAGCCAGGGCGATGCCGCACAAGAGGTCAAAGCCAATCCACAGACCCCAGGGCCACTCATCGCTCAGGTTGGTAATAGCCCCCAGACCGTAGACAAAACGGTATAGGGCGGCCGCTGCTGCGATTAGCACAAATATGATCATCAGTATTCTGAACCAGGTAATCCTAAAACTCCAATTTCTTCCGTACATATATTATCACCTCCAGTTAACTAAAATTTTACTCTTTGGGATCAACAGGACCGTACAGTTCCTCCTCATTATGCACCGTTGCACGTCTCTTGGTGTAAGCGCGCATGGCGGTCAGCAGGGCGCCCCAGCCGACGAAGATGAAGGGGGTCCACTTGAGTACCTGCCAGGTCAAGGAGGGGATTGCTTTTTCCGTAACAGGACGGTTGAATACTTCGGTCTTGAAGCCGAGCTGAGCAAAGGGGACGTCCGATATATACAGCCAGGATGTGCCGCCGTACTCTTTTTCCCCGTATACATGCTTGATGTATTTGGGATTGTTATTGATGCGCTGCCAGGCCTCAGCCAGCAGTTCCTCCCTTTCGCCAAATTGAAGAGTACCCGTGGGACAGGCCTGTGCACAGGCAGTTTGAAGACCCTGTTGGGTACGATCATAGCAGAAGGTGCACTTTTCTACATAGGGGAATGCTTTTTCCCACTGAAATGCGGGTATGTCAAAGGGACAAGCGATCATGCAGTAACGGCAACCCACGCAGTAATCCTGGTCGAGCACGGTGGGTTTGTATATCACCGCACCTTCCTTGGTCTTGACGAAGGAGTGGGTAAAACAGGCTGACTCGCAGGCAGGCTCGAGGCAGTGCATGCATTGCCTTTTGACAAAGCGCCAAATAACCTCGTCGCCATTTTCACTGATGCTGTTGTTTACTACTGTATATGTGTCGGAATTCAAACTCCCTGCATCCAGGTCATTTGAAAATTCCGTCTTTCTAGATGGTAAATCGTTCCATACCTTGCAGGCGACCATGCAGCTCTTACAGTCAATACATCTGGTAACGTCTACCAAAACACCTTTCGACATCTTAACACCTCCGGTTTCTGCTTGAATCAAAGCATGAGCAGAATTTTATGAATCTACGCCTTTCTGACATTAACCAGAAAAGCCTTGGATTCGGGAATCATGGTGTTGGCATCCCCGACGGCGGGAGAAAGCTCGTTGGCAGATGCGCCCGGGACCCTTCCCTGATAACCCCAGTGCCAGGGCAGGCTGACTATTTCCAATTCCTTGCCGGCCACTTTCAGCGGCTTAATCACAGGCATGACGTTGGCCCTGCATTTGATTTCGCCACGTGCGGAGCTTACGAACAGCCAGTCACCGGCCTTGACGCCCAACTTATTGGCCAGGCTTAAAGAAATTTGGGCGAACATCTCCGGTTGCAGCTCAGCCAGGGTGGGGCAGTTTCTAGTAACAGCGCCGCTCTGGTAGTGTTCAACCAGACGAGGTGTGGTGCCGATGTAGGGGAAATCCGGGTCAGCAGTTTGTGCCAGCTGGGCAAAGTCACCCTTGTACCTGGTTGCCAGCGGGTTGCTTTGCTGTTTGCTCATGGCATTATGAACAGGACTTTCGACCGGCTCGTAATGCTCAGGTATCGGGCCGTCTTTCATACCGGTTGGAGCAAATAGCCGGCCTTGACCCTCGGTGGTCATAATAAAGGAATTGACGGCTGACTTGTCCGGTGTGATAAAGGCCCCGGTTGCGGCATCCTTAAACCCGAAGTCAGGCACGTCGTTGTTGACCCACTGCGCCCCATCCCAGGAAACCAGTGATCTTTTCGGATCCCATGGCCTGCCGGACGGATCGGCCGAGTTACGGTTGTATACAATACGCCGGTTGGCGGGCCAGGAGAAAGACCATTTGGGGAAGAGTCCCAGACCGCTCTTGTCGTCCCGGCTGCGCCGGTGAGAGGCCGGCACCTTGAGAACCGGGTCAATAAACATATAGCCTGTATAAATCCACTGACCGCAAGCAGTGGACCCGTCATCTTTCAGCTTGGCAAAGGAATCCAGAATGGTTCCGTCTGCTACAACGTAGCCATTCATCTCGTTGGCTATTTTCATGATATCCGGCTCATCATGACCGGGCATGTCATAGTCCCAAGTCAAGTTTTTAATCGGGTCGGTGAATTTACCGCCTGCCTGGTACTCCTTGCGGATAGCCTTAAACATATGGTAGGCAATCCACAGGTCACTCTTGGCCTGCCCGGGTGGTTCTACCGCTTTCCAGCGCCACTGAATCCAGCGCGAGCTGTTGGCGACAGTACCCTCTTTTTCGTAAGAAAAAGCGGTCGGCAGGAGGAAAACCTCGGTATTGATATCAGCAGGATTGACGCCGGGGCGTTTCCAGAAGGAGGCTGTTTCTGTTTCAAACAGGTCGACAGCTACCATCCAGTCCAGTTTTCCCAGCGCATTACGCGCAGCGAGTGCGTTAGGACCGCCTACTGCGGGGTTTTGTCCCCAGGCAAAGTAGCCTTTTATTGTACCTGCTGCCATAGCCTCGAAGATGGCCATATGGGAGTGGTCTTTACCGTCATGTTTAGGAATGTAGTCAAAGCAGAAGTCGTTTTCTTTGGTCGCTTTGTCGCCATACCAAGCTTTGAGCATGCTGATTAAAAACTTAGGCTTATTCGTCCAGAAACTTGTCTTGGGCGTTTCCTTCTCGAGATATTGTTGCAAATTTGCGTGGGTGGTTGCACTCGGTGCGCCCATGTAACCAGTGAGCAGATGATAAAGAATCCCCTGGTCCGTGGAGCCCTGCACGTTTGACTCACCCCGCTGGGCGTTCACACCGCCGCCGGCAATACCGATATTGCCGAGAAGCAGCTGCAGCATGGCGGTTGCCCGTACGTTCTGGCTACCGTAAGTGTGCTGGGTGATACCCATAGCGTAAATCAGGTTGCCTGCCTTATCTGGCTTGCCGGTGGAACAATAAAGGTCACAGACTTTTTTGAAGACAGCTTCCGGCGTTCCGGTGATACTGCTCACAGTTTTGATGTCATAGCGGGCGACCTGTTTCTTTAGAATCTGGAAAACGCAGAAAGGATCCTGTAAAGATGGGTCTTTTTTAATGGCATCCCCATCTTTTTGATACTGCCAGCTCTGGGTGTCATATGAGAATTTGCCGTCTTTTTCCACCAAACCGCTAAAAGCCCCTTCGTTTAGGGCATATCCAGGGCTCACAAGATATGAGGCGTTGGTGTAATTGGAGACGTATTCATGGAAATAAAGGTTATTTTCAAGAGCGTAATTCATAATACCGTAAAGGAATGCGATATCAGTACCAGGGCGTAGTGGAGCGTAGATATCTGCTTTGGTTGCTGTTTTGGTAAACCTGGGGTCACAGACAATAACCTTGGCGCCTCTTTCTGCTACAGCCTTGCCTAGATGGCGCATAATCTGCGGGTGGTTTTCCGCCGGGTTGGCGCCGATAATTAGAAAAACGTCCGAATTTTTATAATCTGTAAAACTGTTGGTCATAACACCCCTACCAAACGTTTGGCCAAGACCGGCCACTGTGGAGGAGTGTCAGAGGCGGGCGTGGTGGTCAATGTTGATGACCCCTAAGGACCTCATCATCTTTTGGAAGAGATAATTCTCTTCATTATCGCAGGAGGCGCTGCCGATGTGGCAGATGGCCTGGGTGCGATTCACGGTGACACCGTTTTGGTCCTTCGCTTCAAATGCGGCGTCACGGGTATTTTTAACCCTTTTGGCTATTTCAGTAAGAGCCCAATCCCAATCCTTCTTTTCCCATGTGGTTCCGCCGGGCGCGCGGTACAGTACATCCATAATCCGCCGGTCATTAACAGTACGCTTGCGGCTCTTCGGGTCAATAATAGTGTTGGCGTCGCCAAGGGCGATGCCTTTACAGCACATGGAACCTTCATTATTCGGGTTGTCCGGATCCCCTTGTATGTTTAAAACCCTGCCTTCTTCATTCGCATAAACAATAAGGCCGCAGCCAACCCCGCAAAATGCGCATACTGATGCGGTTTCTTTGGCCTTGGCCAGTTTAAATTCACCCAAAGCGAAGGTAGGCAGCTTGTCTTCCGCCGTGCTGGCAAATGCCGGCACGGCGTTTACGCCATTAAGCAGGGCCGACCCGGCGGTACCAATTCCAAGAAACTTAAGAAAATCGCGACGGCTAATTTTTTGCTTCACAAACCTGACCTCCTTATCCAAAAAAAGTGCGCGTAAGTAGTTGATTGACGATTCATTGACGCTACTCCTTTCCAAACGGGAGGCATAACGGTTTCCCTTATATACCCTAACGACCCGGAAATCATAGCTTCAAGCCTTAGATCACCAGGTTCGGAGTAAAATAATGTCCTCTTCTCCCCTGAATATTATCTATCTATTGAATATTCTTAAAATTAGAAGCCCCCTTTCCCCTTTAATAACCACAGCCTTATTCATTTAACTGTGACTGCTGGTTCCGCCATTTCAGCCAGGCGCTCACGCTCTTTCCGGCGTGCAATCCTGCGCTCGACGATGCGAACAACCAGCACGCTTACTTCAAAAAGTAAATACATGGGGCCGCTGACGATAAGGCAAGTAATCAAGTCCGGGGTGGGTGTGATTATTGCTGCTAAGGCTACAACAGCCAGTATCGCATAACGGCGGTTCCGGGCAAAAAAGTCGTATGTTACCAGTTCCAGTTTGGCCAGGAAAAAACTTATTAATGGAAACTCGAAAACGATCCCAAAAGGTATGAGAAAGGAAATGGTAAAAGATATATACTTGTCGACCGTCAGGAGTGGAGTAAGAGTGGGGCCGGCAAACTGAAGTAGAAAAACAACACCCATACGGTAGACCCCAAAAAATCCGAAAGCAATTCCACCAATAAAGCTGATAAAGGATATAAAAACAAATAGGGTAAAATATAACCTTTCATTCTTCTTTAAAGCAGGAATGATAAAACTCCAGATTTGCCACAAAATGATTGGCAGGGACGCCAAAAAACCGGTGAAGAAAGATACCTTGATTTTTACAAATATGGCCTCGGTGATCCCGGTGAAAAATAATTGTTGACCAGCGTTCGTGAGCGGTTCCTTCAGTTTCGCTAAAATCATGTCGCTGAAAAAATAGGCTACTATAGCGAGTACGGTAGTGGAAATAATGGAAATAATTAAAACCCGACGTAGTTCTTCTAGATGCGAAATAACGCTCATTTCGTCGGTTTTTTTAGCCATTGTTGTTTCCCTCACTAATATGACTGGCAGTTTTAGAATAGGGCATTCCTAACTTTTAGCTGCCTTTATTAACTGCGGATCTTCCTTTTTCTCACCACTGGCGGCTGTTTCTACATCGGTCATTATTTCACTAGAGGAACGGCGAAACTCTTTGATTGTTTTACCAATCGCCTTGCCAACGTCGGGTAATTTACCAGGTCCAAAGATAATTAAAGCCAATGCCAAAATGAGGATCAACTCGGGCGCTCCGATGTGCGGCATATAATATGACACCCCTTTCAAATATTTACATTTAGATTACGACACGCTAACTCAATCTCCTGCTTAAATTACATTATTTTTCAGCTTTTTCAGAAGATTCGTTGATATAGCCTTCCTGCATGGCCAAAAGATCCAGGTGGACGGTATTGATGTCTTCCCAGAATAAATCCAAATTGCGGCTGTCAACCAGGGCCTCGTTGACAGTTTTAATATAACCGTGACAGCTATCGCAATAATAAACACGGTATTTATCCATGCCATCCACAGTGAAGAACAGTGATTCGTTACTGAAACAGTAGGGGCAGCCCAGACGCTGGAATCTCCACGTAATCCCACACATACCGCAGTACAGGTATCTTTTCCCGTCTTCCTTTTCTAGCAGAGCCAGGGTGGGTTTCCCGCCGCAGACCGGGCAGGTGTTTTTAAGCCACTGCTCAGAGTCATAAAAAGTAGAGACCTTCCGTGCGTACAGTTTCATAAACGGCCTTACCACGTGGCTTAAGATAAAACTAAAGGTTTCAGGCGAAATATCTTCTTGGAAAGATTCCAGTAGGTTTGTTCCGGGGGTAAAGACCCGCATAACAAAAAGTTCACTGGACACAGGTTCATCAGGTAAAGCGTTTAAAATCTTGTTGATATCATTGTCCATTTCCGGCTTGTGCTTGATGATGATGCCGGCAACCTCTTTAAATACCTTAATAAAAGTATCTGCATTTACCCGCGGTGGGCAAAGCTTTATTAAGTGTAAATCTTTTTCCCTGCTCAATTTCAATAACCCAGCCTGTGGCCTAACTACCTCAACTGCATCCTCCGGCAAAATAATTTGTAGAAATTCCCGGTTAAAGTCAATGAGCATTTGTTGAATCGTATTATTTGCCATTCTAAAGCCTCCTTTCTATAAATCTTTTTTGAATATTAAAACTCCTGTGTTCCCTAAAAACATTTTATGGTAATATCTCATTAATATTACTTGTCACTTATGTAAAATAGTTCCTCCAGTCAACGGTGTCAATTGGTAGCTTTGATGCTTGTCCGCAAATCCAATATTTTGTAGTATTCAACAAAATTGTCATATATCCTCTAAGTATTTGGAAAAAAGTAGTTTATTCAAAATAGCCTGACTCCTTTTCTTTTTCCATCGCTGGAGGCTTCTGATATAATGATTTCATAGCTTTTCCCAGGAGGGGCAACATGAAAATATTTGGACTTTACATATTATTGAGCTTGCTCACGCGCAACCCTTTGTTAACTCTTGTTGTCATGCTGTTAATTTTTTTCCTGCTGGAGAAGCGTTTTATTGGCCTATTGCCTGATTTCACCGCCCCCTGGAGGCGGGCTAACAGAGTGCGGGAACTGCAGAAGGAAGTCAGGGTCAATCCGGCCAACGCTGATGCCTGCCTTGAACTCGGCGAAGCCTTCCTGCAGAAGGGGCAACATGAGCAGGCCTTGTCATATCTAAATAGTGCGGCTGCCAAGATGGATGGTCACCCCTTATTCCATTTTTACCGTGGGGCCTCGTATTACAAACTTGGCAGGATAGAGGAGGGGCGGGTCGAGATAGAGAAATCTGTCAGCATCAACCCGAAGGCCAGTTTGGGTGAACCGTATCTATACCTGATCAGGATTTATCTCCAACAAATGCAGACCGGTGAAAAAATCGACCAACTATACCTTCACCTGCTGCAATATGGGTCACCAAAAATCCACTACTTGGCTGGTAGTTTGTTTTTAAATTACAACGACAAGGAGAAGGCCCGTCGATTGTTCAGGGAGACGATAGAAAATTACCAGGCATGCAGAGGTTCTTTGCGCCGTCTGTATAGAAGATGGGCTATACTTTCAAAAATAGGCCTTTACTACAGTAGGTGAACCTAAACCCAAGGCTCCTGGCCTTGGGTTTCTTTTTTGCATAAATCTCATCAAATTGCCCATACTCAAATTATGTAAGGTATTAAAGCTAGAAAGTAAAAAACGGAGGTTAATAAATGCGAGTAACCTTTCCCCATATGGGGAATATGTATATTCCTTTAAGGGCAATGCTGCAGTGCCTGGGCCTGGATGTTGTGGTACCGCCGCCTTCCAGTAAAAAAACTTTGAGTCTAGGGGTCAAGCATAGTCCCGAATTTGCCTGCTTACCCCTGAAATTAAACGTCGGCAATTTTATTGAGGCGGGCGAACTGGGAGCAGATACCGTGATCATGGCAGGGGGTTGCGGTCCGTGCCGCTTTGGCTACTACGCTCAGATTGAACAGGCGATATTAAAGGATATCGGACGAGCTATGGATTTTATTGTGCTGGAGCCGCCTGACCGTAATATTGCCGAATTGCTAACAAAAATCAAACGAATCGCAGGAAAAAAGTCCTGGTGGGATATTTTCCAGGCAGTTCGCTTCGGCTACAGGAAAGCAAAGGCGGTTGACGAAATTGAAAGGGCTAGTTTTCGCCTGCGACCTCGTGAGCTAGTGGTTGGCGCAACGGATGCAGCTTACCGGAAGGCACTGGCCCTAATTGACGATACCTGCACTTGGGATGGTTTAAATTGCGCGGCGGAAAAGGCCAGAGCTGTATTCACAGAGGTAGCGATTGACGATCAGAGACAAGTCATAAAAGTGGGCCTTGTCGGAGAAATTTATACCCTATTGGAACCTTTTTCAAACCAGAACCTGGAGCGCTGTGTGGGTCATTTGGGGGCTGAAATAGACCGTTCTATATACTTGAGCGAATGGGTAAACAACCATCTCTTTGGGGGATTGTTGAAGGGAGACAGGAAGCGAAAAGATGTTTGCGCAGCGGCTCATCCATATCTGCGGCATTTTGTCGGCGGGCATGGCCAGGAAACGATAGGGACCGCGGTACTTTACGCCAGGGCCGGGCTGGACGGATTAATCCAACTGTTTCCATTTACCTGTATGCCCGAAATTGTGGCAGAAAGCATACTGCCTGATGTCAGTTCCGACTTGGGTATCCCTTCCCTAACTCTGATCATGGATGAGCAATCCGGTGAGGCTGGTATGCTGACCCGACTTGAAGCTTTTGTCGATTTGTTGGAACAGAAAAGGGAAATCGCTATGCAGCAGCCCAGTGTTGGGTAAGCATAGGTAATGTTATTTTCAGGGTGATCCTACATGCTGTTTAAGGGGAAGCTATTTTCTTGCTGCATATATAAAAAACTGTAATTGCCGGTGAAAACACTGGCAATTACAGTTTTCATGTGAGACTTTTTTCTAGCGTACAATCATGGCCACGTAGCTTACGATGAGCAGCGCAACAATGTTGACCACTTTAATCATCGGGTTGATAGCCGGGCCGGCGGTGTCTTTGGCGGGGTCACCCACGGTATCCCCGGTAACTGCCGCAGCATGGGCAGGTGTGCCCTTACCACCGAAATTGCCGTCCTCAATGAATTTCTTGGCATTGTCCCAAGCGCCGCCGCCGGCGGTGAGCATCACAGCCAGGAAGAGGCCGGTGATAATCACGCCCATCAGCATGCCGCCGAGTGCTTTGGGACCCAGCAGAAAGCCGACTATTATGGGCACTACAACCGGAATGAGGCCGGGCACCATCATTTCTTTGAGCGCCCGTTTGGTAACGATATCGACGCAACGACCGTATTCCGGCCTGGTCTTGCCTTCCATAATGCCCTTAATTTCCCTAAACTGCCGGCGCACTTCGTTGACCACCTCGTTGGCAGCCCTGCCGACAGCGCCCATAGCCAGTGAGGAAAAGATGAAGGGCAGCGCGCCTCCGATCAAAAGACCGGCCAGAACCCAGGGGTCATCGATATTGAAGCTGAGTGCTTCACCTCTGAACCTGGCGATCTCCTGGGTGTAGGCAGCAAACAACACGATGGCGGCCAGACCGGCGGAGCCGATGGCATAACCCTTGGTCACCGCTTTGGTGGTATTGCCCACCGCGTCAAGCGGGTCGGTAATGTTGCGGATTTCAGGCGGCAGTTCCGCCATCTCGGCAATGCCGCCGGCATTGTCGGTAATCGGGCCGTAGGAGTCAATGGCCACGATCATCCCGGTCATGGAAAGCATAGCCATCGAAGCAATACCAACTCCGTAGATGCCGCCGATTTGATATGAAATCAATATGCCGGCGACGATGGTGAGGGCAGGTGAGATACTGGCCTCCATCCCCACGGCCAAGCCGGCGATGATATTGGTGGCATGGCCGGATTGCGAGGCCTTGGCGATCGTCTGAACAGGTTTGTAGCGTGTTGAGGTGTAATAATCAGTAATGAACACGATGATTAACGTCACAGCTACACCCACGATTGCCGCATAGAAATACTGCGGTGAGCCGAAGAAATAGGTTGTGGCGGGGTAAAAACCAATCAGAGAGATAATTGCCGAGGCAAACAGACCCTTGTACAGCGCGGACATGATATCCCCGCCCGGGCTCATGCGAACGAAGAAGACTCCGATAATACTAGCGAAGATGGCGATAGCGCCAAGAACCAGAGGATACACAATGTATTGCTCGTTGCCGGGGAAGAAGATCTGTCCCAGCAGCATGGCGCCAATAGCTGTAATGGCGTACGTTTCAAAAAGGTCAGCAGCCATACCGGCACAGTCACCCACATTGTCGCCCACGTTGTCGGCGATAACCGCAGGGTTGCGCGGGTCGTCTTCCGGAATACCGGCTTCCACCTTGCCGACCAGGTCAGCTCCGACATCGGCGCTTTTGGTGTAAATGCCGCCGCCCAGACGGGCGAAAACGCTGATTAAGCTGCCGCCGAAGCCTAGCCCGATCAGGTAGGTCGGGTCCCTAAATAAAATGTACATACCTGCTACGCCTAAGAGCCCCAGACTGACACACATGAGGCCGGTTACGGCCCCACCTTTAAAGGCCAGCGCCAGAGCAGCAGGCAGACCCTTCTTGGCCGCCTCACAGACCCTGAGGTTGCTCTTGACTGCGACGGTCATGCCTACATAACCGCAGAGAGCAGAGAAGATCGCCCCGATGAAGAAACCTAAAGTAGTAATCCAACCTAAACTGAAATAAAGGAGTACGGCGATAACAATACCAACCACCGCGATGGTTTTGTACTGCCGGGACAGGTAAGCCATTGCCCCTTCCTGGATTGCCCCCGAAATCTCAATCATCCGTTTATTGCCTTGCGGTTGCTTTAAAACCCAGGAAGCAAGATAAAATGCGAAAAAAATACCAATCAATGATGCGTATACTGCATAAATAGATAACCCGCTAAACAAAATCCAAACACCACCTTACGAGACCTTAATTTTAAATATAATGTGCGGCAAGCTGACTTGAAAGAATGCTGTTACCACCTCCTGCGCAAAATGCTGGCCCCTATTTGCCGCCATCTCCTCCCAGACAAGTTCCTTTATATCTGAAGAGGGGGCCTTCTGATTAAACCGGGGAGTTGCAGTGAAAAGAAGCAAATAAAACCACTGACTTAAATTATTCCCCTTTTTTTACCAAACAATCCATTCTATAACCTTATTATCCTGCTAGAGGTCATGTAAAATAAAAAAAACCAGGCAATACAAATGGATGTAATGTCTTGAGCTTATACTATTATAGCTTTTTAAGGTAAATTTGCCAAACCCTATTTTCATCAGATATTTATTGACTTTATAAATTCTACTCAATAAAATGATAAAAGAAGCGAAGGAGCTCGCTTCCTGTAAAAAAAAAGCATACGCTCTAATAACAGAGCCTTTTTTTAAGAGAAAGCGCCTTGAACGGAATATGAGTTCTTCGAGCCTGTTTACCTGGGACTTGATTGTTATGGTTAACGGGCCGAAGGGTGTGTACGGGAAACCTACATACCTCCCATTGCGGAAAGGAGAACACTACCTGATTACCACACGCGGTAGCTGATGCTTTTCGCATAACCTGCCGTTTTTTATTGGTAAACAGACCATGAAAAGGTGGTAATTAATATGGAAATAATCTGGCAAGGGTTAATTGCGGCCTTCGAAATGCTCTTACAGGGAAACCGTGAAATCTTGCAGATTACAGTTCTTACTATTAAAGTTTCAGGGATTGCTACCCTAATCAGTGTTTTAATCGGAATTCCTATCGGTGTGTTTCTGGCTTTATCCGTTTTTCCTGGGCGCAGGCTGATGGTCAGCCTGGTCAATTTCGGGATGGGCCTGCCGCCGGTAGTGGTGGGTCTGTGGGTAAGTATTTTCCTTTGGCGGAGCGGGCCGCTGGGTTTTCTCCACCTGATGTATACACCGACGGCGATGATCCTGGCTCAGGCCATTATTGCTTCACCTATCGTGATAGGTTTTACCCTTGCTGCCATCCAGCAGTTAAACCCCAAAATAAGGTTGCAGATTATTGCCCTGGGGGCCACCTGGTGGCAGACTCTCTTATTACTAATGCGTGAAGCCAGGATGGGGCTTCTGGCAGCAGTAATGGCCGGTTTTGGAGGGGTTATCTCCGAGGTAGGCGCCTCCATGATGGTCGGTGGCAATATCAAAGGAGAAACCGCGGTCTTAACAACGGCCACGGTATTGGAAGTCTCCAAGGGCAACCTCGACGTGGCTATAGCCATAAGCCTGGTCCTCCTGGTACTTGCCTACAGCGTCACTTTGTTTCTCACAATCCAACAGCAGAAGAGGACTGTATGAGCGATAATATTATTATAGAGGCAAAAAATCTGAACTTGACCAAAGGCAAAAAAAAAGTCCTGGATATTGAACACTTTTGTATTGAAGAAGGTGAAGCAGTCGCCCTGATTGGACCCAACGGGGCTGGTAAAAGTACCTTGATGCAGGTGCTGATGCTTTTACAACGACCCACTGGAGGAGAGCTGTATTTCAAAGGGGAGCGAGTGGATTGGAAAAAACCTATTGCTTATCGCCGCCGTATGGCGATGGTATTCCAGGAGTCGCTGCTGCTTGATACCACTGTTTATCATAATGTGGCCTCAGGAATGAAGCTGAGGGGTTTTAAAGTGGATACCATACCAGCCAGGGTCAATGAATGGCTGCAGCGCCTGGGAATAGCCCATCTTGCCGAACGCCAGTCACGTTTTCTGTCCGGCGGCGAATCCCAGCGGGTGAGCCTGGCCAGGGCACTGGTCCTCGAACCGGAGGTGCTCTTCCTGGATGAGCCTTTTGTGGCGCTGGATGTTCCGACCAGGGCGGCGCTGACCGCTGAACTCGCCCGTATCTTGCGGGATACCCGCATTACCAGCGTGTTTGTGACCCACGATTACAGCGAGGTCCCCCTCCTGGCTGAAACCGTGGTGGTTTTAGAGCAGGGGCGGATTATCCAGATAGCTTCTCCCAGGGAGGTTATGACCAGACCGGTCAGCAGTACCGTAGCCTCTCTGGTGGGGGTGGAAAATATGATTCCAGGTAAGGTGGTAGGGGTCCAGGACGATGGGGTATTGGTGCAGGCCGGTCCTCATCGCCTCAAGTCTTCAGCAACTGTACCAGTCGGAACCGATGTTCTGGTCCTGTTGCGACCGGAGGACATTAGGATTTTTGAAGGGATATCCCGTCATGGCGATAATAGTATAGCCGGCAAAGTACGCGAGCTCCTGCCGCACAGCTACCTGTATAAAGCAGTGGTCGACTGTGGTTTTAGACTAGTCGCGTTAGTAAACCCGGAACAGGTTATGGGTGGAGAAGTGATGGCTGAAAAAGAAATTACGATCCAGTTCAGTCCTGATAAAGTACACCTGATTAAACAGTACGAGTGAAAAATAAATTTTAGCACATTGCGTTGAATTAGAATAACCTGCTCAGAGCGGGTTGTTTTTTTGGAATCGGGGAAAGCCAGGGAAAAAGGGATTATGGAAGGTCTTGTTGAAATGATCTGTCAATCAAATTAAATGGGGGAATTATTCATGGAGCTCGTCTTACTGCTAATAGCAACTCTAGGTATCTTTTTTTTCTTAATTGGCGCCGTATTTTATGTGCTAAAATCCATAGGCTTGGCAACCTTAGCTGCTAACAAAGGCATTGATTTACCGTGGCTAGCTTGGATACCAGTAGCAGATTTATACATAGCAGGCGCTATAGTAGAAGAAATGAACTTATTCGGTATCCGTTTTACAAACCTGGCTCTTTGGACCCCGTTGATTGTCTGCGGCGGTGCTTGCCTAGCTCCCATCCCAGTGATAGGATGGCTAATTACAGTAGGCGTTTTTATATTTGGCATTGGTTTTACTTATTATCTTTTTGATATATATACTGAAAATGCCACCATTTTTACCGTACTCTCCATTTTCTTAGCTCTGTGGGCAGTATTTATTTTTGTTATACGCAACAATAAACCAAGGAATATGGATATTAATATTTGAATGCAAATGCTAAATAAAGATAAACGACCATCCTTCTGGAGGGTCGTTTATCTTTATTTATGTCATATATTAGAATAACACGAGGTTGCTAGCTTCTGATGATTTAGACTTTTTTTTCAGTCGCAACGTCTTAAATTCTTTATTTATAGCTTCAACATCCGCTTGTACAGGGTTATTGTCAATAAGTTGTTTGTATAACTTCTCTATCTTGTCGTGTTGACCCATTTTCTTATATGCATCAGCAAGACTGACAGCGTACATTAATAGTGGCTCAATACTGTAAGCTTTTGAGAATAGTTTCGAAACCAGCCTGTACTTGCCTTTTAGCATAGCTTTTTGTGCTTCCTTTAGTAACTCCTTAATTGTATTTATTTTGTCAACAGCATCACTTTCCTTTTGATCTATTTCAATATCATACAGATTGTTAATAGCTGCCCGGCTATTAGGGGCAATAGCCAATGCCTTTAAATACATGTTTTTGGCTTCAATACTATTATCATTAAGCTTATAGTATTTCGCCAGCCTTGTGTATGCAGCACAGTTATTATGATCTATCTTCAGGATCTCCATATTGATTTTGTAGGCGTTCCTCCCCCAAATATTACCCAAGGCCATTTCAGTAGCTTTGTCCACTAATTTTTGTAAATTCACGTTACTCATATTATCCTCTTTTCATAATTAAAATATAAAAAAGCAGGCAACTTATAACTGATTGAGTTGCCCGCTAAAAGCTCGAGATTATTCTTACTGATTTTGGAGTCAGTCAGTTGATAAATGATATCACATATATATGATATCATTTATTAAGAAATATAACAAATATTATGGAAACAAATAGAGCACTCGAGAGAGAACCTACTGTAGCGGCCTTAACA
>JAQVOH010000115.1 GCA_028702695.1 Desulfotomaculaceae bacterium
TGGGTCATATAACGAGGGGTTTGACCTGGGGTATTCTCGGCAATATCGTGCTCTGGGGTGTTCTCTTCTTGACCCTGAGAACGACCTTGCTGCCGCCTTTACGTTACCCGCCACATACCTGGGCGGTGATCCTGCTGTTCTTTTTATTAGTTGGTTTTGCCGGCAACCCCTTGCAAAATTATTTTTCGCGGGGAATGGAAAAGGAGGCCGACAGCGCAGCGGTGGAACTGACCGGTGACCCGGCCGGAGCTGTACATCTGCAAGTGGACCTGGCTGCCAGGAACCTTTCCGACGTTGCTCCGGCGCCATTTGTGGAGTGGTTCAGCTACAGCCACCCACCCGCCCTAAAACGCATTCATGCTATCCTGCAAGACGACCGTCAGCAGCCTTTGCCCTAATAGATGCAGTTAGCGGGCCAGAGAGGATGAAGGCTTAGCGATGTGGTACCCATACCCACGATTCACGACCCAAATGGCCGGCTGTCTCTTACTACAGCCCAAAACACTTGCATTTGAGCTCATTTACCTGTATAATAATCTACGCTGCAGTCTTGTTTGCGGCTTAAATTAATACAGTGGGTACAAGCATGGGTAGTTTTTCCGGCTTGACCCGGCATAATGTGTAGTGCACGGAGAGATGGCCGAGTGGATGAAGGCGCACGCCTGGAAAGCGTGTGGACGGGCAACTGTCTCGTGAGTTCGAATCTCACTCTCTCCGCCATAAATAATGGGGGCAACCATGTCCCCCGAACCTTTACAAAGTTGGCCGTGCTAGATGGGGAGGTAGCGGCGCCCTGTACCCGCAATCCGCTACAGCGGGATTGAATTCCCGCCCTAGGGTTTAGCTTGTGGGGTCCGGCGGCCGTAAGGAGCGTTGAAGATTGGGTCTCGTGCGACGGGGCTTCTTGAACCGTGTCAGGTCCTGACGGAAGCAGCACTAAGGGAAATACCCCGGGTGCCGCGAGAGTGCCTGGTCTGAGCCACCTGCGGGTGTACCGCCCGGAAGCTAATATTCGAAGGCAGGTGCACGGCCTTCATTTTTTAACCGCCTCCAACTTGGCAGGCGGTTTTTTAATATCCTATTTTTCTTTCTGTTCTTCCTGGTGTTTTTTACGTTTCATATAAATGGCGCCGTGACCGTAATAGTTGGGGGCCTCGTTCTGAAGCGTGGGTTCACTTACCTCCTGCAGTTAGCTTGGCCGGGGTTAAACATAATTATAACCTACAGGGAAATGTAGTTTGGGCGACGAAGTATATAGACAAAATAATGGTAGTTCCATATGGTTGCTGACACGGTGGGTGCACCACATTTGGACGCAGCTTTTATCACCAAGTGGTCGATAGTGTAATATCTGATGGTAGACTAAGGGCTGGAAAGGAATTTGATGATGGCATATCGGGCATTGTACCGGGAATGGAGGCCCCAGACCTTCGGTGCGATAATCGGTCAGGAGCACATTACCCGCACGCTTAAGAACGCGGTGGAGGCCGGGAGGGTGGGACACGCCTATCTTTTTTGCGGCACCAGGGGTACCGGTAAAACGACCACCGCCAAGGTGCTGGCCAAGGCCTTGAACTGCCTGCAACCGGAGGGGCCTGAACCCTGCAACCGTTGCGACAACTGCACTGCTATTACGGAAGGGCTTTCCGTTGATGTCATTGAAATAGATGCGGCCTCTAACCGGGGTATTGACGAAATCCGGGATTTGCGCGAAAAGGTCCAGTTTACCCCAAGTTCAGGGCGCTTCAGGGTTTACATCATCGATGAGGTACATATGCTCACCAATGAGGCCTTCAATGCTCTGTTAAAGACACTGGAGGAGCCGCCCCGTCACGCGGTGCTGCTCCTGGCCACAACCGAGCCCCATAAAATACCGCTGACTATTTTGTCCCGCTGCCAGCGCTTTGATTTTAAACGGATCACTTCCGCCGGTATAATCGGGAGGCTGCAGGAAGTAGCCGCCGGCGCACAGCTGAAGGTGGAGGAGGAGGCGCTTCGCCTCATCGCCAGGGCAGCCGAGGGAGGGCTGCGGGATGCCCTCAGCCTGCTCGACCAGGCCGCAGCTTTCGGAGCAATGACCATAACAGCCGGGGATGTTCACAACCTTCTGGGAACCGTGCGCGTGGATGGCTTAAGCAGGATGGCGGGTTACCTGGCTGCCGGTGATGTGGGCGAGGCGCTCCGCTTGGCCAGCCAATTAACAGCCGAGGGGAAGGACCTGCGCCTTTTTGCCAGGGAAATGGCGGCCTATCTGAGGGCACTTTTATTAGAAAAGATTGCGCCGGGCGCAGCAGCACAAGAGGCCTGGGACGCCGCAGAACTCAGCTCTTGCATGTCGCAGTTCAATGAAGAGCGGCTGGTAAAGTCAGTTGCAATCATGGCTGCTGCAGAACAGGAAATGAAGTGGAGCAACCTGCCCGGTATTGCCCTGGAACTAGCGCTAATCAAGGCCTGCCGGCCAGCTGACGGGGAAGACTTGGCTTCTCTGGCCACAAGGCTCAGTGCACTGGAAGAGAAGATAAATAAGCTGGGCGCGGATAGGGTTATTTATGGAGAGCAGCCAGTCCGGGAACTGCCCCCAACCGGCAAATCCATGGAAACAGGACTGAAAAAACGTGAGCCGGCCGGTTTGGAGAAGGGCGCCGGAGCCTCCCATTCACCCCTGCAAGCAGGCCAAAAGGAAAGGCCGGGTTCAGAGCCGAAGGTTGCCTACCGGCCTGCGCCTTCTTCGCAGGAAGCGGTTCAGGAAACTCCAAAACAACCGGAAACCGAGGCAAGCGGCCTGGCTGACCTGGAAGAGGTCAAGGAGGTATGGCAGGAAATTTTAGGGGCGATCCGGAAGGAGCGCCTGCCTCTTTACCACAATTACTTGAGGGCCGTCCCCCTTGACATTAAGGGCAGGGGACTGGTGGTCGGTTTCCCCGAGGGCGATGAATTGGGCAGAGAGATAGCGGAGCTTCCAGAAAATAAAACTTATCTTGCCGTGCTACTTTCCAGGTTCCTCCAGGGAAATTGGCGGGTGACGTTTAAACATTATAAGGGCACGGCAAGTATGCCTGCGCCAAGGCAGGTGACTAAACCAGCTATAGTGGATGTCAAAAAACAGTTTGGTGGAGAGGAAATAGACTTCGAAGAGGATTCAGACAAGCTCTTTTAAAACGAAATAAAGGGGGATGATTGAATAATGGGTGGCAATATGAATAAGATGATGAAGCAGGTTCAAAAGATGCAGCAGGACATGATGAAGCTGCAGGAAGAACTAGCCAACCGCACCGTGGAGAGTACAGCCGGTGGGGGCGTGGTCAGGGTTGTGGCCAACGGCAAAAATGAAATTTCAGCAATAGAAATCAAACCGGAGGCGGTAGACCCTGAAGACGTGGAAATGCTGCAGGACCTGGTTCTCGCTGCTGTTAATGATGCTCTTAAAAAGGCGCAGGATATGGCGTCCCAGGAAATGGGCAGACTTACCGGCGGCCTTAAAATCCCCGGCTTATAGTAGGTGAACTATTACGCTAAGCCGGTCGCCCGTCTTATTGATGAGCTGGGGAAGCTCCCGGGGATCGGCCCGAAAACGGCCCAGCGACTGGCCTTTCATCTCCTGCATGCCCCGCCCGAAGTGGCCTCCAGCCTGGCCAGGGTCATGCAGGAAGCCAGAAATGGCATTCACCACTGCTCCCTGTGCGGCAACCTGACCGATGTGGACCCCTGTTTTATCTGTGGGGATGAGCGGCGTAGGCGTGATATTATCTGCGTGGTGGAGCGCCCCAGAGATGTTGCCTCGATGGAGAAAGCCAGAGGGCTCAGGGGGCTTTATCACGTGTTGCACGGCGCCATCTCTCCGATGGAAGGAGTGGGACCGGAACAGCTGAACATCAGAAATTTGCTAAAACGCCTGTCGGGCGGGGAAGTGAAGGAAGTAATCCTAGCCACCAACCCCAACGTGGAAGGTGACGCCACAGCCATATATTTGTCCGGTCTGATTAGGCCGCTTGGCATTCGCGTGACCAGGCTCGCTCACGGCCTGCCTGTGGGAGCCGATCTGGAGTACGCTGATGAGGTGACGCTGGGCAGGGCACTGGAAGGCAGGCTGGAAATGAAATAGGTAGTGTAAAATTTTATATCATTAGTAAAATAAGTTGTATTATAGAATCCATGGTCAGAGGGAATGGGAATTTCTTCTGACCATGATTTTTTATTAGGGATTTGAAAAAAGGACACAGTGGATAATGGACAACCGAAGGCTTGTTATCATATCAATATCTCGATATGATAATGCTGGAGGTTTACATCACCCAAAATGGGCAGGGCGATTATCATGTACTGAAAGGAAGGAATAGTGCAATGGAAAGAATCCTCAAATTTTTATCAGAGAACCCCGTCTTTTATTTTGCTTCCGTTGATGGCGACAAGCCCAGAGTAAGACCATTTGGCTTTTATATGGAATATGAGGGTAAGTTGTATTTCGGTATGGGTAAGCACAAAGCTTCTTACAAACAAGTCAATGCCAATACCAATGTTGAAATCTGTACTGCCAGTGCCAAGGGTGAGTGGATTAGGATTCGAGGCACAGTAGTTTTTGATGACAGAGCTGAAGTTATGGCCAAGGTCTTTGAAACGATGCCGCAGTTGGCACAGATATACAATGTCAAAAGCGGTCTGACTCTGGGCAACTTCTATATCAAGGATGGTGAAGCAGAACTGCAAGACATGCAAGGTAATTTTGAAAAAATCAGCTTTTAATCCATGGAAGGTATGTGCCTAGGAATTGATGGTGGTTGTTATGTGGCACGACTTTATTTTCTTTTTGCCAGGAGTATTTATGGATAAAATTTCATTACTGGCCATATAATGGAGCGAGGGGGGTGCTCCGTTTTGGAATGGAAACATGTGATTATTGGACTGGCCGGATTATTAGGGCTCTACCTGGTGGGAACTGCACTGTTTCGTCCTTTGAAATTCTTAATCGGACTGACAGCCTGGGCTATCCTGGGGGTGGTATTGCTTTTGGCTATAAACTCGGCGTTCGGTTATTTTGGCTTTCACATCGCCATTAATCCCTTGACCATGTTGACCGCCGGAATTCTCCAGTTGCCAGGAATCGTGCTTTTAGTCTTACTAAATGTTTTATTTATTAGTTAAAAAATAAGTTTTTTATTGGAAACATGGAGAACAGTTAATACTGTTCTTTTTTTATGGGTATTTTAGCTTAAAAAAAGGAGGTATGAGCATAATAAACAAAGCCCGCATCGTCGAAGCGTATATCGGTGAGTATGCCGCGGGAAAGAGCGAAGTAGCTTTAAACCGGGCACTGGAACTGGCTGGCCTGGACAGGAAGGTAACGCTGGTCGACCTCGATATGGTGGAGCCCTGCTATACTTTGCGGCCTATTCAAAAAGAGCTTATGGCTTGTGGTGTTGATGTGATTGCCTGGGAAACCAAAGAGACGATAGGCCTGGGTGAGGCCGGCACGACAGTTAAGCCGGAGGCCAGGTGGGCACTGCGGCGACCAGGCGATATCATCCTGGACATCGGCTATGGGGTGGATGGCAGCAAGACGCTCAAGCTTTTGGAAGGGGCTTCAGAAGATCCTGACCTGGCCGTAATCTGTGTTGTAAATACCTCGCGTCCCATGACCTGCGGGGTTGAACAGATTGTTGAGCAAGTGAGGGAAATGGGAAGGGTGGACGGCCTTCTCAACAATACTCACCTGGCCGGTGAGACCACTGTCGAGGTAGTCCAGGAAGGCGCCAGGATTGTTACCAGTGCTGCTAAAATCCTCGGCCTGCCGGTGGTGGCTACAGCGGCTCCGGCTTTGATCGCAGGACAGGTTGGTTCTGTGGACTGTATGGGTAACCCCGTTCGCCCGCTGGTTGGTCTAATGTCAAAAGCCTTCTGGTAGATTACAGGCGCAATGCCGCCCAAGTTAAAGTCGTAAAAAGGTGCCTTTTGATATGACCTGAGAAATATGCTATATACCGATGCTCTACGCACTACACCACATGTACCCATCTTCCAATTGAAAAAAGTGGGTGCAAATTAACATCTACAAAGGTTTAATGCAGAAAATCGGGCTCAGCCAAATCGGCAACGCTTTTTATAGGAGGTCTCAATGTCTCAGAATTTAATTCAGGAAAAAAGGGTCTTTATGACCGGCAACGAGGTGGTGGCCTGGGCGGCTATAGCGGCCAAAGCCGACATTATGTACGGCTACCCGATCACCCCCCAGAATGAAATCATGCACTACTGGACCCGGCTGGCACCAAAATATAATAAAACCTTTCTACAAACCGAAGACGAGCTTTCAGCGGGGTTCACCACCGTGGGTGGGGTGATGGCTGGACGCAAGGCTTTTACGGCCACAGCCGGGCCCGGTAATGTGCTTATGCAGGAACCCATGTCCATGGCGGAGATGATGCGTCTGCCCACCGTGGTGGTCATTCAGCAGAGGGGCGGACCATCCACGGCAACCGTGATTTATTCTCAGCAGGAAGTAACCCTGACCACACTGGGCGGCAACGGTGAAGGCATGCGGATCGTATATTCCACAGCCAATCACCAGGAGCTATATGATTACACCATCAAAGCCTTTAACACAGCCTGGAAATATCGCTTCCCTACTTTTGTGCTCGGTGATGGTTACCAGGCCAAAATGCGTGAGCCCCTGACTATTTATAACCCGGAGACCAGGGGTATGCAAATCCTCGAGCCGCAAGCCTATGTCGGGCTTGCGGGTATGCCGGGTCGGGACAGACCCCCGGCCCAGCATCGCAATACCTACAACATGGAAGAGGAACTTTACGAGAAAGTATCCCACGATGTGGCGGAATATGAAAGAATAGCGCCAGAGGTGGCTGAATTCCAGGCTGAAAATACGGATGACGCGGACCTGGTGGTGGTCAGTCACGGGGTGGTTTTCCGAGCGGTACAGGAGGCCGTAAATAACCTGAGAGAACAGGGACTCAAGGTCGGTTATTTTCGGCCGGTAACACTGCGACCCCTGCCAGTACAACAAATCAAGGAATTTTCAGGTAGGGTCGGTAAAATTTTGGTAGTCGAGTCAGCTTACGGGCAGTTGGCCAGGCTCTTTAAAGAGGTTGCCTACGGCAGCATAGCTGAGATCTCTCATCTATTTAGGCCGGGAATCGGAATTACCGCTACGGAAGTTGAAGACAGAGTGAAAGAGCTGATGGAAACAGGTCTCCGCAAAGCCAGGTTACGGAAGGCCTCATTTGCAGGCTAGTTCCACATGTCGCTGGGGAAGCATAATTATTCTAAGGAGAGTCTTTTGATGTCGCAACAACCAAAAATGCCCCGCAGTTGGCGGTCGGAGACCAAGCCCCATAAGTTTTGCCCAGGATGCGGACACGGAATTATTTTAAAATTTCTCGGCGAGGCTATCGATGAACTGGAAATCC
>JAQVOH010000116.1:0-4745 GCA_028702695.1 Desulfotomaculaceae bacterium
AAGGCTTGGCCCAACCCTTGGAGAATACCAGTTGAGGTTTGCTGGAGATAAAGGAAAGGTCCTCCAAGGGCTAAGATTCTGAGACTGGCCCCGGCCTCGGCGTAACCAAAAATCAGACCGCATAAGTCTTCTGCCAATAACATCAGGAGCACAGCACTGGGCAGACCGGCCAACAGGGTAATCCGGATTGCTTCCTCGCAACGTGCGCGTACCAGCGTAATATTCTTTAAGGCGATAGCATCCGAAATGGCTGGGATCAATGCGGTCGCCATGGAGATAGTTATAATGCCAGGGAAAAACAAGAGGCTCTGCGCGATTCCCACAAATTGTCCAAAGACTGACGTAGCCTCGTCCAATTGAAGGCCGCTAGCTTGTAAGCGCAGTGGGATTAAGACGGCTTCAACCGATAATAGCGAAGTTGCAACAAAACGGGTCAGGGTAACAGGAACGGCCAGGTTGAAGATTCTGCCTAGTGAACGCAGCAGAGGTTCATCTGGGGCAGCTGAGAGGTCTGTGGGAAAGTGGGGACGTTTCTGTAAATAAATAGAGACGATTGCTACAAAGCCTGCAACTTCGCCGATGATTACACCTATTGAGGCCCCAACTGCCGCATACTCAATTCCTCTAGGCAACAACAAGGTGGCCAAAGCAAGCCCGGCAACGACCCGGACCAGTTGTTCCAGCATCTGCGTTAAGGCGGTAGGTTTCATCTGTTGCAGACCCTGATAGTAGCCGCGGAAAGCAGAGCAAAGAGAAACAATAATAATCCCGGGCAAAAGGCTTAAGAAAATATTGAACACTTTAGGGTTGGGAAAAACGAATTTAAGAAGGTATGGCGCGCACAGGAGGCATAGCAAGGTAAAAATAGAACTGCTTAGTATAAGGAAGGTAAAACAAATATTGAATATGCGGTTGGCTCCGCGCCAATTATGCCTGGCAACTTCCTCCGCCACCAGTTTGGATATTGCCACCGGTACACCTGCGCTGGCCATTACCAGTACCAGAACGTAAATAGGGTAGACCATGTTAAGCAGGCCGATCCCTTCCGGACGGATCAAACGAATTAAGAAAACCTGGTAAACAAAACCGATAATTCGATTAAATAAACTTGCTGCAAGTAAAACGAAGGTACCGTAAATAAAGGACTGCCGCTTCATAGTGGTTTAATCCTTCCGTTGAACCATAGTTAACAGGAGAGCTTCCTGATAATATCTATGCAGCCTTAATTTACCTATGAAAAAAATACGTATTTCTAAAAACATACATATTAAAAAATAAGACGCTATTTTTTTAATAACAAGGAATTTGGATTGTGCCTGTAGAATTGATAATTAAAAATATTATGTCCTTTTGCCCATTGTCCTGAGGAGTTTGTTAACAACTAAGGTCAGCTAACCCTCAGGGGTTATTTTTTTGCATTATCCAAAAATGCCCATTTATGCTCCAAAAAAGTATAGAATGACAGTTTTAGGGAAACCATTATTTACAAAAGGAGGCATACATATTGAAGAACTATCAGACCGGGCAAATACGCAACCTCGGGGTAGTAGCCCACGGTGGGGCAGGAAAAACCTCCCTGGTTGAGGCATTGTTATTTAATACCGGTGTGCTATCACGACTCGGCAGGGTTGATGACGGGACAACTACCTCGGATTACCACCCCGAGGAAACAGCAAGACAGATAACCGTTCACACCAGCCTGGTACCGTGCGAATCGAACGGTGTTAAGGTGAACCTGCTGGATACCCCCGGATTTTCTGATTTTATCGGTGAAGTAAAAAGTGCATTAAGGGTTTCCGATACGGCCATGTTCGTAGTATCTGCTGTTGACGGTGTTGAGGTGCAGCACGAGATTATCTGGAACATTGCCGATCAATATAACCTGCCCCGGATAGTATTTATCAATAAAATGGACCGTGAAAATGCTAATTTTGACCGGGTTCTGGATGAGCTAAAGTCAAAATTCAAAGCTAATTTTGTCCCTGTGCAAATCCCCATAGGGTCATTTAACACCTTTAACGGCGTGGTTGACATAATCAACGGAAAAGCCTATACGGGTGAGGGAAAAGGCAAGGAGACAGCAATTCCCGGCGACCTGGAGGATGAGTTTGCCAGCTACCGGGAGCAGCTAGTTGAAGCGGCAGCCGAAGGTGATGACGACCTTACCATGAAATTCCTGGAAGAAGAGAATTTAACCCAGGACGAAATTATGGATGGGTTAAAAAAATCCGTTGCTTTAGGCAAGGTAGTTTTAGTACTGGCAGGGTCTGCTACCAAGAACACCGGAGTTTCTCAACTGCTGGATGTTATAGTAAATTATTTGCCAGCCCCCGAGGAAAAAGAAGGTCCTATGGCCGCCCTGATATTTAAGACCATTGCCGACCCCTTTGTTGGTAAAATGAACTTCCTTCGGGTTATGAATGGACAATTTAAAAGTGATACAATTGTTTACAACAGCAAGAAGGAAAAAACCGAAAAAATCGGCAATGTGCTTTTTGTGCGGGGTAAAAACACGCTGCAGACCGATGTGGTCCCCTGCGGCGATATGGCGGTAGTGGTAAAACTACAGGATACCGGTACTGGTGACACCCTGTGTGATAAGGATAAGCATGTGGTCCTGGAAGGGATTGAATTCCCCTCACCGACCCTGGCTGTGGCTATATCACCCAAGAGCAAGAATGACGAAGATAAACTGGGCGATGCCATTTCAAAACTGCTTGAAGAAGACCAGACCATGCGGGTTGAGAAAAACACGGAAGTCAAACAAACGCTTCTTACCGGTATGGGAGAATTGCACATCAATATCATGGTTGAAAAGCTCAAGCGCAGGTATGGTGTCGAGGTTGTGTTGGCCGATCCCAAGGTTCCCTACCGGGAAACCATAAGGTCCAAGGTGGAAGTAGAAGGAAAACATAAAAAACAATCGGGTGGACGCGGGCAGTACGGTCATGTTTGGATCCGCTTTGAACCAAACCCGGAGGAGGAATTTGTCTTCACTGAGGAGGTCTTTGGTGGGTCCGTGCCTAGACAGTATTTCCCTGCAGTTGAGAAGGGCTTGCGTGAAGTAATAAATGAAGGGGTGCTGGCAGGCTTTCCCACCACCGGTCTTAAAGCTACTCTGTATGATGGTTCATACCATAATGTGGACTCTTCCGAAATGGCCTTTAAGATTGCGGCTCACCTTGCTTTTAAGAAAGGTGCTCTGCTGGCCAAACCGGTGCTCCTGGAGCCAATCATGAATGTCGAAGTACTGGTACCGGAAAATAACATGGGGGACATTATCAGCGATTTTAACACCAGGCGCGGGCGGGTTCTCGGCACCGAGTCCGAAGGCAGGCAAACCATGGTTAAAGCTACGTGCCCTCTCTCGGAGATGTACCGTTATGCCATTGACCTGAAGTCCATGACGCAGGGCAGAGGTTCCTTCACAATGCAGTTCAGCAGCTACGAAGAGGTTCCTGGACGTCAAGCCGAAGATATAATCAAGAAGGCCAAGACTGAGGCTGAAGCTGAGAAGTAAAAAAAGTTGGTGTTTGCCAAAAGGGCTGTTTATGACAATAGTACGGTTTGTATGATACAAGGTGAATACGAGTCCGCTGCAATAAAACTACAACAAAAATTATAGCCCGTTTAAACGGGCTATAATTTTTTATTACCACAAATAGGGGGGGCGAAGTTTGCGTATGATTTATACCACGGTGGCTCACCAGGATGTTGACAGTGTATAGCATGGTTTGAGAAAAGAGGTAATAAGATTTATAGCACTGAGAGTTACCCATATTGGAAAAGGGGATTGCAACTTTTTGAAATCAGGTTGGCAGTATCTATACGACCAACTTTCATCCAGACGGGTCTGACAACTTTCCTGGTTTGAGATTCGGTAAGTATCTTGTGTAATGTATCTTAAAATTGAATTTTTTCAACCAGGTCCTGGTATTTTAAATCTGTTTTCAGCAAACCTTTTTTTGTCATCCACTTTAGAACATTGTTGATATCATCCTCTGCGGGGAGTTGGGGTTTGGGATAGCGCTGGATTTGATAATCTTTAGCTATTTGTTCGGGAATATTTACATTTGCAATCATAAGCTGTTTGTAATCAGCTGGATGGTTGTTGAGGTCGTCCACTGCTTTGGCATATGCCCGGAAGAATGCTTCTACTGCACCCTTCTTTTCGTCCATTGTTTTTTGGTTGAAAAGTACTACTGACTGGGAAAGGTTGCGCTTCGTATCTTGGGCCACGATTCTGGCTCCTTTAAACTCGGCAAAGGTCAGTAGGGGATCGGGCACCACAATGGCGTCAACCTGGTTGCTGAAAAGCATTTCCATACGCACAGGTATTTTGGGTACGGACACTTTGTTCACCAGGGAAGGGTCAATACCGCCGTCCTCCAGCATACCGTCCGTAACATATTCAATGATGGTATTGTTAGCAATACCTATCTTTTTACCTTTTAAATCTTCGAGTGTTTTAATGCCGGATTTTGGTGTGGCGACAACGGCGAATTTCCCTTCCTCCGGAGTTGACCCAAGTGCGATGGACGTTACTTTGATATTCTGGCCGGATTCCTTCAAAAGTGTTGCCACTATCAAATCGTTAACAATGCCGTCCAGTTGTCCGGACTGTATGGCGCTTTCCTGTTCCACCGCGCTTTGAAAACGAACAATTTCAACATCAATGTTTTCCTGGACAAAATAACCGTTTTGCTCCGCCACCAATGCAGGCATAGCGTCCTCAAGGGGCAATA
>JAQVOH010000116.1:4845-7383 GCA_028702695.1 Desulfotomaculaceae bacterium
GCGGCTATGGGGCCCGTTTTGGTAGGTACGATACTTGCTGCCGGTGATCATGCTTACCGTATTGGCCCAGCCCTTGCAGCCTTGCTGGCGGCCTTGCTTCTGCAGATCGGCTCCAATCTAGCTAACGATGTTTTTGATTTTACAAAAGGAATGGATACCAAAGAAAGAACCGGTCCCATGAGAGTCACCCAGGCTGGCCTTTTACCCCCCCGCCAGGTGCTGGCAGGGATGTGGACAGTCTTCACAATGGCTTTTATCGTTGGGACATATCTGATCTGGATGGGGGGATGGCCCATCCTGGTGATTGGTGTCTTGTCCATCATAACGGCCATTGCTTATACAGGGGGGCCCTATCCCCTTGGTTATCACGGGCTGGGTGAGGTTTTTGTCTTCATTTTCTTTGGGCCGGTAGCTGTCTGCGGCACTTACTATGTCCAGGCAGGATATATCGGTGCTTCCGCTTGGTGGGCATCCATTCCCATGGGGTTCTTGGTTACTGCGATCCTTGTTGTGAATAATTTTCGTGATTTGGATACGGATAAAAAAGGAGGCAAAAGGACTCTGGCCGTCCGCTTGGGGCCTGCCGGTACCCGAAGGGAATATTTCCTTCTGCTCACCGCTTCTCTAACCGTTCCATTGATCATGTGGCTAAGTGGTGAACATTCGGCGTGGGTTCTTCTCCCCTGGATTTCCCTATTCCTAATCAGGCCCTTAATTCGTGATATGCAGACTAAAAAGGGTGTTCCCTTGAATAATACCCTGGCAGGTACCGCACGTCTTTCATTGGTTTTCGGCATTTTGTTTTCCATTGGTTATCTAGTAGATAAGATTAATTTGATTTAACCGACAGCTTATAAGTGGACCCAGCCGCAAAGCACCTTTTCCATTTTATCGAGTATGACATATAAGAAAAATCCCATCAGCCCCATAGCAATAATACCCGCAAACATTTCTTCATAATTCATCCGGCTCAGGGAATCCATGATAAAAAAACCGATACCCTTTTGGGTGGCATAAGTTTCCGCAAGAAAGAGTACTGCCATGGCTGTACCTAGTCCCAGTCGCAGTGAAGTGAGAATGGACGGCAGGCATCCGGGAAGAAAAACGTGTATATAAAGATCCCGGGAGCCAGCCCCTAGTGATTGGACGGAAGAAATATATCCCTTTTCCAAATTTTTTGCCGCATCCCTTGTGGTAACCAGGATCTGATAAAATATGATCAGGGTAATTAATACGATTTTAGAAATATCCCCGATCCCCAGAAGGATAAGGAAGATCGGCATAAAGACAACCTTTGGCACTGGATAGGTGAGGTAGAGCATGGGCGAAATTTTGGCGTCGATTCTCGGGTTTTTGCCCAGGAAAATGCCCAGCGGCACGCCCAGCGCGGCTGCCAGAATGAGGCTTATGAGCACCCGGTAAAGGCTTATACCCAGGTGGATTACTAGATCACCCCGGAGGCTTGCCAGAAAGATTTTTACCGCGCCCAAAGGTGGCGGTACCGCCGGGCTTTTTAATGCCAGGGCGAGGAGCCACCAACTGCCCAGGAGCATGATGACAGAAAGAATGAGAGAAATCGTTCCCCCGCCTTTTTTAAGCGCTTGCCTCATCATGAACCCTCCCGCGCAAAAATGATCGGAGGGTACTGCACATTTCCAGGAACTGCAACTCTCCTCTCAAGTGGGTAGCCCCTGCTAAGCGGTTTTCTACTTCCTGTTGGATCTGCCCGGGACTGGAAGACATGATAAAGATCTTTTGTCCCAGTAAGACAGCTTCTTCAATATTGTGGGTGATCAATAAAGTGGTAAGCTTGGTTTCTTCCCAGAGCTCCAGGAGAAAATCCTGAAGTTCTTCCCGGGTTAGGGCGTCCAGTGAAGAAAAAGGCTCGTCCATCAATAAGAGCTTGGGCGCCAACACCAGAGCACGGGCAATGGCTACCCGTTGCCTCTGCCCCCCGCTTAATTGAGTGGGGTGTCTTTTTGCCAGGGAGCTAAGGCCCAGTTTTTCCAGGACCGTTTCTGCTGTCGTTTTAATTTCCGCGGCGGTCTTTTTTCGGAGCTTCAGTCCCAAAATAACATTGTCCCACACGGTCTTCCAGGGGAGGAGGCCGAAGTCCTGGAGAATTAGGGCTGTTTCCCCACCGCTTGCGGGGGGCTTGCCACCGATCAGCACTTGTCCGGTATAGTGGGAATTCAGACCTGCCAGTACGGTAATCAGGGTACTTTTGCCGCAGCCTGAAGGGCCGATAATAACCCCTCTTTGGCCCTGGGACAGGGAGAGATCAACAGAGTCCAGCGCTGTGACTAGCTCTCCTCTTTGCTCATAAGCAACTTTTAAGGATTTTATTGATAGAAAATAATCTTGCATTTTCATCATATCCTTGCCCGAATTTTCTTATTTCCCCAATCCCTTGATATTATATTTCATCAAAGTGTCAAAAGCCTTTTCCAGGTTTTCCGGTTTTCCATCTCGCAGCCAGTTGATGATCACCTGCCGGAAGCTCCCCACAAAAGCCATGGAGCTGACCAAGGTGTCTTC
>JAQVOH010000026.1 GCA_028702695.1 Desulfotomaculaceae bacterium
GCGTGGTTCACCTGCTTTTACAAGATCAGGCTTTTCAATATAGATATCTTCTATGTTAATATCTGCTCTATCATATACATCATTATCTCTTATGGTAAACACTGCTTCTTTTCCATATAGACCATTAGCTATATAAAAGGGTGTGTCACCTTCTTCTATAATTGGTGTAAAACTTACCTCGCATTCATAGATATCTTCCCCTTCTTCACCTTCCTTGGGCACATGAACAAAGAAATATCCTGTTACCTCCGCAAAATCATATGATGTTTTTAAATTGGACACTCCCATTATTGGTGGGTCCTCACCATTGTCCTCTATTTCCATTGTTTGCATCATATTTGCACCTGTTGGGGTTGGAACGGGCATTTCAGGTTCATCTGCAGTGTTCATATCATCCAAAGAATTGTCACAAATCCCATTATCAATATCATTACCCTGTTCTGCGTATACAACTTCAGATACCGAGATATCCTGTTCATCATCTTCTGCCACAAAATGGTCACTTTTGGCCGCCCCTCTCCTCTCGTCAGGGCTTACTGTTTGGAAAAGCAGTTAGAGACCCCGGCTGAAATCTACTACAAATTTGAGGGGACTAATACCTCCGGCTCCCACAAACTGAACTCGGCTGCGGCACAGGTCTATTACGCAAGGAAGGAAGGCCTGACTTCCCTTACCACCGAAACCGGCGCTGGACAATGGGGCACTGCGCTGGCAATGGCATGCGCTTACTATAACATTCCTCTAAGTGTTTACATGGTAAAGGTATCCGCGGAGCAGAAGCCATACCGCAAAGCTGTTATTGAAACCTACGGCGGAAAGGTTATTCCTTCCCCTTCCAACACGACGGAAGTGGGCAGGAAGATTTTGGCAAAAAATCCCGATACAGGCGGTTCCCTGGGCTGCGCCATTTCCGAGGCAATAGAAGTAGCCATGAAAACTGACAACTGCCGCTATGTGCTGGGCAGCGTGCTGGATCACGTTCTTTTGCACCAGTCTATTATTGGTGAAGAGACAAAGACCGCTTGTGAAAAATATGGTATTAAACCAGACATCATCATCGGTTGCGCCGGCGGCGGTTCCAATTTAGGCGGCTTGATCGCGCCGTTTATGGGTGATAAGATTCACGGCAAGAACGACATCCATTTTATCGCTGTAGAGCCTGCCTCCTGCCCTTCCTTGACCAGAGGCAAATACGCCTTTGACTTCGGTGATACGGGCCAAACCACGCCTCTTATGAAGATGTACACTTTAGGTTCAGGCTTTATGCCGTCTCCGAACCATGCAGGCGGGCTGAGATACCACGGTATGAGCCCAATCGTCTCCAAGTTGTACGATGACGGCTATCTGGAAGCCCGCTCCGTTGAGCAGTTAAAGGTATTTGAAGTTGCCACCATGTTTGCCCGCTGCGAAGGCACCCTCCCCGCGCCGGAATCTGCCCACGCACTGCGGGTTGCCATTGACGAAGCGCTCAAATGCAAGGAAACCGGTGAGAAAAAGACCATCGTATTCGGACTGACCGGCACTGGCTACTTCGACCTGTCAGCCTACATGAGCTATAACGACGGTTCTATGACAGACTACATCCCAACAGATGAAGACCTGGCCAAAGGTTTTGCCACCCTGCCAAACGTAGGACTCTAAGCTGTCTAACCAACTCTGAAATAATAAATCCCCGCTACATCGGTCAGAACCGCTCAGCGGGGATTTTGACATCAAGGGAAAAAACAACGGGGGAAAACAACGGGGTCAGGCTTGAATAATTGAATTATTATGGTGAACAACATAATAATTCAATTATTCAAGCCTGACCCCTGTTACTCTGTTACTAGCTTAACCTAACTATAACTGCAGACATTTTTGTCCAAATATTTTGAGGGAACCTCCAAACTTCGGTTTAAATGCTTCGCCCACATCTTTATTTAAATCGCCTGCGTCCCCTCCTACTGTAAAGTCCTCCGCGCTCCATTTTCCTTCTGTAAAGTCATATGAACCCGACTTGGAAAATGGCCCCGCGTTTAATCCTCCTGTAAACTTTAAGGTGCCGCAATCATCAAGGGTTAATCCTGCGCTGGGCCCTATACCAGCAAAGCTCAGTCCCCCCTGGACTCCAACGGTACTACCGGCTCTGGCCAAACCTCCGAAGGGAGATACTTCTACTCCCCCGCCTATGCCGAACCCGACCTCTGCGCAAATAGAGACCCCTTCACCGGTAATACAGAGCTGACCGCCACCCCCGACGCCGCCATAAGCAGTTCCACCGATACAAAACAGGCCAAACGGATCGCGCAGGTTAACCGGGTTATTGTTAACGTAAACGTATAGGTTACCCTGCTGGCCATTAAAGAGAATCGGGTCGCGGGCCGTCCATCGCCCGGCTGCCTGGTCGTAGTCACGCAGCCCGAAGTGCACCAGTCCGGTATCCGGGTCAGCTATTCCTCCGGCATAGCCGACGGGCAGTTGAAAACCGGGATTGCTGTCATAAGTTAAGTTTCCATAGCTGTCATATTCTATGACCTTTACTACCTGACCGCTAGCATCGCTGACTACACGCGGGGTACCCTGCTGGTCTGTGGCTGCATAATACCAGTCAGCACCCTGTTTAATAGCAAAGAGGAAATTGCTTTCGTCATAATAATACTGGTTAACGGCACCCGAATTATCCCGCAGGGCCGTGACCTGGAAGGGATAGTCGGGATTGCCATAGAGGTAATGCTCGCTAACCGGCGCCTCATAAGCTGCTGCTACCACCGAGCGGCCCACCCGCCGGTCCAGGCCGTCATAAGTGTACGTGACTTCCTGGCCGCCTTGCAGCGTTGCCTTGCGCAACTCGCCCTGAGCAGTGTATTCAAAGGTATCTCCACCGCGCTTGTTCAGAAAACCGTCATCATTAAACTGGTACGCTACATCACCCAGCCTGGTTAAGCGGTCCTGGGTGTCGTAAATAGCTTCACCTGTCTGCCGGTTACCGTTGACATCATAGGTGTAAGTTTCAACCACTGCGCCTCCGCGCCTGACTTCATTCAACTGCTTGTTGGCGTCATAGTCATACGTGTATTCATAAGCAGCAGACTCTATGTTTTCTTCCTTTTTCCGGATCATACCGGTGTTGTCATAGGTGAGATCCAGGTTGTAAACCTGACTGCGATTTACAGGTCTGCCGAGGATGTCGTAAGCATAAGTGGTGGTCATAACACCATCGCTGATTTGGCTTGGCGCACCTAACGGACCTTCATGCCCGATAGCAAAGTCTCCGTATTGGGTCAGCAGTCCATCTTTATCATATCCCAGGGGCACCTCGCGCTCCCCATTAGCTGTAAATCCGATCAGGTTAAAATTATTGTCGTAACGGTAACTATACTCGCCATATACTTCACCGCTGACGCTGACGGTCATTTGGGCGGGCAGCGAACCATCGTATGCAAAACTATAGTTGATCCCGTCAGGAGCACGTTCGATGCCGGCAACCCGATCTGTCAAGTCGTTGTAGCCAAAGCTCGATTGCACGGAGTCGTAAGCCATACCGGTGATGCGGCCGCCGCTATCATATTCATAGTCCACGGTTCGCCCGCCTGGCAGGGTCAACCGGGTCACCGCACGGTCCTTGTTATAGCTTTTCTGATAACTGGCGTTATCCGGCGGCGTATAGCTTTCTCCCAGGTCTACTGTGGTGTAACCCAGTTGATGGGTTGCTCCGCCCGGCATTGTGATGGCCGTGGTATTACCATTGGCGTCGTAACCGAGTTGGTAGACCTGGCCACCGGGCATGGTGATACCGGTGAGCAGATCGGCGCCGTTATAGGCGTACTGGAACTTATCTCCCGCAGCGTCCTCCAAGGCTGAAACCCGGTTCATGTCATCATATGTGTAGGTTAAGCGCTGCTCTCCTTGCTGAATGCTGGTCAAATGACCTTTTTCATCATAGCTGTAGGTGACCGATTCCAGGCCGGCAATTGTTTCTTCTATTAAGCGGCCATGCCAGTCTAAAGTACTGACAGTTTGCCTTCCTTCGGGTGTGCTGGTGGTTAAAGTCATCGTTTGGTTAGCTCTGTCGATGTCATAAGTACTTTCATAGAAGTTACCATTGTTGTTTAACACATCTTTTATTTGGGTGACACTTAAAAGGTCATTGGCGTCTGTCATCTCCGCCATACGCTCACGGGTAACAGTTGATGTCAACCCTCCCGGAGTGGTGATTGTAAATTCCTTGGTGACAGGTACTCGCATGCCCATTGCCAGGCGCGGGTCGGGCCCCGCTACCATGGTTGCCACCGTGCCGTCGGGATAGGTGACCTGCCGAGTGCCGTCGTTTTTGATTAGGATTACCGTTTCGGCGCCGCTGGGGTCAGTGTTAACCCGGCGCCTGTCGTCTATCGCAGGGTATTCCACCCGGTATTTGGAAACGAGCCCCTCAGCTGTTGTGACGCTTACTTCATACCCGTTTTCCAGTTCTGAACGTGACAGTTCACTATACCCGCCAGCGGGGTTTTCGTCTTTGACCAGGCGCCCAAATTCATCATAAGTAAAACGATGCACGTTATCCTTGTGGTCACTGAGGCTGGTCAAAAGACCGTCACTGGTATATTCCAGATTGGTCTCTTTAAACAACGGGCATATGATGCTGGAAAGATAACCATCTTCGTTGACTTCCAGCCAGGTTGTCTGGCCCCCGGGAGCAACGATAGCCGTTGGGTTACCCTGGTCATCCCATTCGATACGGGTAGCGTTGGCGAAAGCATCCTTTACTTGGGTCAACCGGTTCTGGTCATCATAGGTAAACGTATATATGTCACTGCCGGTTATGGCGTTGATTGTGCGTTTGTGCCGGCCTGAACCATTAAAAACGTAAAGCCCGGCGCCCCCCTCTGCCGGAATTACCAAATCGTCGGCAAGGAGACCGGGGAATGGTTGACCTATCCGGCGGATACGTCCGTTTCCGCTATCCGCAAAATAAATGCTGCCGTCCTTACCTATGGCCACCTGGGAACCACCACAATTAAGCTGCGCCTTGGTGGGCACGCCATTATCGCCGTTATATCCTAGTTCGCCAGTTCCTGCCACGGTATTGATAATACCATCCGGCCCTACCCTGAGAATACGTTGGTTGGCAGCAAAGTAAAGGCTGCCATCCGGAGCTACTGTAACCTCCTCAGGAGTAAAATTCGCCTCGATGGCCAGGCCGCCGTCACCGGAGTAACCTTGCCATGAGCCTGCAACGGTTGTAATGATACCATCCCGGCTTACCTTGCGGATACGGTGGTTATCGGTGTCTGCAAGATAAAGGCTGCCGTCATCACCTATGGCAATACTCTTAGTATTATTAAGCCACGCCTGGATGGCCGGACCGCCGTCACCGTAGTCGCCAATAGTTCCTTCTGCCCGGCCATCACCAGCCACGGTGGTTATAACAGTACCACTGGTTACGCTGCTTTGCCCGTCTCCGAGATAAAGTATCTGACTGTTTGGGTCGTAGGAATGATGTACATTTAAGGACCAGCCCCCAAGACCTATAGGATAATTATCCTAGAGTGAAATCTTGTCGCTCCAAGCCTCCCACATGGTGACTTCAAGGTCGTCGCCCCTACTTACTTCCCAGTCTGCCCCAGCTGAATAACTGCCGAAAGCGGCTTCGAAATCCGCTGGACTAAGATAAACAATGGGATAGACATACCCTATACGGACATTGATAGGGGTACTTCCTTGAATGGTCCTGCCGTACACATCCTTACCATCCCAGGTATATTTATAGCTCTGATTCGGCTCATTGGAAAATGTTTTGGTGATCAAATTGCCGGCAATACTAATTTCCAGTACTATCCTTTTGAGACTGTCTGGAACAGTTGCACCGCTTAAAGGGATATGCAAAGTACGGGTATTTTTATAACCTTCTACCCGGCTACTCCGGTAGTTCAGGGTGAAAGACGTACCGAATACCTTGGCAGTCTCGCCCAACACCTGGTTTTGATACTCAATAATTGATCCGCTGCCCGTACAGGGGTAATCTTCATTATGGATTTTTGGCGCCGGTTGGTTGGGAGGTGTGGAACCAACCGGCGGGCCGTAGGGCCAGTTACAATCCCAGGGGGTAAAGTGAGTAATAGGCACCCGCCACAGGCTATCTCCGGGCTGGTACAGGGCCGCCAGTTTCTGCCTTTCGGCATCGGTTACCCCCATCGCTGCCAGGGCTTCAGCATTTGCCGCAAGGCTACTGCCATCGATGTCCAGATCCACCATACCGTCATTGATGCTGTGTATTTTATCTTCTAAACTCATAACGTCAACGTAACCTCCAGTTCCCCGGGGTCAGGCTTGAAACGTTCCCTTATTATTTTGATCAAAATAATAAGGGAATATTTCAAGCCTGACCCCTATTTCACCCTATTTCAGAAGGCCGGCTTTTTTGTGCAGGTTTCCCATTCTGAGGATGTCTTCCTCGGACAAAGAATGAACCTGGTGAAGCATTTGAAAGGTGTGCCGGCGTTTGAACAGCAGGGATCGAATACCCCGCAGCACCCAGCAGGCCGGTAATAGAAGTGGCATTGCGGCAAGGAACGGATAGAGGATCTTCATTGTACTAAGCGGCGGGAAAAATAATTTCACCCGGTACAATTGGCTTGCTGCCCTGATGGATTGTTTCTTGCCCGCCTTTCTACTCACGGAGGATATGATGGAATTCCTCCGTGAGCCGTAGGCGCCGCTTGAAAATATGTACGCCGTCATTTCCTCATATAACTCCTTGCTCTGTGCATTGCCAAACCATACCTCGCAAAGTCCCAGGATGTTTTCCGCAAACTCCCGGAGGTTGATTTTATCCACTTCCGTCCATATGTAATTCCAGTCCATCCTGCCGCCATAGCATTGATTATACAGATAAATGTCTAGGAAAGAGCGAACGCCCGTGCCGCCGCCCGCATAATGCTTGGTGAGATGAATCAATAGATAGATGTAAAAGTCCTCATGGGTAAGCTGATAGGTGCATTTGCATCCGTCCTTTAATTTTGCCCTGTCCCATGTTTTGCTTAAATACTCATTATAGGGAGAGTCTTCAGATATAAGCCTGCGGTGCATTTCCATATTCATAAAAGGCCGCTTGTAATATATATCATGGTTTCCGCCCAGGCGTTCCACGGTAAAGCCCAACCCTACCATCAGCTTCTGCACTGGCCCCGCTTGTTCACCTTTAATTAAAATATCCACGTCGGCCATCAGCCGCATATCCGGCCGGGGGTACAGGTATTTGACCAGATAGCCTTTCAGCGGCATACAGGCAATACCGTTTTCTTCAAAGGTTTTCAGGATCTGCTCAACCGTTATATGCTGGGTAGCCTCTTTGGCAATGGCTTTAGCGCAGTCACTCCGGAATTTCGTCCTTACCTCCTGCGTGGGCTTACTGTCACCTTTCAGCCTGTTCAGACCATACCAGGCCATATTGGCTACGCCGTGCCGGACCGCAAACCGGTACAGCTTTTCCCAGTCCATTTCCCCGGGTGGATTGGACGGCTGCATATCCTTGATGACAGAGGCTAAGAGGTGGATTAAATATTGCTTCTCAGGCTGTATGATACGCATAACTGGCACTCCCTTCCAATATCTTAAGCCGTCCGTTGTCGATGCGTATTTCCTTATTGCATATGGCAAATGCCGCTTTTTTGTGGCTGATAATGAGGCAAGTCTTATCGGTCATTTTTTTGATATTTTTTAAAAGCCTTTCCTCCGTGGCTTCATCCAGGGCGGAGGTGGCCTCATCCAAAAGCAGTACGGGCGCGCCGCATAAGACCGCCCTGGCGATGGCAAGCCGCTGCACCTGACCCTCGGATAAGCCCAGCCCCTTTTCTCCGATGATCGTATCAAGGCCCTGGGGCAGGGTCCGGATAAACTCGGCGGCGCAGCTCACCTCTGCGGCGGCCATAATTTCTTCGTCAGTCGCCCTGGCATTGACAAAGGCGATGCTCTCCCGGATGGTTCCCGACAATAACAGGTTTCCCTGGGGCACATAGGCAAAGAACTTTCTTGTATGCCTGTCGGCCGGTATCCTTTCGCCGTTTTTAAGTTCAATGCCGATAGTCCCCTCAGTGGGGGCAAATACCCCCAAAAACAGCTTGAAAAGTGTACTTTTACCGGTACCCGATGGTCCCGATACCATGACAAAGTCGCTTTTATCTATGGTTAAATTGGCGCGGGCGAGCACAATATCCCGGTCGTACCGGAAAGAAACATCCTCAAGCTTGATGCTGCGCATATCTCTATAAACCGCAGCCGCATTCAAATCCTCTTTGTTTATTTCGATTTCATCGGGCAATATTTCCAGTTCTATCAAACGCTCCGCAGAGGCAATGACACCATACAGCTTCGGGAGCATCCCCGACAGACCGGTAAAAGGTGTCTGCACCTGTCCCACAAGCTGTAAAATGGCGGTGAGGGTGCCGAAGCTGATAGTTTTTGTCATCAGGCCAAAAGCGCCCCAGACCAGCGCATACAGGTATCCTGCGGAAAAGATAAAGGCAAAGCCCGAATTTGCCAGTATGCTGACGGTGTTTTTCTTGAGCTTCTGCTGGTAATGCTCCTGCTGCAGCGCTGCCGCCTTCGCTTTCATTTCACGCCCAGCTCCGAATACTTTTACAACCATCAGGCTTCCCAGCAGCTCCTGCATAAAGGAGCGTACCACGCCGTCCTTTTCCTGCATATTCTTATGCAGGTGTTTAAGCTTCTCCCGGAAATATTTAGTGGTAAAAAACAGCAGCAAGCCGCCGGCGGTAAAAATAAGGGCAAAGGTGGGGTCAAACACGCACAGTACAGCAAGGGCGCCTAAAAGTTTTGTTACTAAGCCCGCAAATTCCGGCAATATGCTTGTGATCCCCTCGCTGACCACGGTAATATCGCTGGTGAGCCTGTTCAACAGCTCACCGCTGTGATATTTGGTAGTGTGCGCGTAATCCTTATGCAGGATTTTCCCAAGTAGCTTCGTCTTATAGCCCATTTCCAGCCGGCCCTGTATCCGTACCTGAAGGCTCCGGCAGAGGACGCGTAGAACAAACTGCAGCACAATAACCGCAAACAGCCCCATGCCCTGAATGATCAGGGTGTGCTTTTCTCCCGCCACAGCGCCGTCAATGACACCGCGGCTGGCCAAAGCAAACAGCACGCCGCACCCGGCAAACAGCGCATTGCCCAAAATAAGCGACAGCATGGGGATAAGCTGTGCTTTCGAATTTTGATAGATCCATGCAAGAGTTTTTCTATCCGTCATTTACTCTATCTCCATGAAGGCGTGCCAAAAATTTGATTCCTCTGATGAAGATCTGTTTGCTCCTGAGATACACCCACCGTAAGGGGTACCCTAAAACCCATAGACTGCAATATACCTGATACCAGAACTTTTCACAAGAGATGTATTTACCGTTCCGCCAGAACCCCTTGACCACGCCAAGCACCTGGGAGGACAGTACCGGGTATTCCTTTACGCACTGATTATCCCCGGCCATGACATAGCCCTCCGGTTTTACCGCCACAATCCTGTGCAAAACATATTTGCCGTCCTGGCGGACATAGAGAGGAAGATCATATTTTTTCAAGCGCTTTTCCTGAGGTTTCACCAGGCACACCTTATCCCTGCGATGATGAAGCATGGGCAGCATGCTGGACCCCGTTATGGTAAAAATGATTTCTCCGTCATTTTGCAGGATCTGTGCCATCAGCGGGGATAGCTCCGACATGCTACCCTTTTACTCAAAAAGCTCAGCCGCCTTCAGTTTCGCAAGGAATTCAGCAATATCCGCTCTTGCGGCAGCCTCGTCGATATCATATTCTTCCAACAAGGCCATAAGCAGTTCCTGCTCAGATTTGTCCGCGGCAAGCTGCTTCCACAAAAACGCTCCCGTCCCGTTTAAGGTGATCATGCCGCTGAAATCAAGAGATGCCTTGCCGGTGGGCACTACCACATGGTTTCCCGCCACTTCCCGCAGGAGATAACCTTCCTTTATTCTCATCATTGGTCCACCCTCTCTTTGAATATGGTGTCATAGGCCAGCTTGACCGCCTCCAGGCTGACGGTACAATCCATTTGGCAGACCGGCGTATTTTTCAGCAAAACATCCAGGAGTGTTAAAAGCCTGTCCATCTTATCCCTGTCGCTGTTGGGGCGGAGGCTCTGATAAATGAGCATTTGTACCGCTTCTTTGTTATTTAAGCGCCGGATATGATTTCCTTTTGCCTGTTTCAGAAAGACAATAGCCCCCAGGGGCACCCGGATATTTTCATTCAAGCTGCTTTTTCCGCTCCACGGAGTGCCGTATGCGTAAAAAGTGTCCTGCATTAAACGCAGCGCCGGCTTGTCATCATTAATAATGACTGCCCGGTCCGCTCCGAAATACTGCTGCCACAGCCCCGCATGAGTGGATTTGCCCGTGCCGCAGGGACCGGAGAAAAGCACCGCCCGGTTTTCCAGCGCGACTGCCGAAGCATGCAGGCAAAAGCCGTCGAAGTCCAACAAAGCACGGGAAAAAGCAAAGCCGGTCAGAATATATTCACATTCATTCAGGGTTAAATGCGGATATTTCTTTTTTGTGGCCTTCAATGTTTCGCTGTTAATATTTATGGTGATATCCGGGGTGACCTCGTGCCCGAAGGGACCGATCTGATAGCGTCTGGCTTGTTTTGTCAAGGTTTCCCCTGAACAAGCCATCTTTACTGTTATATCAGCAATTCTATAGATATCCATATCCTTCTCCCTGTAAAGCGCGGGTTTTACAAGTCAACTATATCCGCGCCGTCGCTGTCACCTGTGCCGCCGGAAGGAGCACCTTCGCCCGGATCGCCTGTATCACCAGTGCCACCGGTATCTCCTGAACCGCCCGTGCCGCCGGAGCCACCCGAACCTCCTGCGCTACCTGGAGCACCTGTATTGCCCGGCACAGTGGTTTCCGGTTGTGGCTCGTCTAAAGCAACGCTTTCCTTTTCAATGACCCTTGTGCCCAAATCACTGTTCCTCATGGTGATTTTACTTGCGCCTCTTATAAAGGTACTGCCTGTAACAGTAACATTCTCAAGGCTGATTTCCCCTTCGCCAATCCCCTCCGCCAGATACAAGTTGCCGGTAATCTTCATAGCTTTAAGTACCGCACCCGGGGTGTTGACTACCACATTGCCGTTAACATCACTGCTATAGCTACTGGGTTGATCCACGTAGAGCTTGACGATATTATCCAGCATCTGCACCGCTTCAGCACGGGTCAGGCTGCCCGAGGGATCGAATAGACCATTTCCCTTGCCATGAACAAATCCTGCCGCTTCCATGCCGAAGATGGCTTCCTTGGCCCATTCGGGCAAATTGTCCTTAAAATTTGAATGGCTCTCACCCGTGACGGAAAAAATTCTGGCAAACAATACCGCCGCTTCGGCACGGGTCAGCGGGTCATTGGGACGGGCTATACGGTTTCCGATGCCGTCAAAGCTGCCCTCCATGACCCCTCTGGCATACGCTTTGATTAGAGCGTCATAATACCAATCACCCTTTTTGACATCTGAAAAAGGATTATCCGTTGTTTCACCGTAGCCAAAAATTCTACCCAGTATGGTCATCATCTCGGCGCGGCTAATCTGCCCGTGGGGGTAAAAGTTTGTCCCGTCGCCTTTAATAACGCCTTTGCTGCTCCAGTTTTCAATTGCCGGTTTGCCCCAAAAATCATCCCGCACATCGCTGAATGCGCCAGCAGCGGGCTGCCCGTTTGCCACCTCTGCAGCAAACACTGCGCCAGTCATGGCAAATAACATTATCACCGGCAAAAGCAGTCCGGCTATGCGGTAAAGCTGTTGCTTCCTCATATCGTACCTCCCGGGGTCAGGCTTGAATTATTGAATTATTTTTTATTCACTATCACGCAACAACTTTACCGTTATTGCCTATAACAATTACATTGAATTACATTGTAAAAGTCTGTTGGATAAAATAGATAAGGGTTTCTCGCTATAACGTTATCTGAATAACTATACCAGTAATAAGGGGGTTAAAATATTTCAATATTTCAATATTTCAACCCTGAACCTATATTTACCTGCAGGCAGGCAGAGATTTTCTGCCTGCCTGTTTTGGCTAATAATCATCGCCGATCATACTGGAATTGGTAATAGTATCTTCAATTTCGAACTCGGTGACTTCTATTTCTGGCTTTTCATACGGTTTTTTCAAATCGCTCACCTCCTATTACACCTCCATTATTTCTTCTACAGTGTTGCTGCTGTATACAATGATAATATTGCCGCTGGTATCTTTATAAATTAAATAGGCTCTTGCATACCATGTATCGCCTTCTTCAATATTAAGCTTTCGGATATAGAACTGGTCCGTGGAATCATTTTTTATCTTTCCACGAATCGCGTTTGGCGTATCGATCGTAAGTTCACTGGATAAAGGCTCGTTTGTCTGCAGCAGCATGATACCGCTTTCCACAAGAGTATAGCCATCTGGAACCGTTCTGTTGGCTATAAACATCATGGTTTTGTTTGCCTTATCTACCAGCACATCCTCCGATAAAGTTATAAATGGCACATCCACGATCGTCGCCGATTCGTCTACATATACTGCTGCAAGGGTAATATTTTTCATCAGGGCATAGAAGGTATAGGTTTCATTGGTGCTTACCTTGGTACCGGCCTGTTCCCAGTGGCTGAACTTTTGTCCCGATGGAGCAGTATCGGCTACAACAGTCACACGCGTATCAAATTGATATGCACCTGAGGTACCGCCCGTTGACAGCGTTCCGTTCACTACGGTTACCATATAAGTGTCCGAAAGTCTCACAAATAAAGCGTTTATCGTCATATCCGATGTTATATTGTTGAAGGTTTGATCCCAGCCTGTAAAGACATATCCAACAAGTGCAGGCTCACTGCCTGGCGGAGTTGCGGCTGTACCTTTTTCCACGCTTGTCGATTTTAGAATTTTTCCGCTTTTGCCCTTGAATATAACCGTATAATGGGTATCTTCCGGCGTTGGAAGCTTGCTGAACACAGCCTTTACTTTGACCCCAGATCCCATAATGCACTGATATACCGGTTTGGTAGAGATAATGCTTGATGAATTAATGTCTTCCCAATAGGCAAAGGCATGCCCTGTATCAGCAGTGGCTGTTAATCGAATGCTTGTACCTCTTGCATGGTCATCTTTATAGTTTGAAGGAAGCTCTCCTGCTTCATTATTCAGCTTGACAGAACCGTTTCCTACGATAGTGACCTCCAGAGAGCTTTTTGGCATTGTTATAAAGACTGGAGTCAACGTAACATCCTTTGTCACCGTAAAGGTGTAGTTCGGCAGCAGGGATACCTTTGTCTCTCCCCCATACCAGCCGTCAAAGTTATATCCTGTATTTGGTATAGCATTGAGTGTCACGCTTGTACCAGAGTAATACGTACCGCCACCCGTTGCGATCCCGTTTTCAGGAGGTGTTATTGTCACGGTGCAGGTGACCTGCTCTGCATTAACTGTTTGTCTTACTGTAAAGGTCACATCCTCCATGTTGTTCGCCGATACCGTTACAGTGGCCGTGTAGATTCCGGCTGGCAGCCCGTGCTTCGCCTTTATGGTGAAGGTGGTGGAGGTTGTGCCTGCATCCAGTGTGTCTATCGCGGGCTGGGAGATTTCAAAGTTGTCAGCACCGTCCCCGCTTAAGGCTGTTTTTAGGTTAGCCAACTCACCCGTGCCGGTCCTGGTTATGGTGATGCTCCTGGTTTCCTCCGTCCCCGGAGCATATCCTGCCGTTAAATCTGCCAGAGTCTGATCGCCGATAGGCGCTATGGTGTAGGTCAATGCAGGCTCTACCAGGGTAAATCTGACCGTGTAGGTCTGTGTTGTGGTACCATCCTCGGCGACAACTTGCACTGTGGCGTCTCCAGGCAGTTGTAACGCCTGAGTGACAGTTACGATTGCCTTCGGGTCCTTTGGCGTTGCGCCAACTGTGGCCACTGGGCTGCCGGGCAGAGTGCCATAGGGAAGTTCCCTGGTGTACAGGTAGGTTGTGTACACAAAACCACTTACCGTGTCGCCGCCCACCGTCAGATCGCTCAAGTAAGCGTCGCTGCCGGGCGTATAACTGCGCACGGCTTCGACCGCCAGTACAGCGCTGTTCCCGGCATCAAAGGAGATTTCAAACTCAACGGTATTGCCTTCCAAAAGCTCCAGGCTCACAAGGTAACCTTCGTTAATGGTCAGCGCGTTTTCGTCTACAGTGTAATCACCCGGCGTGTCTAATGTGTATTCGTCATAGACTACACCGGTGACCGACCGGGCGCTGCCCCAGGTAATCATTGTGCTCACGTCAGCGGGATTATCCAAATCAAAGGTCACCCATTCAGGTGTGATGGTGGCGCTGGTTACCGGCGCAGCCACGATGTCCACCGTAAATGTGGCCGTCTTGCCTTCATAGGTTACAATCACGGTCTGCCCGCTGGCTGCCGCGCTGCTGTCAAAACCGCTGATATGCTCCGATCCAATGTCCAGAACTGCCGTGGAACCGTCGCTGTATGTGCCGGTCACCACCAGGCCGCTTAAATCCAGCGCTTCTCCCACATAATAGGTGGTCTTGGCCGGCGGTGTTGTGACCTCAATGCTCTCCAATGCTACCGCTGTTGTATCTTCCCATATCGCGTACAGGAGCAGGGCATTTGCCGGCATAGTCACTGTGGCTCCTGTCGCATAGCCTGTGCCTGTGCCGTCCTGCGCCGTGTTCCACTCTTTGAACTGTTTGCCGGCCGGCGGGGTTAAGCTGTCAGCCGCTGCTACTGTGAAGGTGGCTCCTGCAGTTTTTTCGCTTGCCGGCGGGACTTCACCCGTTCCGCCGTTGGCGTGGTAGCTTAAAGTATAGATGCCCGTTACCGAGATAGCTGCCTTCCCGTATGGCAATGCCGCGCTGCCTGTTGAAAGGGCACTTATATCCCCGGTCGAAAGAACTCTGTTGTAAACTTGCAGGTCATCTATATTACCTTTAAAGTGAATACCATCAAAACGCTTCCCTATGATCAAGGCTCCGGTTGAGTTAAGATGGCTGCCGGTTGTGCGCGAACCGCACAGAATACCGTCCTGGAAGACTTGTTGCGTTTTTGTAGCCGCGTCATAGGTTACGGCCCAGTGATGCCAGTCAGTATTGTTAGTCACCTCTACATCCAGATCATCTGCAAAGAATGCAAAACTGAACTTGCCGTTATCCCGGAAACCGATATGCAATCCTTCATTGACTGCATTTGTTCCCTGGAATAGTATCCACTCCTGCACGTTGCTCCGGGCTCGTTTAGCCCAGAAGCTGATGGAAAAGGATTTATTGGCCAGGTCAATGCCTTCTGGAATCTCTATATAATCATTTCCACCGCTCAATTGTACACTGTGGGTATTGGTAAAGCTGGTACCCGGAGCGCCCTCCGACCAGACAGTTCCAGTGCCTTTGAAGGCCCCTGTTTTATTTCCTCCGGAAGAATCCCTGACTTCACTGCCCGACCCCTCATCAAATCTCCAGTATCCCTTAAACTCATCAGTTATTTCGTTAACTGTCAAAGTCTGCTCCCCAAAAGTGCCAAAAGTAACACTAAAGGTTTTGACTCCGGCATCCTCAGAGGTAAAGGTATAATTATCCGGCAAAACTGCCCCCGGATCGTTGCTGGCAAATGTGATGGCGTCTGTATAATCGTCAACGGGATTCTCGGCCATGTCAACAGCTCTGACGGTAAGAGCAACTGGTTGCCCCGCCTCAATATCCGCCGGCAATTCGATAATAAATCCTGAAGTGTCTCCATTAACCGCTGTTACCGGACTACCGGTGATGCCGCTGATATTGTTTTCCTCCGGAGCCGTTGCGGTTATAAGTACTTGCTCCCCAAATTTAGTCAATAGGAACCCTTCTACCGTGGCCTTACCCCGGGTAAAGACGACCGGTACGTCAGCGGGTTTCACCGGCTCCACCCCTGCCGTGGAGGATGACGCCGTCCAGCTCCAGTTGATCGTATGCGTACCTGCATAACCGGTTTCAATCTTTCCGGCGGAGTTCAAAGCGCTAATCTCTACACTGAAGGATTCGCCAACTTTCACGGCAGCAGGCGCGTTTACGCTGAATGAGTGAGCAAGGGCGGAATTAATTACCGTCAGCATATATATCCTGGTCATACCTGAACTCGGAATGCTCACCGCGAAGGGAATACTATTGATACCGGGTTGGAGAGTAACTGTTACTTTCTCGCCGCTATTAGCTACCGCCCCGTTTATCTTCAGAATATGAGCCTGGTTTTCCAGGGTGGCGCCAAGAGAGATTTCGGTCTGATAGGGAATTTCGATAGTGTAAGCATAGGTTTCCGGGCTGAAAGCAGGGAGAGAAGCGCCGTCTACCAGCAGATCACTTAACTTTCCAAGCAGATTCAAACCGACCGGTATATCCAGCACGTTATTCTGTGAGTATCCCCAGGCTGCCAGGGCGCCGTCCGCCTTCAGAACCAGGGAATGCACTTCTCCCGCAGCTATGCTGACCACACTATTCAATCCTGACGGCACGTTGCCTTGACCATAGTCACCAGTGCCGCCCGCTGCCTTTGCTCCCCAGGACACCACGGTACCGTCCGCCTTTAGAGCCAGGGAATGATATCTGCCTGCGGATATGCTCACCACACCGCTTAACCCCGCCGGCACATTGCACTGGCCATGATCATTTTTCCCCCAGGCCACAACAGAGCCGTCTGACTTCAAAGCCAGGGAATGGTCCCATCCGGCGGATATGGCAACTACATCACTTAAAGCGTCGTCCGGGACTTTACATTGGTTAAGATTATCATCCCCCCAGGCCACGACCTTGCCGTCTGCTTCTAAGGCTAGAGAATGATTTCCACCGGCAGATATGGCCACCACATCATTTAATGCTGGAGGGCTGCACTGGCCTAAGTCCCTCAATCCCCAGGCCACGACAGTGCCGTCTGCCTTTAAGGCCAGGGAATGATTGCCTCCGGCGGAGATAGCCGACACACCGCTCAAGCCGGTAGGTACATCACACTGCTCATACTTATTATATCCCCAGGCCCCGACCTTGCCGTCCGCATTTAGGGCCAGTCCATGATATCTCCCGGCGGAGATGGCTACCACCTGGCCCAGGCCGGGGGGAACTATACACTGGTTATAATCTTCATTATTATATCCCCATGCCTCAATAGTGCCGTCCGAACTCAGGGCCAGTGAAAACTGGTTACCGGCGGAAATCATCCCGTCGGCCGCCGCACGCGACGCAAAAGTATACACAGGTTTCCCGGTAAAGGAGGCCAGGGGGTCGCCGGCTGCTGAGATGACATCACCGGCGGTATAGCTTACCGTTACGATATCAAAAAACTCAACCGCTTCACCTGTAAGAGCAAGTTCGAATAAGGCCGGGTCAAGCGGGCTGAGGGCTAGACCTTCAATTGCCCGGGGTATCCCGTTAACGGTAACACTGAATTGGTCTATTTGCCCTGCAGGGCCCGTCATGGCCTGATCAAAAATCAGTTTAACCACCTTTCCTGAACGGTCCGTTGCTGCATTCAACAAAGTGGGCGGGGGTAACTTAACATCAATCGTTTTTACGGCAGACGATACCTCGCCGATAACACCATCACCGCCGGCCATCACCCTGATTTCTTCATCCGAAAGGACCCGGTAGTAAATGCGCAGATCGTCAATATTGCCGCCAAAGTAACTTCCATCCAATCTTTTACCCACCAGCACAGGTCCTGATGATTGCAGGTGGCCTGTAGAAGCGCCCGCCCCCCGCCGGATTCCATCCCGGAAGATTTGCCTTGTTTGATCAGCATAATTGTAAGTTACTGTCCAGTGATGCCATTCAGTATCATGTTCCATATCGACGGTCAAATCATCTCCCCAGAAGGCCAGGCTGAACCGGTAGGTTTCCGGGAAGCCCAAATGCAGGCAACTGTCCGTTTCACCGCTTCCTCCCTGGCTGAAGATCCACGCTTGACCTTCCCCGGAGCGTTTTGCCCAGAAGCTTATGCTAAAGGACTTATTTGACAGGTCAATACCGGGGATCTCTACATAATCATCCGAGCCATCCAGGTGGAGACTGGCCGGGTTAGCGAACCGGATCGCCGGTGCGCCGTCTGTCCAGTCACCTAAGCCGGCGCCGGACAGGGCGCCGTGGTTTTTATAACCGGAAGAATCCCTGACCATAACCCCGGATTCTTCATCAAACGGCCAGTAACCGCTAAGTACGCTGGAGGCCAGGTATACCTGTAAAGCTCTATCCCCTGCTGTATTAAACACTACGTCCCTAAATGTTACGACGCCCTGGTCGCTTTCAACCAAAGTATGGTTGGCAGGCAGCTGCGCCTGTAGATCATCACTGCCTAGAGCAATGGTTAAACCGGTGATACTGTTGCCGAATTGTTCCCCGGCGGTTACTTTGACATCAAAAGGTTGTTTAATTAGAATTGTGTCTACTGCTTCAATGTTAAAATTAACATTGGGTTCAACCACTATGGGAGCGCTGGTAACTGCATTGCCTCCACTTTCAGCAGTAATCATTACTGTTTCCCCGGTGTTGGTGAGCATGAAGCCATCCACGGTGGCCACACCGTCCACAAAGTTTACCGGGCCACCGGCGGGTTTCACCGGTGCAGTCAAGTCCGGCGAAGCGCTAGCCGGCCAACTCCAGTTGATATAGGCCGCTCCCTGATAACTTTTCTCTATTTGGCCGGATGCATCCAGTGCGGCAAGCCGCAATCTGAAAACTTCCCCGGCTTTTACCGCAACCGGAACACTTAAAGCGAAGGAACTAGCCTCCACCCAGTTGAAAGACAGGTTGTAAGTCCTGCTCAGGCCGGTACCGGGTATGGTGACTGTAACAGGGATCAAACTTTGTCCCGGGCTAAGGTCAACGGTCACCCCGGTCCCGCTGTCTGCGGGCTGACCGTTTATCTCAAGCTCATGACCGGGGTTTTCCAGTTGTGCGGTTATTCTCAGGCTATCAATGCTACTGCTGAGATTTATCTGGTAAGAAAGCGTATCCGGGTGAAAAGCCGGAGAAATGCTCAAGGACTCCAGTTGCAGACCGGCCAGCCGTCCGGAGAGGTTCAACCCTGCCGGTACGCCACTCCCCTCATGGTATCCCCTGTCCTCCACGGTACCGTCAAATCTCAGGTACACCGAATGGGAACCTCCGGCGGCCAGGGCTACGACTCCGCTTAGCTCCGAAGTATTACACTGCCCCCAGACGTCCCATCCCCAGGCTTCCACCTTACCGTCGCTTTTCAGAGCCACAGAATGAGACCCGCCGGCGGCAATGGACACCACATTACTCAAGGCGCCGGCCGGTACGTTACACTGGCCATCATCGTCCTGCCCCCAGGCCTTAACGGCGCCGTTTGACGTCAAAGCCAGGGAATGCTGCTCACCTGCGGCTACGGCCACCACATTACTTAAGGCATCGGCCGGTACGTCGCACTGACCATATTGCTCAGTTGTGCCCCAGGCCAATACTTTACCTTCTGAGGTCAAGGCCAGGGAATGATACCCGCCGGCGGCTACAGCCACCACATTACTTAAGGCTTCAGCCGGCACGTTACACTGACCATTATCGTTCCGCCCCCAGGCCTTAACGGCGCCGTTTGACGTCAAGGCCAGAGAATGATACCTGCCTGCGGCGATGGCTACCACTTCACCCAGATCCCCGGGTAAGGTACACTGACCATTATCGTTCCACCCCCAGGCCTTAACGGCGCCGTCCGGCGTCAAAGCCAGGGAATGATACCCGCCGACTGCCACGGCCAACGCTTCATTCAGATCTCCGGGCACGCCGCACTGACCATAGTCGTTAGCCCCCCAGGCAGCGACGGCGCCATTCGCTTGCAGGGCGAGAGTATGATACATCCCGGCGGCAATTCTATTGCCGGCGTTAGCACCACCACCGGCGGATGATGAAAGGGTAGTTTTATTTCCTACTGCAGGTGTAGTGACCAAATAGTTTACTATAGCTCCGCTGCCGGTATATTCAAAAACAGCCACATGATAAGTTTTTTCGGGAAGAAGCCCGGTTACATTTACCAGACTGCCACTGCCCGCATAGACCACAAAATTGCCGGCGCCGATCTCCGTACCCGCGCCGCCAAAAACTGCGCTGGCTGAGTATTTAGTATTATTAATGGGAACGGCATCTACCGGAGTGCCCTCTTTCATTAACACTATTCTGGAGGCGCCGTTGCCGTTGGTCCAATTGACCATCATTGAGGACGAGGTAACTACGAAAAAGCGTACATTTGAGGCAGGCACCGTCGGCTTTGCAACCTCTTCCCAAATCGCATATAGAACCAGGTCGCCGGCAGACATGGTCAGCGTTGCACCGGCGGCATAACTGTTACCGGAGCCGTCCTTGCTGGTATTCCATTCCTTGAATACTTTCACGTTGGGCGGGGTGAAAAGGTCAGCTGCTGCGATGGTAAAGGTTTCACCTTCCATTTTCAAGCTTCCTACCGGGTTTCCCGCTCCGCCATTGGCGTCATAATTCACCGTGTATAAAGCCTGCCACCGGAAAAAGGGATAGGTGGTATTTTCGGCTATGTTCCACATGGTGAAATTCCAGTAGGTAAAAGTGTTTTTCTTTTTCATATCTGCCGTACTTTTTCCTGTGCCGCCGGCAGATCTGCTTTGCCCGGTAGTATTACTATCATAGAAACTATTGTGAACAGGAGCACCACAGTCATTGTCCCCGATAAGACCTCCGGTATAATTGGACCCGGTCACTTTCCCGGCAGCATAGCACCTCTCGACTTTGGAATCACCTGTCATTATTTGTCCAATTAGTCCCCCAACAAACCAGCCGCCGGATACCTGGCCAGTTGCATAGCAGTCCTGGATAGTTCCCAATTGCAAATTGCCCACCAGACCGCCTGAATAATTACCACCGGCGGTGACATCAGCGGTGGAGAATGACCCGGTGATCATGGCATTATTATGGACATACCCTACCAAACCACCGGCATAGAAATTACCGTGCACTTGGCCGCTGGTTGAACATTTCTCTACGGTTCCGCCAAAAATACTCCCAGCCAGAATTCCTGCATCATATCCGGTTGAATTTATCTCAGCCTCTTCAATATTCAAGTTTTTAACCACGTTGCCGGCACCTAGATATCCGAACAAACCCTGGTCATCACTCCCCGTGTTGATAACCAGATTTCGGATGGTATACCGTTTGCCATCGTAATGGCCTAAAAACGGATGACCAGAAGCTCCAATGGGTGACCAATTAGCATATCCTGACAGGTCGATATCTACAGTTTGTTCAAAATATATTCCCGCACCCATTTTGTTGCGAACATTATCCAGGTGTATCGCTGATTCCACCTGATAGGGACTCTGGGCGGTGCCGTTTCCCTGCCAGGTAAGAGGTTCCCAAATGGCATACAGGGTTAGATCTCCTGCCGGCATAGCAATCGTTATTCCGGCGGCATAGCTGGCGCCGGTACCGTCACTTTTTGTATTCCATTCCTTGAACTGGTGGCCTGCCGGTGGCTTGAAACTGTCAACCGGGGCAATGGTAAAGGTTTCGCCCAGGTTTTTATCGGATTCCACTGGCGCCGTACCTGTTCCGCCGTTGGCGTAATAGCATACCGAGTAGCCATCCCGGTTAACCATATTTACCGTAGCCTGGAGCAGTCCCAGATTTCCTCCGGCCAGGTAGGCCGCCTCGGCTGGTGACAATTCCCGGTCGTAAATACGCAGGTCATCCATAAGGCCACGGTATTTTTGAGCATCATAATTGCGGGCGATATGAAGTGGTCCGCTGGTCAGCAAGGCTCCGTCAGCTATATCCCGGGCGATTTCTTTACCGTCGCAGTAAATCACCCGGTCTCCGGTGGTGTTGTTATAGGTGACCGTCCAGTGGTGCCACCGGCCATCGCCGGGTGCGGCGGTATCCTTGACGTTAGAGTAGAAATCACAGGTAAAAGTAGTTTTATCTCTAAAACCGATATGCAAATAATTGTTTTTCATTTGAGCTGTACCGGTGGATAGAATAAAGCTTTTGCCGTCTTTTTGATTTTGTGCCCAAACTGCGACGCTGAAGGAACGCTGGGCCAGGTTGATGCCCCGGCCGGCATCAACGTAACCGTCAGTGCCAAAGAAATCCAGACCATAAGGGTTGGTAACGCTGAAGGGAGGAACAGCACCTGTCCAACGGATGTGGGCTGGATAATTAACAAGCATCCCGTGGTTATTATTGCCGGAAGAATCACTAACTGCCGCACCGGAGCCTTCGTCAAATTTCCAGTGCCCCAGCAGCCCGCCGGCAGCAGGTTCAGCCACTGTCAGGGTATGCTCCCCTTCACTTCCCAGAGTAACACTGAAGGTTTTCTCACCATGATCATCCGGAGTAAAGGTATACTCGGCAGGCAGTATGGCGAGATGGTCGGTACTATATAAACGTACCGTACCGCTGTATCCGGTGGCAATCTGGCCGCCGGCATCCATTACGGTCAACTTAACCTCAAAAGGCTGCCCCAACCTGGTAGTATCCGGAGCCGTTACCACAAAAGAGGCGGCATTAACAGGCGCTTCCCGGTTAACTGTAAGGGTATAGGTTTTAACGGTTTGGTTTTCCGCCGTTACTTCAACTATGATGGTGTTACTCCCCGGGCTTAAGCTGATGGATGCTGCGTTTCCGCTGGTTACAGGGGTTCCGTTCACTTTTACCGTTGCCTTGCTGTCAGCGGTGGTTGGGGTTACATCCATGCTGGTCACCCTGTTATCCACATTTACGGTGTAATTGCTTTCCTCCGGGGCAAAAGCGGGAGTCAAGCTTCCTGCACTAATGGTCAATCCGCTCAAACCGGCATCGCCGGAAGGTGTGTAGATGATATTAACCGTTAAGATCAATACACTGCCGTCATTCAGTTGGATATCAAAATCCGCCGTTTCACCTGCGGCCAGGTTTAAGCCGGAAAGAAAGGTATATTTAATGGTCAGTTTATTTTGAGCTGCATCTATTGTATAGTGGGTATCCAATGTCATTGGTTCATTGGCATGAGCTACACCTGTGACACTGGTGGCGCTGGTGGCGCTGCTGCCCCAGCGGATAACGGTAAAAACGTCGCCAGGCGCTGCCAGGTCATAGTTCACCTCTGCCGGGTCAAGAGAGGCTGGTTCAGCCTGTACTGTAACAGTTGCGATTACTTTAAGCTCTGTTGCCGGGTCGGTCTGGTCTACTAATGGCGGCAGGTCAAAAGCTCCGGTAGCTGTGTAGTCTCCGGCCATGGTACTGTTATAACCGGCTATAGACCAGCTTAAAGTAACGGTGTGCTCATTGCCCAGGCTGTCGGTGATGGTGGTCGTTGGAGCCAACTGGGCCAGGGCTGCCGCCAGGCTGGTGTTATAAGCAACCGAGACGTTATCAACGGGTCTTATGCTTGCTATGGTAGGGTTGCTTCCCTTGATGATCGTCAGGGTGAATACTTTTTCCCGGCTGGTTCCTCCTGGATAGCTAAACCTGGCCGTGAGAGCAACAGTTTTATTTTCTTCTTGATAGCCGGGCCTGGTGACCATCCCTGTGGTAGTGTTTATCCATCCCTCCGGTGAAGCGGTCCAGCTAATAGTTGCTCCTATGGCACCGAGGGCAGGGAGATTAAGGTCTGTGGTCACATTATCAATGGTGGCATTGCCTGCTTTGATCGCATCCCAGCTTAAAGCACAGCTGTCGGCGCTAATACGCTCATCAGCTGTCCAGGGTTGCCATTGTAAGGTTGGATATGAGACATCCTCGCCGATCTTCCAGGTATTACCGAAGTCCCAGCCGGCAAAGCTCGCCTGTTGTTTCAGCCTGGCACTGGTTAGTTTCGTGCCTCCCTCCGAGGCGATAGCCGCTGTTTCCAGATAATAGCTGCCTGTCACTGATCCGGAACCATTAACACCGATCAGTCCTCCCACATCAGTAGTTCCGTTTACCTGACCAGTTGAATAGCAGTTTTCGATTTTATACCCGGTGGAGCCATGCCAGCCTACCAAACCTCCTACATTGCTTCTGCCGGTAACGCTGCCGGTGGCATAGCTGTTTTGGATGTTGCCGTTCCAGTTATCGCCGGCCAGGCCGCCAACGTACAATCCATTACTGCTGTTAACCTCACCGGTACTGAAACAGCGATTTATTGTGCCCCGGTTATTGCCCACCAGGCCGCCGGCATAGTCTCCCGAGCAGGTTACCTGTGCTTCGGCACAGGAATCCTCTATCTTATTGTTGAGGTTACTTTCTACATCTCCGGCCAGGCCCCCCACACGGGTTGCTCCTGATACCACTCCCGTTACCGAGCTGTTGCCGACGATTCCGCCGCCTTTAACAAACCCGGCCAAAATTCCCACATTGGCCTTTCCGGTAACACCGGCTCCTTCTATATGCAGGTTATTTACTACCCCTCCGTCAATGCTGCCAAAAAGCCCCACGTTATCCTGGTTGGGCCTGTCTATAGCCAGATTTTTAATGGTATACCCATTACCGTCGAAGTTCCCGGTAAAAGGACCGACAGGCTCCCAATTGGGGTATGCCGACAGGTTGATATCCGCCGTCTGTAAAAAGTAACTGCCGGGGTGGTTGCGGACATCGTTCAGATGGGCTGCTGTCACCACCTTATAAGGATTATCCGATGTGCCATTTCCCTCCCAGGTCGCCCTAATGGTAAGAGAAAAGCTTTTATTCTGACTGCTCCCGCCGGTCTTACTTACCGTAGCGGTCAGAGTCACTGCCTGGTCTCCGTCGGTAAAGCCGGGCCGGGTAACCGTGCCGTCGGCAGGGTTGAGCCAGCCGGCCTCCGCCGGTACAACGCTCCAGCTGATGGTGGTGCCGTTGGCGCCGGTCAGCGGTAGACTGAGGCCGGTTGTAATATTACCTTCTGTAAGGTTATCGCCTCTTATTTGCTCCCAGGTCAAAGCGTTTATATCCAGGGTAATGGCTTCATCGACGGTCATACCAAGCGCCTTGATGGTAAGCTGGAAGTTTTTTGCCCGGGGTGTTCCACCAGACTTACTTACCGTGGCGGTCAGGGTTACCGCCTGCTCCCCCGCACTATAGCCGGGCCGGGTAACCGTGCCGTCGGCGGGGTTGAGCCAGCCGCCCTCCGGCGGTGACACGCTCCAGCTGATGGTAGTGCCGTTGGCGCCGTTGAGCGGGAGAGTAAGGTTTGATGTAACACTACCTTCCACAAGGTTGGCGCCTTTTATCCGCTCCCAGGTCAAAGCGTTTATTTCCAGAGTAATAGCCTCATCGGCAGATATACCAAGGGACTTGATGATAAGTGAGAATTCTTTTTCCTGGGGTGTTCCGCCGGACTTACTTACCGTGGCACTCAGAGTCACCGCCTGGTCTCCCGCACTATAGCCGGGTCGGATAACCGCGCCGGTGGCGGGATTGAGCCAGCCTCCCTCCGGTGGTACTACGCTCCAGGTTATTGATGTACCGTTAGCTCCTGCTCCCGGGAGATGAAGGTTGGTCGTTACATTACTGGGATCAGTATTGCTTCCTTTAATGTAATCCCAGGTCAGGACCCCAAGATCAAGTGAAATATCCTCATCTATGCCCTGCCACTGAAATAGAGGATAAGAGGAGCCTTCTCTAATCTTCCATATATTAGAAAAATCCCAGCTTCCATAGGTTGCCTTTCTTTTCATATCTGTAGTGTACTTGGGAATACCCTTGTCGCTATCGTTCCGACCAGATGTTTGCCTGTCATAATAGCTGTTGGAAACTATACCCCTGCCCTGAAGCCAATCTCCATTAACTCCAATTAATCCACCGGCGGCAGAATCTCCGCTTACCAGCCCGGTGGAATAGCAATTTTCGATCTTGTACCCGCTGTAGCCATGCCAGCCTACCAGTCCCCCGATTTGGCTACCCCCGGTTACACTACCGGTGGCATAACTGTTATCAATATTACCATTCCAGTTCTCGCCGGCCAGTCCTCCAACGTATATGCCGCTACTGCTGACATTACCGGTACTGAAACAGCAGGTTATTGTGCCCCGGTGATCTCCCACCAGTCCACCTGCATATTCCCCTGAGCCAAATACCTGTGCTGCGGCCGAAGAGCTGCTTATCTTATTTGATAAGCTTCTGTGTCACATGGGGTCCCGGGGTGACTATAGTATTCACCTTGGTCATCTTCCTGACCGGTGGTTTGCAAGTCATAGTAACAACTGCTTTCATATACTCCGGGGCCGAGCCGGCTACCTGCCAGTCCTCCGGTAGTGGTACCGGTCACCAAGCCAACCGCATAACATCTCCGGATTTCTAAATTATACATATCCCCAATCAGGCCGCCGGCCAGGCCGCCATTTACTGAACCGGTTGCATAGCTATCCTCGATGCTGACTCCCCAGGTATTGCTAAACAGGGTACCCACCAGGCCACCTGCGCTCCCATTATTAAGCGCTGTTACCGCTGCTGTGGAATAGGTCTCATTAACTCTGGCAGCATGGTGACTAATACTTCCCACCAGTCCACCGGCCGGTCCTTGGGTAGCAGTAACGGCGCCGCTGGTGGAGCACCTCTCTATTGTCCCACTGCTGCCGGAGATAGTCCCTGCCAGGATCCCCACATGAGATTGTCCGGTCACATTAGCGTTTTCTATACGCAGGTTTTTAACTACCCCTCCACCGTTAATGTTACTGAACAACCCTACGTTATTCACGGTACCTTTGTTGATGGCAAGACCCCGGATAGTATACCAGCCGCCGTCAAAGTTTCCGGTGAAAGGACCGATAGGGTTCCAGTTGGGATAGCCCGACAGGTCGATGTCCGCAGTCATGATGAAATGCCCGTTAAGTTGGTTGCGGACATTGTTCAGCTGCTCCGCTGTCGCTACCTGATAAGGATTTTGGGCAGAGCCGTTCCCGCCGGCAAATTCTCCCGCCGCATATACTGTGGCGGCAGGCAGCGTAGTAACCAGCAGGACTGCCAGAAGGCAGGCCACCCAAAACCAGGCTGTTATTGTCTTGAAACCCTTTTTATCCATATTGGCATAGCACCTCCTGTTTTAAATAGTAACTGTGTCAAGGGGACGGTTTTCTTGACACCATCATTTAAAAATTCCGATACATTTCTGCACTAAGGGGATTGCTGTCCAGCAGAGGTGTATCCCATTACCTCTATCCTGATAGCATGCTTTATGTAATGTCATCCTTAATCGATGGCGAAGGATTTAAGACCTAAGCTCCTTCACTTCGTTCAGAATGACGCAAAAATGTTTTTTCATCCTCTAATCGCGCCTCTCTAGCGGCATGGATGCCTAAGTATTCATTTACGGAGAAAAGGGGTGCCTCCTCATACCGCACCTGTAAAGCCAGGGTTTGACCGTCTGCTCTGTACATTTTGCGAAATTCCGAAGGAGTGCTGTGATAATTCAGCTTAAAGTGTTTGATAAGATATTTCGGGTCGGAAAAACCACACTCGGCGGATATCTTGTAGATCGTTTTATCGGTGCTTAAGAGCAGCCTTGCCGCATGCTCACATTTTCCGTAATATAACAGTTCCTGTAAGGATAATCCGAATTTATCCTTGATATCATGACACATATGCTGCAAGGTGACCCCGGCAACTTCCGCCAGTTCCTCCAGGCTATGATTCTCCACCGGTGATTTTCGGATATGCTCGAAAATCTTCTTATATCTATGCACCTGCTTTTCTTTAAAGGCGATGATGCCGGGTCCGAAGCGCAGGTAATCAAAGCTTCCTATCATATGTATCAATATTTCTTCCAGACAGCCCTTGACGTCTGTCTTATGGTTTTGGCCGGGTTCTTCATTTAACAGACAAGCCATCCGCAATATATGCTCTTTTAAGGCATTGTATTTTTCCGGCGCTCTGTCTTCGTGGTATGGTGAGCAGCAGTAGATGAAGGTGTATGGAAAGTCAGGATTGATCCTTTCACAGAAGTCCGTATCCATTTGCATGATTAACAGCTTGTTACCCCCGCCGCTTTTATTAATCCAGTGCAACTCGTACCCATTGATGACTGCTATGTTATTTTCTGTCAACAGGTGGGTTTCGCCACCAATACCGAGATATGCCTGTCCCTCCAATACATATATGACTTCCATGGCTTTGTGCCAGTGGAAGGGATATTGCTCAACACACCTGACATATGCCCTGACCGGCATATCTTCTGAAAACGCTATAACTTCCGGGCGTATTTTATATGCACCTCCTTTACCTCGTTATATATATTTTATTTTCTTTAAAAAAAGCTTTCATTGACGATCTTGCGGTCCGGCAGAATAATTAATAAAACTCTAGAATTATGTAACAAATGGGCGGTTTTCCTGACGCCATTG
>JAQVOH010000117.1 GCA_028702695.1 Desulfotomaculaceae bacterium
ATGGCGTTCCAGCAGGGCTTCGCCTATTTCCTTACCCTTATTGTTTAATAATACTATGCCGTATTTCTCATAATTGACAACCCCTACGTCAGCAAGCTTTTGTACCATTTTGGTAGCGGATGGAGGTTGCACGTTTAGTGCTGCCGCCAGGTCATGGATCCTGGTGAAACCAATATCATGGGACAACCGGTAGATCATTTCCAGGTAATCTTCCATGGATGCAGTCAGTTTGTCGTCTTTTTTCATGTATTCACGAAAGGTAAAAAATCCTTTTTCCAATGGTTCACCCGCTTTAGCTACAAAGCTTGTAAAGTATATTCTTACGGGTGAAAAATAGAATGAATATTTTTTATATGACAAATTTCGCGCTATTAGCCTTGATGATAGTCTCAAAATTTTAATCAACTTGAGAACATTGGAACACCATAAGTCAGTTATTGACAATACCCGAGTGCCGTGCTACGATATGCCAAGACGGAAGCTGTACAATTAGTATTTTTATCATGAATTTGTATATTAGGGAGGTTCTTTATAATGTATACCGAGAAGGTAATAGACCATTTTAATAACCCGCGTAATGTGGGGGAAATCCCTGATGCTGATGGTATTGGAGATGTAGGGAACGCGACTTGCGGCGATACCACGAAGATTACGATTAAGGTGGAAGACAATAAAATTAAAGATATCAAGTTTAAAACATTTGGCTGCGGAGCCGCCATTGCAACCAGCAGTATGTTGACAGAAATGGTTATCGGGATGAATCTTGAGGAAGCGCTAAAGATTACTGATGTAGCGGTTGCGGATATGCTGGGTGGGCTCCCGGAGCAAAAAATGCATTGTTCCAATATGGCTGCCGAGGCTTTACACACTGCCATTGCAGATTATAAGAAAAAACAGGGTTTATAGTCCCCTTTATAGAGGAATTTTCAAAAGATTGTAGAAGTTCAAACCGGGTGATGAATTTGAAAAAAGTTGGAAAAAAAGAAGTGGCCAAATGGCGCTGGCCGGTTTGGACGGTAATTGGTCTTGGTTTTCTAATCTTTGCTCTGCCTATTAACGAAAGGCTCAAGCTGTGGTTGATGGTGCCGCTGTACGGGTTGTTCATCTTTGTTTACTATAAATATGTCCATAAAAAAGGATCTTCATGAGAAGGTCTTTTTCTGCTTGAATGAAGGTATTTAGCTGGAAGGTGTGAGTTAAGACGAAAGAAAGTTTTGAAGCGGGCAGGGAGCGGTTGGAAAAGGATGCCTTCGCCCGTCACCTGGGAATTGAGCTGATTGAGATGAAAAAGGGATACGCCCGCGCTACTATGAAGGTTACCCCGGAACTCTTAAACGGCGCTGGGATTACGCACGGTAGCGCCATATTTGGTCTGGCGGATCTGGTATTTGCAGCGGCCAGCAACTCGCACGGCCCTGTAGCGCTTGGGCTCAACGTGAACATACATTATATCAAGGCCACTACCAACGGCGCGTTGCTTACCGGTATTGCCCGCGAGGAAAACCAGACCAGGAAAACCGGCGTATACCGTTTGGAGGTCACGGATGAAAAGGGTGACCTGGTAGCCCTGGCGGAGGGCCTGGCCTACCGTCCGGGAACCGGCAAATAATCTTCATTCCCACCTACATACCCTTTCATTTTAAACATGTTCTAAGCATCGACATTATCGTAGACGCGGGTTAGTTTGACTGTCCCTAAGTGGTCAATCAACCCGCGTTCTTGCATTTTCAACCAGAAGGGCAGCGCATCCTCATAAATCTCGTTTACCGTAATGGTCTTGAAGTGGGGGCGGAGCAGCCTTAGTGCCCCTTCACCAAGCCCTTTTCGTTTGCGGTTGTGGCCTATGGTCAGTACTCTAAGATCCAAATGGTCACCGTGCTTGAAGCCTATTATTTTGATGCCCCAGCCAAACTTGTAAACGGCAGCCAGTTTTTCTCCAAAATAGTTTTCGGTCTCCGTTACATCCTGGATCAAGTCGTACACCCTCACCCTCCCCTTAATAATTTTGTGACTATATAAATTGTAACAAATTACGCTGGATTAACATTGTACCGGGGATCTAAGGCTCTGGTCTAACATCCGGAGCCATTTGTTCACTTGTGGTAGTATTGCAGCGTCTTCGGCATATTTTGTTTTTGAAGTTTTTTTCGTTTATAATTAAAGAAAAAAATGGAACTTATCGGAGGTGATGCCGGTGGATTATGACCTGGTTGTTATCGGCGGCGGACCGGCCGGTATATTGGGCGCAGCCACTGCTGCCAGGAAGGGGTTAAAGGTTGTCCTGCTGGAGAAGAACGACAAGCTGGGCAAAAAATTAGCAATCACTGGTGGCGGCAGGTGCAATTTTACTAACAAGAGCGACGGTGAAACTTTTGGAAGAAATATTATTACGAACGGGAAATTCTTATACAGCGCTTTAAATGCTTTTACCAGCCGCCATATAATAGAACTTTTAAATACCCTTGGGGTAAAAGCCAGGTTGGAGTCAGGAGGCAGGGTTTTCCCAGCCTCCGGCCAGTCCGCCGATGTTCTGAAAGCCCTGCAAAAGCACCTGAAGGACAGCGGGGTGGAAGTTAGGTATAACTCCGGGGTGAGGCAGTTGCTGTCCAGCGACGGGCAGGTCACTGGTGCCCTTTTGTCAGATAACACCAGGGTTAAAAGCCTGAGTATACTGGTTGCTACCGGTGGCGCCTCTTATAAACAGACCGGCTCAAGCGGGGACGGTTACCAGTTCGCCCGTCAGTTGGGGCACGCCATTATTGGACCACGACCTGCTCTGGTGCCTCTGGTAGTACGGGAAGGCTGGGTGCTGGAATTGCAGGGGCTGGCGTTAGATAACGTGATGTTGCGTGTGGCGAAGGGTGGCCGGGTCAAGGCGGAGCAGTCCGGTGAGCTTCTTTTTACGCATTTCGGACTGTCGGGTCCGGCAGTTCTAAACTTAAGCAGCTTTTTGACCAGAAATTTCAGTTTCCCGTTGGATTTAAGTATTGATTTAAAACCCGGTTGGTCAGGGCAGCAGCTCAATAAGTTCCTGCAGGAACATTTACTGCAAAACCCGGCCAGGTCGCTGAAAAACACCCTGAGCGATATGCTTCCTCAGCGGCTGGCGACGGCTATACTTGCCCTGGCGGGTATTGATGGCAGCAGGCAGGGAGCCCAGGTGACCAGGGGCGAAAGGGAAGGGCTGGTGAGCGCCCTAAAAAACCTGGCTGTAACAGTGAGCGGTACCCGGTCACTTAACGAGGCTATTGTGACAGGGGGCGGGGTGAGCACCAAAGAAATCAACCCCTCCACGCTTGAGTCAAAAATAATCAGGGGGCTTTATTTTGCCGGTGAGGTCATCGATGTAGACGCCTTGACCGGTGGATACAACCTGCAAATCGCCTTCTCCACCGGCTACTTGAGCGGTACCAGTGCAGGCAATATTCAGTAGCGGTAGTAAATCCGTGCTCTTGAACCCACATTAAAACCAAATCAGTGAATACAATTAGATAAGACCAGTAAACTATTTTAAACCTCGTGAAATAACCCTTGACTTGTCCGTCAAATGTCGCAATAATAGTATATAGACAATCTTACCAGATACAAGGGGAGTAGCCACCGGGTTTATCCCGGAGCAGGGGTCGTCAGTACGGTGTTGTAAAACACCCGGTTCCTGCGTCTGCAAAGGTATGGCAAGACCTTCGTAATTTTCAGCAATGAAAATGCGGAGGTCTTTTTATTTTAAAGTTTAAAAAGGAGGGTTAGCAAAAGATGGTTGTGAATATGATGGTGCTGGCAGCAGGTCTATTGGCCATCTTGATGGGGGCTAAGACCTTCACCAACGGGATTGAGTGGTTGGGTAAAAGGTTAAACCTATCCGAAGGAGCTGTAGGGTCGGTGCTGGCGGCGGTTGGCACGGCAATGCCGGAAACGATGGTCCCGATCATCGCGATCCTGTTTGGCCCAGCCGGGAGCGCTCATGAGGTGGGCATTGGGGCTATTCTGGGCGCCCCGTTCATGCTCAGCACGCTGGCCTTCGGGGTGGTTGGCGTCTCGAAGATGTATTACTGCCGGGGCGATGGAAGCAGCTGTATTGACGTGAAGCGCTCTATCTTAATGAGGGATCTAAAGTATTTTATCTTCTTCTATGCCCTGGCCGTATCGGCTGCTTTTATCCACATCTACGCCTATAAGGTTTTAGTGGCAGCAATCCTGTGCCTGGGGTATTGCTACTACGTCAAGAAAACTCTCGGTGACGGTGACAATCTGGGTGAGATGGAGCTGGACCCATTATATTTCTGGAAAAAAGGTGGGGACCCGCCGCTGCCGGCGTTACTGGGACAAATCGCGACAGGTATTGTGCTGATTGTTGTGGGCGCTACATATTTTGTAGGAGCCTTAGACAGTCTGGCGGCCAGCATGATGCTCCCGGTCCTGCTCCTGTCCCTGGTGATCACCCCGGTGGCCACCGAACTCCCAGAAAAAATCAACAGTGTGATCTGGATCAAGGGGGGCAAGGATACCCTGGCCATGGGCAACATCACTGGAGCAATGGTTTTTCAGAGTACGATCATTCCGATTATAGGGATTCTATTTACACCATGGGCGCTGTCTACCCTCGCTGCGCTGAGCGCGGGCCTGGCGTTGTTATCAAGCCTGACGATTTTACTCATTGTAAAAAAACAAAAAGAATTGAAAGCTTCAGTGATGTTTTTCCCGGTCGCAATTTATGGGATATTTTTGCTTTTGGTTATGACAATGATATTTTAAGGAGGAATTAATACTGGAAGCGTTTAATTGGTTAAAATGATTTGTAAATGTTAAAACTTAAATTAAGGAGGCTTAATCAATGAATAACTTCAAGGTCTGGTTGATGATGGCTGTCCTTTCCATCATTCTGGTGTTTATTGGTAGCGCGGTCGGTGGCAGGGGCGGAGCTATGCTTTTCTTCCTGATTTCGCTGGGCATGAATTTTTTCAGCTTCTATTACAGCGACAAAGTGGCTATTAAAATGACCCGTTCGCAGCCGGTTTCTGAGGAAGAGGTCCCGGAGCTTTACGCCATAGTACGCCGGCTGACCGAGCGGGCCGAATTGCCTATGCCCCGCATCTATATCACGCCCTCACCGCAGCCCAATGCTTTCGCCACAGGCAGGAACCCTGCTCATGCGGCGGTAGCCGTTACCGAGGGGCTTTTGCAGATATTAAACAAAACCGAACTGGAAGGTGTACTGGCTCACGAACTGGCCCACGTTAAAAACCGGGATATCCTGGTTGGAACTGTCGCTGCCACTTTTGCCGGGGCGATCTCCATGCTGGCCAACATCATCCAGTGGGGCGCTATCTTCGGCATGGGCCGCGGCGATAACGAAGAGGGCGGAGGCAGCCTGATCGGAGGACTCCTGCTGGCCATTATTGCGCCCATCGCGGCTATGATTATTCAGATGTCCATTTCCCGTTCGCGGGAATACATGGCTGACGAGAACGGAGCTCGCTTTGCGGGCAATACCGGTGGCCTTTCCAACGCCCTTCTGAAATTGGAAAGCGCGGCTCACAGGATCCCGATGCAGGTAAACCCGGCAGCATCGCACATGTTTATCGTCAACCCGCTTTCCGGTGCATCTATGTCTAGGCTCTTCAGCACGCACCCGACCACCGAAGACAGAGTTAAGCGCTTGAACGAGTTGAGAGTTTAATAGCAGCTATGTGACAAAAGGGGAGGATTCTTATTGTCAGGCTTATTGCTTATCGTAGGCAGATGTGGACAATAAGAGCAGTCCTCATTGCTTTTTCTGCTTTTAAGAAAGCCAGAATTTCTGGATTTCTTAAAATAATTTGCATGGCATAGGGTCAGTTCTTTCTGTCTATACTGAACCAGGAAGATTTAAAAAAGCTGTCAGTAAAAACAGGCAGGGAGTGATGATACGGTGGGGCAGACCATATCCATCGGAGCCACGCAGCACATGGAGCTATTTAAGGCCAAACTCGGCAGTCATCTGAAGCTGTGTGAAGGACAAGGTCTGAAGGTGGATCTAGAAGAGTCCCCGGCCGGTAAATTCACCTTTCTTTCCTGCCATATTGCCGGAGAGACTCAGCGTGGGTCAAGTAATGAGCATACCCAAATCCTTCTAAGGCAGCAACTGGCTGAAATAATTTCTGATGTCATCCTAAACCACTGGGAGGACGTCCTTTTAAAAGACATGATCCGGGAAAACTATTATTATTTTGGTGACGAAGAAAAGAAGCTAATCTTTGACTATTCGCTGCGCCATATCAACCGTGAGGGCAAGGAAGCCCAGAACACGCTCTACTGGCTGAGCCGGAAGAACCAGATAAATCAAAAAATAATAGACTTCTTAAATTATAATAACCGCATTATCGTCGACGGATTCATCCGTTTTAGGCTGAAGGAATACCTGGCCGAGCTGCGGGACGCCACCGAGAAAGCGGTTGATGAATTTTTAATGGAGAGGGAGTACCGTGAATTTATTCAGCTATTGCAGTATTTTGTTGAAGTCCAGGAACCCCGCATGGAAATAGTCCATTTATATATCTCTGAATCCGGCAGTTTCAGGCTTTTTGACGATAAAATGCAGCCGGTCCGCAGTGATTACATGGATGGTTTTTTTCTGGACATGCTGGAAAACGAAATGAACTACGAAGACCTCCTGATCAGCGCTCTGATTACCATCGCTCCCAGGCGAATAAACATTCACCAGGTATGTAATAACAGCTATACTACGACACTGGAAACGATTAGAAGTGTTTTTACCGACCGGGTGAGCGAGTGTCCTGGGTGTTCCCTGTGTACCAAAAAGCCTTGAATAGATGTCATATCACTTCTTCAATAGAGCCAGGTTCGCCTCCAATGGTCCGGTTGGGGATGTACCGGTTCTCCCTCCTTTGCACATTTTGAAAATATCTGCGTAAAATAGGAATGCTAACACCTCAGGCTAATTTACTATTGTTGACAATGAAAGATTTAGCCAATATAATACTGTAAGAATAGTGTAAAACAAGTGATGACAAGGACGAGTAAGTCTCACACTGGCCAAAGAGAGAAGGCGTCTTAGGCTGAAAGCGCCTTTGGATGCGGGTGAACTGAAAACCACCTTGGAACTGCGGGCCGAATTGACGAGTAGGCTGCGCCGGAGGCAGCCGTTACCTGCCTGGAGCGAGGAAGAGCTTTCTTTTCCTAACCAGGGTGGAACCGCGGAAATCCCGTCCCTGACTTTTTGTCAGGGGCGTTTTGGTTTTTCTTGGGTTTGTGTTTGAT
>JAQVOH010000118.1 GCA_028702695.1 Desulfotomaculaceae bacterium
CTACCTGCTTTTGGGTTGCCGGGGCAACTCCGGCCATTGGATCGCAGAGTCCCATTTCCTCCCACTTGTCAGCTCCCAGCTTGCTATAGGCCAGTACATCCACCGGAGTATCTCCGTTTAAGGATTTGACCAGATCTGCCAAGTCTTGGGCATCTTCAGGAGAGTCGTTGACACCGGGAATCAGCACGTAACAGACCATCAATTGAACCTGACTGTCAGCAGTCAACCTGAGATTCTTGATGATATCGACATTTTCCCTCTCGGTTAGCTGCCGGTGTTTCTCTGGGTCCACCACCTTTAAAGAAAAGATCACCTGATCCGTATGAGGCAATACTTCCTGTAAATCGCCCCGTTTACAGTAGCCCGCGGTATCCAGGGCCCGGTGCACTCCCAGCTTGCCCGCTTCGATGAACAGGTCCTTGACGAAGTCACTTTGTAAGAGGGGCTCCCCGCCGGAAACTGTGAGCCCCCCACCGGACAATTCGAAAAAAGTTTTATAACTTTTAAGTTGCTCGATAATCTCTGCTACTTCCACCGGCTTACCGCTTGCCAGCCAGGTGTCCGGATTGTGACAAAAGCTGCAGCGCAGAGCACAACCCTGTAGAAACAAAACAAAACGGATACCGCCGTTATCCACGGTGCCCATTGTTTCAATGGAATGAATGTACCCGGTCATAATCCTGCCTCCCTTGCGAAGATAGTGCGGCTGATGATTTCCTCCTGCTGCTCCCTGGTCAGCTTGACGAAATTCACAGCGTAACCTGAAACCCTGACCGTCAGTTGAGGGTATTTTTCCGGATGATCCATAGCGTCCAGTAAGAGTTCCCGGTCGAAGACGTTGACGTTCAAATGGTGCCCGCCTTTTATGAAGTAGCCGTCCAATAGGGCGGTAAGATTATTGACCTGATCCTCAGGGGTTCTGCCCAGGGCTCCCGGAGTGATGGAGAAGGTATAGGAGATGCCGTCTAAGGCGTGTTCGTAGGGTATTTTGGCCACAGAACTAAGGGCGGCTACCGCCCCTTTGGTGTCCCGGCCGTGCATGGGGTTGGCCCCAGGCGCAAAGGGTTCTCCGCTTTTCCGGCCATCCGGAGTGCTTCCGGTCTTCTTGCCGTAAACCACGTTGCTGGTGATGGTCAGAATGGACAGGGTATGCTTGGCTCCCCGGTAGGTCCTGTGTTTTTTCAGTTCAGCGTCAAAGAGCTTGACGACCTCCACGGCCAGGTCATCTACCCGGTTATCGTTGTTCCCGTACTTGGGATAGTCCCCGGTGATGTGAAAACCGGTGATCAAGCGCCGGTGATCGAAAACCGGCTCAACTTGCGCGTATTTAATCGCGCTAAGTGAGTCCGCAACTACCGACAGCCCCGCCAGGCCAAAGGCCATAAGCCGTTCGGCCCGTGTATCCAGGAGGGCCATCTCCAGGTCCTCGTAAAAATACCGGTCATGCATGTAGTGGATGATGTTCATGGTAGCCACATATCTTTCCGCCAGCCAGGCCGCCATCTTCTGAAAGGCGGGCCAGACTTTATGGAAATCCAGAGGGCATGCGTCTGCCTGGAACACCTCGGGAGCAATCTTCTCCCCGCTGAACTCCTCCCTGCCGCCGTTTAAGGTCAGTAAGAGGCACTTGGCCAGGTTGGATCTGGCTCCGAAGTACTGGGTCTGCCGGCCAAGGCGCATGGCGGAGACACAGCAGGCAATGCCGTAATCGCACCCGAAGATGGGGCGCATCAGGTCATCATTTTCGTACTGCAGAGAACAGGTATCAGCGGACAATTTGGCACAGAACTCCTTAAACCCCCTGGGCATCTCTTTAGACCAGAGCACCGTTAAATTCGGTTCTGGAGCGGACCCCATGTTGTAAAGGGTCTGCAGCATCCGGAAGGAGGTCTTGGTCACGAGGGTACGGCCGTCCGTGGTCATCCCCCCAACCGATTCCGTGACCCAGTTGGGGTCCCCGGCGAAAAGCTCGTAATATTCTTTGGTCCGCAATTGCCGGGTCAGGCGCAGTTTGATGACGAAGTCGTCAATCAGCTCCTGAGCGCTTGACTCGTCCAGCTTACCCTCGGCCAGATCCCGCTCCAGGTAGATGTCCAGGAAGGTGCTCACCCGGCCCAGGGACATGGCCGCACCGTTTTGTTCCTTAATAGCCGCAAGATAGGCGAGATAGAGCCACTGCACCGCCTCCCTGCCGTTCTGCGCCGGTCTGCCGAGATCGTAGCCGTAAGATGCGGCCAGCTCCTTCAAATCACGCAAAGCCCGGAGCTGCAGCCGCACCTCCTCCCGCAACCTGACCGTTTCCTCTGTGATCACCTGCAGGTCAGGCGCTTTCAGGTCTTCCTCTTTAGCCGCGATCAGCCGGTCTACCCCGTACAGCGCCACCCGCCGGTAGTCCCCCATGACGCGGCCCCGGCCATAGGCATCCGGCAGGCCGGTAATTATGCCGTGGTGGCGCAGCTGCAGTATCTCATCGGTATAAGCCCGGAACACCCCCTCATTATGGGTGGTCCGATATTTGGTGAAAACTTCGACGATCTTGGGGTCCAGTTCCACTCCGTACTGCTGGCAAGCCTTCACTGCCATGCGAATCCCCCCATAGGGGTTGACCGCCCTTTTCAAGGGCTCATCGGTCTGCAAGCCGGTGATAATCTCCAGTTCCCGGTCGATATAGCCAGGCTTAAAAGCAGTAATACCTGTGACCTGCTGGTTGTCGATACCATAGACCCCGCCCCTCTTTGCCTCTTCCGAAAGTAAAGAGCGGCACTTCTCCCAGAGGGTTCGGGTACGCTCGGTGGGTCCTACCAGAAAGGAAGCGTCCCCAGTAAAAGAGCTGACATTGTGTTGGATAAAGTCCTGTACGTCAATACCCTCTTTCCAGCTCTCTCCCTTGAAAGCACGGTAGCATTTTTGTTCCAAAACTATGGACATAAATAAACTCACCTCGAACTTAAAATGTCCGGGGTGAGCCCGTTCAATACCACTTTCTTTAATATAATTGTCAGCCAAGGTTAGGTAAAATATAACCGGATAAAACCCCCCTGACCTTTAAAGCTTGCAGATTTCCGATATGTCTTTATAATTAAAAGATAGGCAGTTAAGGATATTGAAAGGAGGCTGTGTTACTATGAATAATTATGAGCAAAAGTTGAGCATTTTCATGACACAACATAACATTAAAGGTGAACATATGACCTTTGAAAAATCATGTCATTCTGTTCAGGAAGCTTCCGAGGCTGCCAATGCTTCGCCAAAAGACTTTGTGAAAAACATATGTATGCTTGATGATGACGGGAACCTCATTGTCGCAATTGTAAAAGGCGAGGATAGAGTTAGCTCCTCAAAAGTTGCAAAAACATTAAATATATCTCCGCCAAGAACAGCAACCGTTGATGAAATATTACAAAAGACAGGTTTTCCTTGTGGTGGTGTTCCCTCTTTTGGCTATAAAGCCACTTTTCTTATTGACCTGAAAGTAATGGATAAAAACTTAGTTTACACTGGTGGCGGTTCTGAATTTTCATTGGTAAAAATTGATCCTATCGAATTACATAAAGCTAATAGTGCTCATATTGTTAAGATCCGAAAATAAATAGTATTCACGCTCGAAAATATCAGACCATCTTTATATTTTTCAATAACAAAGCAGAGCATATGACAGCAAGAAGATTAAACGTTGGAATAATGAAGATTACCGGAATGATATTATACCCTGCCATTCCCATAGCTATAATTTTTGCTGTAAGGGCAGTCATCAGTAAAGCTAAGAAGATGAAATACACCGGGCCAAGCAAATAACCGGAAGGGTTTTTCCGGATTAATAGTACACCGGAAACCACAGCAAGGGGCAGCAACAAACCCAGGTCCATACCCTGTACGATAAGGGTTGTATAATGTTCAAGCGCTTTTGGATAGATGCTACCGTCAATTAGGGGCGGTACAACTATGCTGAGCCAAAGTATCGCTATGGAAAAGGCATTGAATATCAGGAAGCCACCTGCAAACTTTACCGGAGTGCTTTTTCGGAAATAAACCGGCAGTTTATTGACATCAAGAGAAAGCATCGTCAGGGTGAAAGCAAAAAAGGAAGTACCCATCAGGAAGGCATAAACCAGAAAAAGAGGGTTGTACATCCCCATCACCAGGTAGAAGAGGTAAGTAACAAGGAAATATCCCAGCGTGCCGGCCAGGAGAAAATGGCCTTTAATTGACCCTTTTCTTGCCCAAAAAAGCGATATGAGAAGCAATGGGACACCAATGAATAAGGTCCCATAATCCTGAGCTATACCTTGTATAGCCACCTCTGCCGACATGTGTTGATACAGCCCTTTTCCATAAATCGTTATAGTCTGCCCGCGAATAGACTCATATCCATAAGGACCCGGGCCCTGATTAGAAAATATTCCTATTGCGGCAGCAGCTGCTGCTATTGCGGCAATGCAGAAAACAAGGATACTGATAGTTTTTGTTTGTTTCACGCTTCTTTTCGCCCCTTTAATTTATTGCTAGGTTCAAAAATATCATCCTTTCAAACAGCAATTAATTCTAACATAACCAGACCCAAGACAGCTTATAACGTTCTGGTATCTTCGTAATATCCCAACTTTATCCATCTATGCACATATTCCTAAAACCCGTCATCCATACTATATAAAATCATAAACGGGATAATTTTTTGGTATGCTATACTTTAATCATCATTATTTACGAATTGCTTACGAGGTGAGGACCACAATGGAAATGGCAACCTTCGCTGGTGGATGCTTTTGGTGCATGGTAGCCCCCTTTGAAAAAATGGAGGGAGTTATTAAGGTTGTCTCGGGCTATACGGGCGGTCATACTGAAAATCCGACCTATAAAGAAGTCTGTTCCGGAGGGACCGGGCATTATGAAGCCGTCCAGATTACATTTGACCCAAATCAAATATCCTATGAAAAACTCTTAGAGAGCTTTTGGCAGCAAATTGACCCAACAGATCCAGGCGGTCAGTTCAATGATCGTGGAAAGTCCTATCAAAGTGTAATTTTTTATCATGACGAGGAACAACGTATTAAGGCGGAAGCGGCTTTAAAGGCGCTAAATGAAAGCGGACGTTTCCAAAAACCAATTGTGACACAAATTCTACCCGCAAAAACCTTCTACCCTGCTGAAGAATATCATCAAGATTTCCACAAGAAGAACTCTTTTCGCTATGCGTTATACCGTCAAGGTTCAGGAAGGGATGCGTTTATCAAAAAGTATTGGCCAACAGACAAGTCACACTTAAAGGCTAAGCTGACGGATTTACAATATCATGTTACCCAGGAGAATGGGACAGAGCCCCCCTTTCAGAACGATTATTGGGATAATGAACGTGAAGGTATCTATGTTGATATTGTCTCCGGTGAGCCATTGTTCAGCTCAAAAGATCAGTTTCATAGTGAGTGCGGCTGGCCCAGCTTCACAAAACCAATCCTTTCCGCTGGTATTGAAGAAAAGGTCGATCAAAGCCATAGTATGACTCGTACCGAGGTACGAAGTAAAGCAGCTGATTCTCACCTGGGGCACGTTTTCCCCGATGGACCAGGTCCCGATGGGCTTCGTTATTGCATTAACTCCGCCTCGCTGCGCTTTATTCCCAAAGAAGAGCTGGAAAGCGAAGGATACGGAGACTATCTCATACTTTTTGCTGCTAAATAATATCCAAAAGAGCATTCTTGAGGGCTGGGAAGCGGAATAAAAAACCTTCTTTGAGCATCTTATTTGGTAAGACCCGCTGGCTATTTAATAACATCGCTGACATTTCCCCCAAAACAACTTGAAGCAAAAAACCAGGGATCGGTAACCATGAGGGTTTTCCCATCACTTGGCCCATTATAGTACAAAATTCTTTCATTCTAACCGGCTCCGGCGCGGTGGCGTTTACCGGGCCATAAATGTTTTCACTTTCTGCCGCAAATCGTATCAACCTGGTCAAGTCCTTAATATGTATCCAAGACATCCATTGGGTGCCTGTTCCCAGAGGCCCTCCTATATAAAAGCGAAAAGGAGTCTTCATTCGGGTCAGCGCTCCTTCGTCGCCAATTACCACACCAATTCTTACAACAACTACCCTAACTCCTGAAGTTTGCGCTTTAAATGCTGCTTCTTCCCAAGCTTGACAGACTTTAGCTAAAAAATCACGCCCCGCCGGTGTACTCTCGGTTATTTCCGCATCCCCACGGGGACCATAAAACCCAACAGCCGAAGCGTTGATTAATACTTTGGGTATAACTCGTTGCTGTTTGATGGCATTTACAATAGCTTGTGTGGTTTGGACTCTGCTGTCCAAGATCTTCTCTTTTACAGGCTGTGTCCAACGACGGTTTCCAATAGATTCTCCGGCCAAATTGATAATTAAAGTTACACCATCCAATAACTCCACGGGTAGCCCACCCGCAGAGACACTCCATGCGACTACCTCTACCCCGCTTTCTGATAAACCTGCCATTTTAGGGTTCCGGCTAACAATTGAAACTTTATAGCCGGCAGCTAGCAATTCACTGCATAAATTTTTCCCGATAAACCCTGTCCCACCAAAAATAAGGGCTTTCATTTACACCCACCTCCCGAAAATAGTATTTAATGTTACCCCTATCTTCAAGCATGCACCGCTATACTTCAACAGATAAATAACACACCCTGCATTTAAAGCTAAAAATATCCAGAAACAACAACTACCCTTTATCAGAATATAAAACCGCGGTAATGCTTATGACCAATATGCCTGTCTTTACCCCCGCGAAGTAGGTCGCAACGTCGAAGAGATCATCCGGGTGATACAGGGGTTGCAATTCGAAGAGGCCACAGGCCTTGGGGTCCCGGCCGGCTGGCAACCGGGCATGCCGGGCATCAAGAGGGACTTCGCCATGATTGGAAGAATATGACTCATCTTAATACGGATAATCAGTTACTATGAATAGTAATCACAAATACTGGTAATGTTAAAGATAAATTGATTTCGTGGAAAGGATTAGTGATTATGGATACAATAGAAGAGAACTTAAAGTATTTCATAGGCAAACA
>JAQVOH010000027.1 GCA_028702695.1 Desulfotomaculaceae bacterium
AAAAGGGTATACAGCTCGTCAAGGCTAATTACAAAGGTCTGAAGAAGGCGTATCCGAAGGAATACTATAAATGGGCGCCTGAATTTGTAACTGAGGATAGAAAGTTTTAGTAGCTGAGGAAGTATAAATAATTTTGTTTTGCCGGGACAGAGGGTATCTATAGTTACCCTCTTCTCATTTTCATTTTCAAAACTGAAATTTATCCAATTCTAAGACTCCCACTTCTATAAGTGGGAGTTCCTTTTTCTGCTTCGGTGGGGTAGCTTCCCCCACCGAAGTCTCATTGTCCAGCTTTAGCTGGACGAGTTCACTGTTCTGCTGTTGAGAAGGGCTGTGGCAGGTTCCAGCCCAATGGCCACATGGGGTGGAATGCAAATATATTTTCTCCTCGCCCGATTGGGCGGCTTATATTTTTCAACCTAATCAATCTTGGCTGTGTTAATAAAAATTAAGATACTTACGAAGTAAGCGCAGAGTAACCTGCAGTTATTGGCTAATTCTCGACTTGAATCCGCGATTAAATTTTAGGTAACGCTAATGATATATTATGGTATAATATGTCCATAGTTGGGTAAAATGACATTTATAATTTTAATAGATAGAGCTTGTGCGCAATGTCACAAGATGCTCACATTATATTGTTACTCCAACATTACAAGAAGGTGTACATCGTTGTATCCTACGATTAATTTACTTGTAAAAGTGATGGTTGAAGTAGGGTTTGATAAAAATAAGATGTTAAATTCTTTCCAGATGCAGAAGCATCAAAATGCTATAGTAAGGAGGACAGTTGGCAGCAGCTAGTAGGGTACAAAACAAGGGATTTTGATACAGGCAAAATAACAGCTATAGGTAATGGGTGATATTCAAGAAGAAGGCTTTATAGTTATTATAGTTGACGATTTATGCGGTTATGTTGGAACCTTTGTGCGGGGTTGTCAGAAGTTGAAAGAACTTGGCGCGTCAGAGTAAGTGCTATAAAGAAAAGATAAAAAAAGTATATGACTTAGAAAAGATTATTTATATCGACTAATCAAAAAATGAGGAGATGTACAATTTTGAGTAGTAAAGATTATATTTATCCAGCCTCATTGCTATGCGATTTTTATAAAATTACGCATAGAGAACAATATCCAAAAGAAACTGAAGTAGTATATTCAACCTGGACTCCGAGAGCATCTAGAATTGCTGGAGTTGATAAGGTTGTAGCATTTGGCTATCAGGGATTTGTTAAAGAATTTCTTATTGACTACTTTAATGAATATTTCTTTTCCAGACCTAAAAAAGATGTTGTTGATGAATACAGGAGATTTATCAAATATACTCTTGGACGTGAAAACCCGGAAACGCAGCACATTGAAAAATTGCATGATCTAGGGTATGTTCCTGTTTTAATCAAGGCTGTTAAAGAAGGAACTTTAGTGCCAATTAGGGTTCCTATGTTTACAATTGAGAATACTTTACCGGAATTTTTCTGGGTAACAAATTACCTTGAAACATTGTTGTCCTGTCAATTGTGGATATCATCAACGTCAGCGACTCTCGCTCTTGAATATCGGAAAATCATGGATCAGTTTTGTGATATGACCGGCGGCGCCAAGGACTTCGTGCAGTTCTGCGGACATGATTTTTCGATGCGTGGTTTAGCTTCACTGTCTGCAGCCCAGTTAAGCGGCGCAGGACACCTACTGTCGTTTACCGGTACAGATTCTCCTCCAGCAGTTTTGTACCTGGAAAGATACTATAACGCCGATATTGAAAAAGAACTTGTCGGAACTGCTATCCCCGCAACGGAACACAGTGTTATGGAGGTCTTTGGCAGGAATGAATATGAAAGCTATAAGTACTTAATGACCGAGGTTTACCCGACCGGGTTCCTTTCCATTGTGTCTGATACCTGGGATCTGTGGAATGTTCTGGATAATGTTGTTAAGCCACTGAAAGACATCATCATGGCCAGGGAGGGCCGGGTGGTTATCAGGCCTGATTCAGGTGACCCGATTAAGATTATGTGCGGAGATCCCGACGGAGAGACTGAGAATGAACGCAAGGGTGTTGTGGAAATCCTCTGGGATACCTTTGGTGGTTTCACTACCGATAAGGGCTTCAAACACCTGGATACCCATATTGGCTGCATTTATGGCGAGGCAATCACTATTGATAGTTGCCGGGATATCTTGCAGCAGTTAGCTGATAAAGGCTTTGCTTCTACGAACATGGTCTTCGGCATTGGTTCCTTCACCTATCAACGTAAAACAAGAGACGATTTTGGATTTTCACTGAAGTCGACGTATGCGGTGGTAGGCGGTGAGGAACGTAAAATTTACAAAGATCCTATTACAGATAAGGACAGATATAAAAAATCTCAAAAAGGATTGGTCGTTGTAACCAAAGATGATAATGGAAAGATAAATTTCATAGATGATCTTAGTAGAGAACAACAAAAGGAATATGAGTCTGTTGATTTATTGGAACCTGTATTTAAAGACGGCCAGCTATTAAGAGAAGATAGTTTGTCTGGAATCAGAGAGAGGATTTTTGAAAGTATGAAGTAACTTATAATATCCCCGGGACTCTGGTGAGATAGTCCAACACCAAAGGCAAGTTTGCACCGCTAATCCCGATAAATACTAAAGTAATGGCACTACTTTTGGAGGAATTCCAAAAGTAGTGCCATTACTTATTAAACATACTAAACATATAGACGTATACATGATATAATATACATGCCATGTATGCCAGAACGAAGATTTTTAACAATAAAGATGGTTCTAAAAGGACCTACATACAAATCGTAGAGTCTGTGCGGGAAAACGATAATGTGCGCCAGAAGGTCCTATTAAACTTAGGTCGCATCGAGGACATCCAGGAAGGCGCCCTCGACCGTCGATCGCAAGCATGGCCAAGTTTTCCAAGGAAAAATGGCGCATCGAGCAGTGATAGCGAAAATTATCACTAATTGCTATTAAAAGAAGTCACGATGACGGTAGCTTATCTCAACAAAGGGGTTTTCACAATGGAGGACTATTATTCTATCTTGGGGATATCCCGCAAGGCCACACGCAAACAAATTAACAGGGCTTATCGTGCGTTAGCTCGAAAATATCATCCTGATGTTAATAAGGATGATATGCAAGCTGAAGAGAAAATGAAAAAAATTAATGCAGCTTACGAGGTGCTTGTGGACTATGATAAACGGGCACAATATGATCGTAAGGGGTTAGCTGGTTTTCCAACAACCAATTCCCGATGGAGCAATCCGGTAGAAGATGACTTTGATCCCGGTTTGTATTATATGCAGATGATGATGATGTGGCAAAGAAAATACAGCTAACCCTGTTGAATTTATAATAATGATAATTAATGCCATTAGAAGAGTAAAAATTACAGGTAGCTGTAAGCATTTTTATTGAGGCGGATACCATACTGCGGCCAAGGCGGCAGGGAGGCACCGTTGGGTTGCATGACCCTGCCGCGACTAAGTGAGAGAATGGTCAGGAATCCAGGGACATAGGTTCCTGGAAATCGCAGTTCATGTGGGTTACAGCGCGGTCCAGTTTGCAGGCTAGAGCATCTTCCTCGTGGCTGTCAAAGGTATCATAGTGCCGGCAGTTAAAGCAAGGCCATTGTTCCACTTTTATCACCTCAAAAATAGATTCCCCAGCGGGTACAAATTCATACACCTTGAAGAGATTGGGTTTGTACTAGTAAAGGATGGAAATTACTCATATTGCATTGAATATTCAACTTGAAACAGGAGGGTTACCGATGGTTATAAAACTCCCCACCCGGGAAGAAATCCCGGACCAGCATAAATGGCGCTTGGAAGATATTTATGCTTCAGACGCAGCATGGGAACGTGATTTCCAAAAGGTACGGATAATGGCCAAGGAGATCCATGCTTTCAGGGGCCGTCTGGGTGAGTCGGCTAAGGTTTTACTGGAAACCTTACGGGCTGAGGAACGTCTTCAGCAGCTTAACGAAAAGATCTATGCCTATGCTCGTATGAGGCGGGATGAGGACAATACCAACTCCATCTACCAGGCCCTGACCGACCGGGCTGACAGCCTCAGCACCGAGGCGCAGACGTCGGTGTCTTTCATCCTGCCTGAAATTCTGGCCTTGCCGGAAGAAACTCTGGCTGGTTTTCGGCAGGTGGAACGTGGACTGGACCTGTATGAATTTGCTTTTGAAGAAATCATGCGATCGAAAGACCACACTCTTTCTCCCGCCGAGGAGAGAATCATAGCACAGGCGGGAGAGGTGACGGAGGCTCCGTCAAACATATTTAAAATGGTCAATAATGCGGATATCACCTTTGAACCCATTGAGGATGAGAGGGGCGTGCGGGTAGAGGTCACGCACGGCCGCTATACGCATCTCATGGAAAGCAGGGATAGGCGGGTACGCCGCGATGCTTTTACCTCTATGTACGGTTCTTACCAGAGGCTTAAGAATACGTTGGCTGCCACGATCAGCTCGAGTGTTAGGCGTGACATTTTTTATGCCCGCGTTCGCAAATATCCATCAGCTTTGCAGGCGTCCCTGTTTGAAGATAATATCAATCCAGAGGTTTATGATGAACTCATCGAAACCGTACGGCGCAATAACGGTGCCATGCAGCGCTACGTTGACCTGCGGCGAAGGATGTTGGGTCTGGATGAACTGCACATGTATGATCTGTACGTCCCTCTAGCCGGGGAGGTGGAATGGGACATTCCCTATACTGAATCCGTGGAAATTATCAAAAAGGCGCTGGCGCCCCTGGGAAACTCCTACGGGGAAGTCCTGGCGCGTGGGCTTGCAACCGGCTGGGTGGATATCTACGAAAACAAGGGCAAGTCAAGTGGCGCGTATTCCTGGGGTCCTTACGGAACTCATCCGTATATCTTGATGAACTACCAGAATAACCTAAATAATCTCTTTACCCTGGCTCACGAAATGGGTCACGCCATGCATTCTTATTATGCCTTTAAGGAACAACCATACATCTACGCCCATTATAAAATATTTACAGCAGAGGTCGCTTCCACTGTCAACGAGTGCCTGCTTATGGACTACCTGCTCAAGACCGTGACAGAACCGGATAAGAAGCTCTATTTGCTCAACCACTACCTGGAGCAGTTCCGCGGGACGGTCTTCCGGCAGACTATGTTTGCCGAGTTCGAGAAAATCATTCACTTCAAGATAGAGGCGGGAGAAGCCCTTACGCCTGACCTGCTGGGTGAGATCTATCACCAGCTTAACCTTGACTATTACGGGCCTGGGATAGTTGTCGACCGCAACATCGATTTGGAATGGGCGCGTATTCCCCACTTTTATGAAGCCTTTTACGTTTATAAGTACGCTACCGGATTTTCAGCGGCGGTTGCCCTTAGCCGCCAAATCCTAACGGAAGGTGAACCCGCAGTGGCGCGTTACCTTGACTTTTTAAAGAGCGGTGGCTCGGACTACCCGCTCGATCTGTTAAAAGCTGCCGGAGTAGATCTCTCAACACCTCTTCCGGTACAGGAGGGTCTTGATTTATTTGCCACTCTGCTGGACCAGGTGGAAGCCTTGAAGTAAAGCTACCTGCGCCTCTTTTGTTTATACATCGACCGGTCGGCCCGGATTAGTAACTCATTAAGGGTGCAGGGCTTTTCCGGGTGTTATATTCTTTGCCAACACTAAGTGAAAGCTTATACTGGTGATTTTTCTCAGTGTTTAAGGTCTGAAGGTTTTCATTAAGCAACTATGCGTTTTGAATCTATTAGGATTATTAACTTGTCTTTCGGGTCTAATTCCTTAACAGGCAGGTTAAAGCGTTTGCGTGTGTTGATAACGGTAATTAAACGCTTTTCTTAAACCGGCAATTCCAGGCTGGTTGTAAGACCCGTGTATATTTAATATAATGGAAGAAAATATTGGGGGTGGTGGCAGTGGCAGTTGTTGATGTTACTGTAGTGCCAGTCGGCACACCTTCTGCCGGCCTGAGCGAGTTCGTGGCGGGATGTGTGAGGGTGCTGCAGGAGGCGGAAGGGGTTTATTACCAACTGACGCCCATGTCCACCATCATTGAGGGTGAACTGGGACTCGTTTTGGAACTGATCCGGAAAATGCACGAACAGCCCTTTCTAAATGGCGCAGTGAGGGTCGTAACAACCGTGCGCATAGATGACCGGAGGGATAAAAAGCTGACCATGCTCGGAAAGGTTGCATCAGTAGAAGCCAGGCTGCATGTCTAGGGGCATGGTGAACCCGTTTATGGAGTTTGACGCCAGCCTGAAACGGGGGGTTGTTGCGCCTGTTTACCTGTTTTACGGTGAGGAAACCTATCTTCGCGACCTTGCCCTGGTACGTTTGAAAGAATATTTCGAACAGGGTGGGCAGGCCGACCTCGACCTGGATGTCGACGTGATTGAGGGAGAGACTACGGACCCAGTGGAGGTTGCAGCCCGGGCTGAAACACTCCCTTTTTTTGCTGCCAAGAGGCTGGTGGTGGTCAAAAACCCCTCCTTCTTCAAGTCGGGCAAGCGGGGGGGGAAAGCCGGCGAGAGAGAGGAACCCAAGCCCTCTCGCCGGGAAGCAGCGCTGCTGGAGTATATAAAAGCTCCATCTCCTTCAACCTGCCTGGTCTTCAGCACCGGGGAGAATGTTGATAAAAGAAAACGGCTCTTTCAGGCCATCAAAAAAAACGGCCGCGAATTGGAATTTATCTATCTCAGCCCAGGGGACTTGAGCCGTTGGGTGGCCAAGAGGGCAGGACAGGAGAGCAGGCGGTTTGCACCGGGGGCGGCTAACGCCTTGCTGGATGCAGCAGGCCCATCCTTGCAGGCTCTTTCTTTGGAAATTGAAAAATTGATTAATTACACAGCCGGGCGGGAACTTATCACAATAGAGGAGGTCCGCCTGTTGTGCCGGCCCAGGCTTGAGGAAAATATCTTTGCGGTGATGGATGCGGTAGGAAGCAAACGATACCGGGAAGCTCTGACCGGTATCAAGGATATGCTGGCGGCAAAGGAGCCTCCGCTTAAGATACTTTCAATGATTGCCCGGCAGTTTCGCATTCTTTTAATGGTACGTGATTTGACCGAAAGGGGCTGCCCGGCACGGGAGATAGGCGAGCGACTTAAAATTCACCCCTTTGTGGCCCAGAAGGCGACGGCTCAGAGCAGAAATTTCAGCAAGCCCCTCTTAATCGGCGCCCTTGCGGCACTTTCAGAGCTGGACGTGGGGGTGAAGACTGGAAAAATGGAATTTTACCCGGCCATAGAGACGTTCCTGCTCACACTCTGTGCCAGGGTAAGGTCGGTTATTTCTTAAGGCAATTTAAAATTTGGCGATTTTAATCGCTCAAAACTGCGAAGCGGTTTAAGGGGTTTCTTATGCATTCCTTTGAGTTCGTGTGCGAATTAGTACCCGCATTTTTAGGGTTCTTTAGGAGATAGTTGATAATGGCAGACAGCGTATCGCAGCGGAGCGAAAACCTTTTGTACGGTCTGGATGAACGGCCACCGCTGGACCGTACCCTGGCCTATGCCGCGCAGTGGCTCATCTTTACTCTGGCCAATTCAGCCGTGGTGCCGGTTGTGGTCGGCAATGCCCTCGGATTGGATCAGGCCGGCATTGCCTCACTGGCGCAGCGAACGTTTTTTTTGCAGGCACTGGCTTCTTTCCTCCAGGTCTCTATTGGTCACAGGTTGCCTATCATTGAAGGTCCATCTGGGATGTGGTGGGGTATTTTTATCACCCTCGCCGCTATGGCCCCGGGTCTGGGTAAACCTATGGAGAGCCTGCGTACCGATCTGGAATTTGGCGTCATAGTAACAGGTCTGGTCCTGGTGGTACTTGGCCTTAGTGGGCTGATCGGCCGGACCTTGAAGCTTTTTACCCCTGCCGTGACCGGGTCAGTGCTGGTTTTACTTGGGTTGCAGCTTAGCGGCACTTTCGTCAGGGGCATGTTGGGTATTACCACAAGCCACGGCCAGGTAGATTTAAAGTCTAGTATCATCTCGTTTGTTGTGGTGGTCATTGTTGTTGGATTTAGCCTGAAAGCAAAGGGCTTTCTCGGCAGCATCGCCATCCTGGCCGGTATCGCCGGAGGTTGGATTTTGGCAGCGCTGGCCGGAGTTAGCCACGGGGTTACATGGGGATATGGGTCTATAGTAGCTATTCCGCAGATCTTTGCCTGGGGACGTCCCACTTTTGACTTGGGTATCGTTTTGACCTGTCTTTTGACTGGACTCCTGGTCCTTTCCAATCTGGTGGCCAGCATCCTGGCTATGGAGCGAGTGCTGGAGACTGAGCTGCCTAAACGCAGTTATGACCGTGGGGTTGCCCTGACCGGCTTTGCCGATATCCTGTCCGGGCTGGGGTCAACAGTTGGGTTCGTGCCCTACTCAGCGGGAGCGGGGATGGTCAGTCTGACTAAAGTGGCCTCGCGCCTTCCTTTTATCATATTTGCTGCTGCTTTGCTGGTCATGGGCCTTCTGCCGCCGGTCGGTGTTTTTCTAGCCTCGATTCCGGAGCCGGTAGGTTATTCCGCTTTGCTGGCTTCCTTCTGCCAGATGCTTGGCTTTGGTTTGAAAGACTATGCTAGGATGAAACTAACGTCCAGAGATTATTTTGTGGTTGGATTACCGCTGCTCTTTGGAACCGGCTTAATGTTTCTCCCCACAGGGGCTTTCATGGGGGCGCCGGCTCTGGCCCGCTACATTTTAGGCAACGGCTTCATTGCCGGGATGCTTTTATGTATGCTTCTGGAGCATGTGCTCCTGCCTAAGCGGTACTTCGATTAACCGGTCATAGTCAGCACTACATGACATTACTAATGCATATTTAAAAAACACCATGAAACAAAAAACCACCCCATATCTTTCGGGTGGTTTTGGTGTTTTAACCCGCTGTTTTGTTGAAACGCCTGGTCAGGCGGGATTTCTTCCGGGACGCTGCATTTTTATGTAAAATGCCTTTGGTCACGGCCTTATCCAGTACCCGCACCGCATTGCGCAGCTTGAGACTGGCATCCTCGCGGTCGGCCGTTTTCAGGGCCTCTTCAAATCTCCTAATGGTGGTTTTCAGGGCCGATTTAATCCTGGCGTTGCGTAATGTCCGTAAGCGGGTGAGCTCGACCCGTTTGACTGCTGATTTTATGTTCGGCATATTATTCTCACCTCCCAACGGCAACAATTTTACCATGCGCAAATAAAAATTGCAAGGGCCAGCAGTATATACTTACCTTTTTTGGTCAAAGCTATTTCTAATTCAAAAGACAGGAGGTGATACTTATGCAATGGCTAGGACTGATTATCCGTTTTGTAGTATCAGCACTCGTTCTTATAGTTGTCAGCTGGCTTTCACCAGGCTTCGTTTTGAGGGGCGGTTTGGTAGGTGCGCTTATTGCCGCCCTTGTGATAGCCGTGCTGGGGTACGTTGCGGAAGCTCTGCTGGGTGATCGCGTATCACCGCAGAGCAGGGGCTTGGTTGGGTTCATTGCCGCTGCAGTGGTGATTTACCTGGCCCAGTTCATAATTCCCAGCCTGCTCAGTGTATCGCTCATAGGAGCACTGATATCGGCATTCGTTATCGGACTCGTTGATGCTTTCGTGCCAACCGTCCTGCGTTGACGGAAATCCCTCATAAACCCTTCCTGCCGGGCATAAAGATTTTATGAACAAGCCCGGAAGGAGGGGTTTTTGTTGTACCCAGCTCCCGCCTGCCGGCAGAGGGGTATGTTTTTAGCTGCCAGGCGCCAGTTTATTGCTGTCGTCACGGTTTTTTTAATTTTGTTCTTCTTTATAAAGGTATTTCCCCAACTGCCTGCCTGTCCCGCATTCTTCCAAGCTTTCAACACAGCTTCGAAGTGGACGGAGGAGCTCTATCAATGGGATGCCATGAAAATTATGAAAATGGGGATGCCGGTCCTCAATAGAATCGATTTTGAGGGTGACATTGGAGAGCTTACGGCCTGGCAAATCATTTTGGACGGGGTGGGGGCTGTCTCCAGGGTCAACCTGAGTAACCCGGCCGGTGTCCTGCATTCAGAAATACAGTTCCTGGCGCGCCTTGAAATTCCTGCCGAAAAGGTCACAGCCCTCCCAGTCCAGCCGCTTGAGCCCGCTGCTGTCCTGTCTGAGGATTGTCTGGTAGCTATTTACAACACGCATACCGGTGAAACTTACAGCTTAACCGACGGGGTGGATCGGCTTGATGGCCGAAAGGGTGGTGTAGTGACGGTAGCAGCTGCGCTCCAGGAGGAGTTGGAAAGCAAGTACGGGATTAAAACAGTCAGGTCGGAGCGAATCAACGATGCTGACTACAACTTATCCTATCTGGAAGCGGAAAAAACGGCACGGGAACTGTTGGCGGCCAACCCAAAAACCACGGTAGTCCTGGACATACACCGTGACGCCAACAAAACCAGGGAACAAAGTATAATCAAAATTAACGGGCAGAACGTAGCCCCCCTGCTTTTTATTGTTGGCTCGGACGCGCGGCGGCCCTTTCCCAACTGGCAGCAAAACCACGCCTTTGCCCAGGAGCTCTCCAACGAGATTAATGGTATGTACCCGGGGCTCTCGCTGGGAATCAGGGTGTATGACGGCATCTATAACCAATCCCTACATCCCCATGCCCTACTGGTGGAAGTGGGAACAACCAAAAACTCGACTGAAGAAGCGGTCCGCTCCATTAGACTTTTGGCCTCCGCCTTGGCCGGGATTCTGGGGCAACAAACAGGAAGTCAACCCTGAAAATAGGTGCTCAGCATACGAAAGCAATATACCAAAAAATGTGGGTGCGAATTAATTCGTACCCACATTGCTAAGTTTTTATGTGCCGAGTCGGCGACCCATCCTCAGAATATTGTTAATTGTGGTGGTTTTTTCGAAAAAGTGCGTGGTATGGCCTAAAGGAATACATTACATACCTACGTCCTATGTCTTGCGACCGCGAGGTATAGCTACAGGCTTTTTTTACCCATAATATAAAGGAAGAAATAAGTACCAAAAATTAAAGGAACACTATCGCGGGGAGCAAAGTTGTGAATGGGTTTAAATATCTGACATGTACAGCAGTAAGTATGATTGCTGTGCTGCTTGGCTTTATTGTTGTTCTGAGTCAGTTTAACCTGATGGTTTACCCTTCCTGTATTACTGCTTTTAGCATTAATACGGGTGAAAAGGGGGTTTGTCAGATTGAATTCCTGGGAGGGAAAGCTCAACTGACAATGCCGAACCTTGAGGTATTAAACAGTTGGGGGGTACAAAGCCACCAAATGCTTACGGAGAAAGCATACCAAGCTCTGGAGAGAGGAGGCAAGGCAGCCATGCAGGTGCGGGACGCCAGGTTTAAAGCCTTGCCCCTGGAAGAAAAACTTGAACAGCTTCTGACCACTTTTGAGACAGACGTGCTGTTTCCAGTGAAGGAGCGGTTGCAAAGAGACAGTGGCTATGGGCGTTAGGAATTGATACGCTTGTATTGGGGTGTTATAATTATATAGTTGTTTTAGGAAGCAAGGAGGAACACCCCAAAATGGAGTGGGAAAAAGATAAAATCCGAAACTTTTGTATCATTGCCCATATCGACCATGGTAAATCTACCCTCGCGGACAGGCTGCTGGAGTATACCGGTGCCCTGAGTGGCCGTGAAATGACCGAACAGGTGCTGGACCAGATGGACCTGGAACGCGAGCGTGGTATTACAATCAAAATGCAGGCTGTACGCCTTAAATACCAGGCCGGGGACGGACGCGAATACCAACTGAACCTGATTGATACTCCCGGCCATGTTGATTTTTCCTACGAGGTATCACGCAGCCTGGCCGCTTGCGAGGGAGCGCTGCTGGTGGTGGACGCCGCTCAGGGCATAGAAGCACAGACTTTGGCCAACGTCTACCTGGCTCTTGAGCACAACCTCGAAATAATAACGGTAATCAATAAAATCGATCTGCCTAGCGCCGATCCGGATAGGGTAAAACAGGAGATTGAGGACATCATCGGCCTGGATACCTCGGAGGCTGTAATGGCTTCGGCCAAAAGTGGGATCGGGGTTGAAGAGATCCTGGAACAGATTGTGACCAAGATTCCGGCGCCCGGTGGCCAGGAGCAGGCACCCTTGCGGGCGCTTATCTTTGATTCGCACTATGACCCTTATAAAGGCATTATAGCTTATGTGAGGGTGGTTGACGGAACAGTTACCAACGGGATGCAGGTTAAGATGATAGCCACGGGCAAGGAATTTGAAGTCAACGAGGTCGGCATCTTTCGGCCTTCACCTACCTCCGTTGAGGAGTTGCGTACGGGTGAGGTCGGTTATATCGCTGCGAGCATTAAAAATGTTAAAGATTGTCATGTGGGAGACACCGTGACCGATGGCAAACGACCGGCCTCTGTATCTCTGCCAGGCTACCGCAAGGTAACACCGATGGTCTACTGCGGACTCTATCCAGTTGATACTGTTGAGTATGAAAACCTGAGGGATGCCCTTGAAAAACTTAGGCTAAACGATGCCTCTCTAATTTATGAGCCCGAAACCTCGGAGGCCCTTGGCTTTGGCTTTCGCTGTGGTTTTCTAGGTTTGCTGCACATGGAAATTATACAGGAGCGGCTTGAGCGAGAGTATAACTTAAGTCTGATTACAACGGCACCCAACGTCGTATACCGGGTGACAACCACGGCTAATACCGTGTTCGAAATAGATAACCCGAGCAAGCTCCCGCCAATTGGCAATATTGACTTTATTGAAGAACCATTTGTCAAGGCCATCATTATGGTACCCAAAGATTACGTCGGCTCGGTGATGGAGCTTTGCCAGGAGCGACGCGGGATCTTTGTCAACATGGAGTATATCAGTATCAGCCGGGTAATGCTGACTTACGATTTGCCGCTCAGCGAAATTATCTACGATTTTTTTGATCAGCTGAAGTCTCGCTCCAGGGGGTACGCCTCCCTTGACTACGAGTTGGCTGGCTACAAGCAGTCCGAGCTGGTCCGGCTTGACATCATGATCGCCGGGGAGATCCTGGACGCTCTTTCCATTATTGTGCACCGGGACAAGGCTTACCACCGGGGGCGCGGCTTTGTTGAAAAGCTGCGGGGCCTAATCCCCCGCCAGCTCTTTGAAATACCGATTCAGGCCTCCATTGGTGCTAAGATCATTGCCAGAGAGACCGTAAAAGCGGTCCGAAAGGACGTTCTGGCTAAGTGTTATGGTGGTGATATTAGCCGCAAGCGCAAGTTGCTGGAAAAGCAAAAAGAAGGCAAAAAGCGGATGAAGCAGGTGGGTAGCGTGGAAATCCCGCAGGAAGCCTTTATGGCGGTCCTGAGCGTAGGGGATTAAGATACAAAAAAGCTAAGCAGAGAATGATGTAGATGCGTTTTTCAATCGCACTAGCACTGCATAGCAGTTGCAGGGCTTTCGGGAGGGTGGAGCATGGCACTAGGTCTGTATATTCACGTCCCATTTTGCCTTAAAAAGTGCCGCTACTGCGATTTCACCTCTTACCCCTACAGGCGAGCAGCCGCAAAAGACTACCTGGCTGCTCTGATCAGGGAAATCCAGCTATACGGGACTTTTCTGGACGCAGGTGAGAAAGAAATAGCCAGCCTTTTTATCGGGGGGGGCACCCCGACCTGTTTGCCTGTGGGAGATCTGAATAAGATTATTGAGTGTATAAGTTCGTTTTTTCGCCTGACGCCAGAGTGTGAGATTACGGTTGAGGTCAACCCTGGTACCATAGATGCCGGCGGGCTTTACGAATTAAGGCGGACGGGGATTAACCGCCTGAGCGTCGGGGTGCAGTCTCTGGCGGACGGGCTGCTGAAAATGCTTGGCCGTGTCCACAACGCTGCGCAGGCGGCTGACGCGATATGCTTAGCCAGACAGGCCGGTTTTGACAATATTAATATCGACCTGATTTACGGTCTACCGGACCAGTCCCTCGCGGTTTGGCAGGAAACACTCGACCGGACAGTGTCTTTTGAACCCGAGCATATTGCGGCATACGGCTTGCAGCTGGAGGAGGGCACTCCTCTGGAGCAGTCAGTTGTTCGGGGGGAAATGAAGGCCTGTCCGGAAGAACTGGAACTATCCATGTACCATACCGCCATAAGCTCTCTAAAGGAGGGTGGTTATCACCACTACGAAATCTCCAATTTTGCCAGGCCAGGACGGACATGTAAGCACAACCTGGTTTACTGGTTAAACCAGACATACCTGGGCCTGGGTCCGGCTGCTCACTCCAGTCTCCGGGGAGAGCGCTTTGCCAACGAGCGTGAGCTGGAAAGGTACAGGTCAAGGCTTTGGCAGGGAGAATTTCCGATAGCAGATAGGGAAACCATAGCAGTGGAAACAGAAATATCGGAGACCATATTCCTGGGCCTGAGGCTATTGCAAGGGGTTGACCTGGCAGCATTTCAGCGGCGTTTTGGCCGGAGAGCGGAAGATTTATATAGCTCTCAAATAAATAAGCTCATAAAGGATGGTCTTGTCGAGATTGAGGGGCGGTGCTTACGGCTGACTGAAAGAGGACTCCCCCTGGCTAACCGGGTCTTCTTGGAATTCGTGTGATTTCTTTTATATCAATTTATTAAATGCTTTTACGCTATATTTCCTTGACAAATAGATAGAGTTGGTGCTATTTTTTATTTAGCGGGTTTTTAGCACTCAGCAGGTTAGAGTGCTAACAAAAATAGGGGGGGTGGTACGGCATGAAAATGGATGACCGCAAGCAAAAGGTGCTTCTGGCCATCGTTCACGATTATATTGCTACCGCTGAACCCGTTGGTTCCCGCACGATAGCTAAAAAGTTCAGGCTTGGTGTCAGCCCTGCTACCATTCGCAACGAAATGGCAGATTTGGAAGAGCAAGGTTATATTGAACAACCCCACACTTCTGCCGGGCGGGTACCATCCGAGCAAGGTTATCGCTACTACGTGGACTATCTAATGAAAAAGCACGACCTATCACCGGCAGAGGAAACCCTTATTCGCAGTGAATTTGACATCAAGGTGAAGGACATCGGCCAGGTCATACATAAAACAGGCCAACTTCTCTCACAACTCACCCATTATACCGCCATGGTACTTACCCCGAGTATCGGTACCAGCAGTTTTAAGCACATCCAGCTTGTTTCGATGAATCCAACACAGGCCATGGTAGTGGTGGTAATGGACAACGGAACCCTGCACCACAGGTTGATTGAGATACCCGAAAGCATCAGCGCTGAAGATATGGAAACCATCTCGAGCGTCTTAAACGCCAAGCTGCGTGGGTTAACCAATGAAAATATTAAGCACACCTTAATGAAGGAAATTTATTCTGAACTGGCCAGGCATAAACATATCCTCGACCTTGCGATGGAGTTGCTGGAGGAGAGCCTGACCAAGAAATCCGAGGATAAAATTTACCTGGGTGGGGTATTTAATATGTTAAACCAACCAGAATTCCACAACGTGGAAAAGGTAAAGACCCTGCTTAGCATTTTAGAACAAGAAAAACTCCTTTGTGGACTCATGGCCGGTGAGGAGATGGATCTGGGCATTACTGTGCGCATTGGTGGTGAGATTAAGAACCAGGGAATCAAGGAGTGTAGCATGGTCACGGCAGCTTACTCGCTTAAGGGCCAGAGGATAGGATCCATGGGGGTGCTGGGGCCTACCAGGATGGAATACGCCAAGGTAATCAGTGTAGTTGATTTTATGACAAAGAACCTTTCACAGGCTCTGGAACGCATGATGAGAGGCCTTGGAAAGTGAGGGGGTACCGTATTTGAGCTTGAAAAGGGAAGCGACCCAGGGGGCCGAGGTGGACGAAAGGCTGGCCGCCTTGATGACCAACTCCAACGCCATCCGGGCTATAACCAGCGCGGTCGAGGGTACCCTTGGTCCCAAAGGACTGGACACGATGCTGGTCGATAAATTCGGCGAGGTCGTGATTACCAACGACGGGGTCACCATTCTGACCATGATGGAGGCCAACCATCCTGCTGCCAGAATGCTCATCAACATAGCCAAAGCACAGCAGGAGGAAGTCGGTGACGGGACGACCACGGCTACGGTAATGGCCGGCGCCCTGGTCGGCTTCGGAGTGGAGCAGGTAATAAAGGGAGTTCCGGTAGCGCGAGTCATCGAGGGTATGCGCGTGGGTTTACAGAAGGCATTGGCAGCGATGAGGAGTCAAGCTTGTCAGGTCAACGGGTTGCAGGACCCGTTCGTGCGACAGGTGGCGCTGGTCTCGGGCCGCGGCCATGAGGATATTGCTGACCTTGTGAAGCAGGCCGCGGTGTTGATTGGGGAAGAGAAACTCAAGGAAGGTTCTTTCAAGTTTTCAGATGCTATCGTCGCCGAGGAGGGTGCTTTAAACCAGGTTTTCATGGGCGTGATTATTAATAAGGAGCGCATGACCCGCCAGATGCCCAGGGAACTTGAGCAGGTCAAGGTCTTAATTATCGACGACGCTCTGGAACCCGAGGAAATTGACGACGAAGCTCTCGGGACCGAATCCGGGTTTGCGCGCTACCTGCAGCTGCAGTCCGAATTCAAGGAAAATGTTCAGAAAATTGTTGGCCTGGGAGTAGGACTGGTGCTGGTCGACCGTGGTGTGCACGATGCAGCTGAAGAGATTTTAACGGATGCGGGTGTAATGGTGGTTCAACGGGTGGCCAACAAGGAACTACGTAAGGCCGCCGAACACACGGGGGCCAGGATGATCAAGCGGACCGGGCTGAAAAGGGCCGCAGAGGAACTTCAGAAATACCTTGGTTCCGCCGGCAGGGCTCAAAACGACGAAAAGCTTGAACAGGTCTGGGTCCTGGAGGGTGGCGGCAAGCCGATGGCTACTGTACTGGTTGGCGCTGCTACTTCCGAGGTGGTTGGTGAGCGTGAACGCATCGCCAAAGACGCAGCTGCCTCCGTGCAATCAGCGGTAAGGGGCGGTGTGGTGCCAGGCGGAGGCTCGTTGGAACTGGCGGTGGCACGTGAAGTGGAAAAGATGCGGGAAGGTATCCGTGGCATGGCTGCGTATGGCGTGGACTGCATGGTGGAGGCTCTCAAACGGCCTATGTCCCAGATTGTTGCCAATGCTGGTTTCAATCCATTGGAAAAGTTGGGGGACGTGATTGCCGCTCAGGTTGAAGAAGGGAAAAATTCTCTGGCCGTCGACTGTGACAGCGGGCTGGTAGCTGACATGCTGGAACTGGGTGTTGTCGACCCGGCCGAGGTGAAAATATATGCGCTCAAGGCTGCCGGTGAGGTGGCTGAGGCTATCCTAAGAATTGATACGATTATCAAGAAAAGGGAAGAAAAGGGCATGAAGAATATAGATACCAGCATGGCTGGATTGAGAGGTGAACTTTAGTGGAAAATGATAAATTGAAAGAGGCGACGGATATTTCTGGGGAGGCTATAGAACCGGATGAATTGGAAGTAGAAAACATTTCCGTGCTGCAAAATGACCCGGCTGAGCTGCAAAAGCTCTTAGACGAGCAGACGAAGCGGGCGGAGAATAGTTATGACCGCTTGCTGCGGTTGCAGGCTGACTTTGAAAATTTTCGACGTCGCACCAGGCAAGAAAAGGATGAATTCTATAAGTATGCCTCTGAGCAGTTAGTTGTTGCCCTCCTACCAGTGCTTGACAACTTTGATTTGGCTCTGGCGGCAGAGGGTGATGCGAATGAGGGATTCAAAGCAGGGGTGCAGATGATTTACAGGCAGCTGCTGGATGTGCTGGCAGCCGAAGGGGTCGCCCCTATTCAGGCTGTGGATGAGCCTTTTGACCCTGCCAAGCACGAAGCCGTGGCCCAGGATGGGTCCGGCCGGCACCCTGCCAATACAGTTGTGGAAGAATTACGCCGGGGTTATTGCCTGAGAGATAAAGTAATCCGGCCGTCCATGGTTAAGGTTGCCGTAGCTTTATAATAAATTGGAAACAGATTTTAGGAGGTAGAATACAATGTCTAAGGTTATAGGAATTGACCTGGGTACCACCAACTCTTGCGTTGCCGTAATGGAAGGCGGCGAAGCTGTTGTTATTACTAACGCGGAAGGTGCCAGGACCACTCCTTCGGTGGTGGGTTTTTCAAAAACAGGTGAAAGGCTGGTCGGACAGGTAGCCAAAAGGCAGGCTGTCAGCAACCCGGATCGCACGATCAGTTCGATCAAACGCTACATGGGCACCGATCACAAAGATAATATTGACGGTAAGAATTACACGCCCCAGGAAATTTCCGCCATGGTGTTACAGAAGCTCAAAGCTGACGCGGAAGCCTACCTGGGCGGACAGGTGGATAAGGCAGTGATCACGGTGCCGGCCTATTTTAGTGATTCTCAGCGCCAGGCCACCAAGGATGCTGGTAAAATAGCCGGTTTAGAAGTTTTGCGCATTATCAATGAGCCTACGGCAGCAGCCCTGGCCTACGGGCTGGATAAGGAAGATGAACAGACCGTTTTGGTTTTTGACCTGGGGGGTGGCACCTTCGATGTTTCCATCCTTGAACTTGGAGACGGCGTCTTCGAGGTTAAAGCCACCAGCGGCAACAACCGCCTGGGTGGTGACGACTTTGACCAGCGCATAGTCGACTACCTCGCAACTGAGTTTAAAAAAGATACAGGGATTGACCTGCGCAACGATAAAATGGCCTTGCAGCGCCTCAGGGAATCTGCCGAAAAAGCAAAGATCGAGCTCTCCGGTGTGGCCACCAGCAATATTAACCTGCCGTTTATTTCTGCGGACGCCGGTGGGCCAAAGCACCTTGATATCACCCTCTCCAGGGCTAAGTTTGAGGAAATGACAGCTGATTTGGTCGAAAAGACTATGGGGCCGACCCGCCAGGCGCTTTCCGATTCCGGGCTACAGCCCAAGGACATCCACAAAATCTTGCTGGTGGGCGGCTCAACCAGGATACCCGCCGTGCAGGAAGCCATCCACAAGTTCCTGGGCAAGGAAGCGCACAAGGGAATCAACCCGGACGAGTGTGTTGCCGTTGGTGCGGCGATTCAGGCCGGGGTTCTGTCTGGTGAGGTCAAAGATGTGGTACTGCTTGATGTAACCCCGCTATCCCTGGGTATTGAGACCCTGGGCGGTGTGTCTACCAGGTTGATCGATCGGAACACTACAATACCCACCTCAAAAAGCCAGATCTTTTCCACCGCCTCGGACGGCCAGACCACCGTTGAAATCCACGTACTGCAGGGTGAGCGCTCAATGGCTGGGGACAATAAGACGCTGGGCAGGTTTACCCTGACCGGTGTGCCACCTGCTCCCAGGGGAGTGCCACAAATCGAGGTCAAATTCGATATCGATGTTAACGGTATCGTCAATGTCTCGGCCAAGGATATGGGCACCGGCAAGGAGCAGAGTATGACCATCACGGCTTCTACAAAACTCGATGACCAGGAAATCAATAATATGGTCAAAGAGGCAGAAAAGCATGCTGCGGAGGATGCTAAGCGCAAGGAAGAGATCGATACCCGCAACCAGGCTGACAGCATGATTTACCAGGCTGAAAAGACGATCAAGGAATTCAGGGATAAGGCCGACGCCGCGGCTATTGAAAAGCTGCAGAAGGCTGCCGATGCCCTCAAAGAAGCACTCAAAGGCGGGGACATTGACGACATCAAGGCTAAACTGGAAGCCCTGACCGGGCCGCTGTACGAGTTGACCTCGGCCATGTACCAGGAAAAAGCTCAGCAGCCGGAAGGTGACGCCGCAGCCGGTGGAAGCCAGTCAGGCGCCCAGGAGTCTAAAGATAATGTTGTTGACGCCGATTTCGAAGTGAAAGAGGATAAATAAAACCCTAAAAATATTGTCTCTGTTATGGTAGAATGGATTTGCAATACAAATAGAAAACCCGAAAGCAACCTTATTAAGGGGAATTACGGTTCCCCTTTACTTTGTTGTAGTTAGATGAGGTGGTGCAGATGGCAAAACGAGATTATTACGAGGTCCTGGGCGTATCCAAGAATGCGTCTGTGGATGAGATTAAAAAAGCATACCGCAAGCTGGCGCGCCAGCATCACCCCGATGCCAATCCCAATAGTAAGGACGAGGCTGAGGCCAAGTTCAAGGAAATCAGTGAGGCTTATGTTGTTTTAAGCGACTCGGAAAAAAGGGCCGGCTATGACCGTTTTGGCCACGCCGGGGCTGATGGGCAGGGCTTTGGCGGGTTTGAAGGCTTTGGTGGGGATTTTGGCGGACTCGGGGACATTTTTGAAATGTTCTTCGGTGGCGGTGGTGGTAGGCGGCGCAGCGGCCCCGAAAGGGGCAACGACATTAGAGCCGACCTGGAACTGAACTTGAAAGAGGCTGCTTTCGGGCTGGAGCGTGAAATTAAGGTACCTCGCATCGAGAGCTGCGGCACTTGTGGTGGAAATGGAGCGGCTCCCGGCAGCAAAACAAAGACCTGCCTGGCCTGCGCCGGCTCCGGACAGATGCAGTTTGCTCAGAGCACTCCATTTGGGCGTATTGTCCAGTCCCGTACTTGTGACCGCTGCCGGGGCACCGGCCAGATTATCGACAAGCCATGCCCGACTTGCCGTGGTGAGGGCCAGGTCCGCAAGACCAGGAACATCAAAGTCAAGGTGCCACCCGGGGTGGACAACGGCTCGCGTTTACGCCTGTCCGGTGAAGGTGAAGCCGGGGCCAAGGGTGGGCCGCCCGGCGACCTCTATGTTTATATCCATGTCAAGCCCAACCGTGTTTTTCAGCGGGAAGGCGATGACCTGGTCTGTGAAGTGCCTGTATCTTTTACCCAGGCTGCCCTGGGCGACGAGCTGGAGGTTCCCACCCTTGAAGGAAACGAGAAGCTCAAAATTCCGGAGGGAACCCAGTCAGGCACTGTATTCCGGATTAAGGGCAAGGGTGTTCCGCACGTCAACGGATATGGCCGTGGTGACCAGCATGTGCTGGTAAAAGTGGTGACACCAGGCAAGCTGACCGAGAAGCAAAAAGAATTATTGCGGGAATTTGCCCGCTTGGGCGTAGACACACCGCAGTCTTCCGGAAATGCTGCTGATAAGGGCTTCTTTGGTAAAATGAAAGATGCTTTTATGGGCTAAAAGCCAGCTGCCCTTGCTTGTATACCAGCTAAATGTCTGCGAAGTCATTTGGGCACTGGGACGCTCATGATTTTTTTAATTACTGAGTAAGCAGTATATACCTACGACCTACGTCTGACGACTGAATAGGAGAATACCGGTGAATTGGTTGGAAGTTGCTGTGCAAGTTCCCCCCGAAGGGGTGGAATTGGTTGCTGATATTTTTCAAGATATAGGGACAGGTGGGGTTGTCATCGAGGATCCCGCCGTTATTCTTCGTTATGCTGCCGCAACAGACCCTGACGAATGGGGGGTCGAGGCTCCGCCGCCTGGTGAAAGACGTCCTGTAATCAAGGGGTACCTTGCTGCTGATGCTGGATTAGCCAGGCGGTTGGAGCAACTCAAGGCTGCCTTAAACAACCTGGAGCTTAGCCCAGTTCCTGAACTGAGCACCTGCAAGGTTGCAGAGGAAGATTGGGCGAACTGCTGGAAGTCCTACTACAAGCCCATACGTGTGGGGAAGCACCTGGTTGTAAAACCGTCCTGGGAGGATTACCCTGTGGCCGCCGGTGACCTGGTAATTGAGATGGACCCGGGCATGGCCTTCGGGTGCGGCACCCACGCGACCACAGCCCTATGCCTTAAACTGCTGGAAAAGTATGTTAGTGGTGGTGAAACTGTTTACGATATCGGGACCGGTACAGGCATCCTGACCATAGCCTCCGCGCTGCTGGGGGCCGGGAGGGTGGTTGCAGTTGACCATGACCCTGTAGCCTGCCGCACGGCCATGTCTAATGTTAAGCGTAATGGGGTTGCCGGTCGCGTGCAGGTTATGCAGGGGGATTTGCTATCTTCTATTGATGACAAGGCCGACCTGATTGTTGCCAATATTATCGCTAGCGTAATTACCCACCTTGCCGTAGATGTATCAAAAACCCTGTCTCCATGTGGTAGATTTATTGCCTCAGGTATCATAAGCGAGAGAGGTCCTGAAGTTATTGCTGCTCTGGAATCAGCCGGGCTATCTGTTATGGAGCAGTTGGAAGATGGCGGGTGGGTGGCTTTTGTTTGTTGTCATCTAGAAGATGACGCTATCGTCACTAATTTAAATACACTTGATGGAGCTTAGGATGCCCCGTTTTTTTGTTTCTCCAGAACAGATCAAGTCAGGCCGAGTGACCATAACAGGACCTGATGTGCTACATATTGTAAAGGTACTGCGTCTCGGTACCGGAGACAACCTGACCGTCCTTGACGGGCGGGGAAAAGTTTATGAGGCAGTGGTTGAACAAACTGGCCGGGAAGCAGTAATCTGCGCTGTTATTTCGGAAAGTGATGCGGGAGACGCGCCTGCAGTCAGGATTACCCTTGTCCAGGGCTTGCCCAAGGGCGATAAGATGGATTTAATCGTACAAAAAGCCACCGAACTGGGGGTTTGGCGTCTCATTCCGCTCGTCTGCGAGAGGTCAGTAGTCAAGCTGATAGGAGACAAACCGCAACGCCGACTCGAACGCTGGCAGCGTATTGCTCTTGAGGCTGCCAAGCAGTGCCGCCGGCCTGATATCCCTGAGGTATTGCCACCGTTTGAGTGGGAAGAGGTACTAACAGGTATGCCTGACGGTACTGTCGCCTTAATCCCCTGGGAAGAAGAAAACCTTGAGCCTCTGAAAAAAGCCCTGAGGGAGAGCGAACCTAAGGGAGATGTCTATGTTTTTATCGGCCCGGAAGGGGGCTTTGCCTCCGCAGAGGTTGAGTTGGCTCGCTCGCATGGCATCAGGCCGGTGACACTGGGGCCACGTATTTTGCGGACCGAAACCGCCGGACTGGCAGTGTTGGCGATGATACTTTACCAGTTTGGCGACCTGGGAGGGAAACTGAATGGATGAAAAACGTGTGGGCATTGTCACTCTTGGATGCAAGGTGAATCAGTATGAGTCAGCTTCGCTGGCCGGGCTTTTACGGGAGCAGGGCTACAGGCTAGTGGACTTTGAGGAAACGGCTGATATATACGTTATCAACACCTGTACCGTGACTCATCTAAGTGACCGCAAATCCAGACAGTTCATACGACGTGCGACCAGGAAGAATCCCGACGCGCTGGTAGTGGTTACTGGGTGTTACGCCCAGACTTCATTCAGTGAGATTATGAAAATACCAGGTGTTGACCTGGTTGTGGGAACAAGGGACCGGGCCAAAATTGCAGAGCTGGTGAAAACCGCAGTTAAGGGAGGAAAGCCTTTTGCGGCTGTAAGTGATTATGAGGTCGGCGACCAGTTTGAAGAGATTTCTTCCATGCCTCTCAGCGGGCGGACCCGCGCCTTTCTGAAAATCCAGGAGGGTTGCAACAATTGCTGCACCTACTGTATTATTCCTGTGGCCAGGGGACCGCTGCGCAGCATGAAACCGGATAATGTCTTAAAAACAGCGCGGCAGTTGGTGGAGGCCGGCTTTAAGGAAATTGTTCTTACCGGTATTCACACTGGCGCCTATGGACGTGACCTGGGAGGGAATATCACCCTGTCCGCTTTGCTCCGTAGCCTTCAAAATATACCGGGTCTGTTGAGGGTTCGGCTCAGCTCAATCGAGCCCAACGATATTACCCCGGAGTTGGTTGAAGTGCTGGCCAGCTCTGAGAAGTTTTGTCGGCACCTGCATGTACCCCTCCAGTCCGGTGACGATGGGGTCTTGGAACGGATGGGCCGGCGCTATAACACCTGGGAGTATTTACGCCTGGTGGAGGTCTTAAGAGACAATATCCCCAACCTGGGTCTTACCACCGATGTTATCGTGGGCTTCCCAGGTGAACGGGAAGTCGATTTTCAAAATACATACAGGTTTGTCGAGAACTTATCCTACAGCAGGCTGCATGTCTTCAAGTTTTCCCCGCGCCGGGGGACACCGGCTGCAGACTACCCTGAGCAGGTAGACCCGCCAACCCGTGAACAGCGTAGCAGTAGTTTGATCCGGTTGGGTGAAAAAATGGCTACCCGTTTTGCTTCATCACTCATTGGTATGGAGCTTACCGTGCTGGTCGAAAGGAGCTTGCCGGAAGCCGACGGCTTATACGAGGGGTTGACCGATAATTACGTTAGAACAGTTTTCCCAGGGGACGAAGACCTACCGGGTCAGGTAGTCAAGGTTAAGATTGGAGGATTAGAGGAAAACCACTTAACAGGTAAAATTATAGGTTTCTGAGGTGGAGGAATTACCACAACTGTGTTGAATAAAGTCTTTAGAGAATGTACTTCCGGGCGGGAGGAGGTGGAAAAACATGCAGGACTGCCTTTTTTGCAAGATAGTTAAAAAGGAAATACCGGCCGATATTGTTTATGAGAACGAGCGGGTTTTAGTTTTCAAAGACATCAACCCCATAGCGCCCGTTCACCTTCTAGTTATTCCGAAGAAGCATATCTCAACCCTGACGGATATGGATAAAGAGGACACCCTCCTGATGGGGCAAGTTCAGTTAACTGCGGCCCGTTTGGCTGTTGAAATGGGGTTTGCAGAGGGCGGCTTCCGCTTGGTGAATAACTGTGGCCGAGGTGCTGGGCAGTTGGTTATGCATATCCACTACCACCTGCTGGCAGGGAGGCCTTTAAGCTGGCCACCAGGTTAGGACGCATACACCAAAAAGGAAAAGACATCATGTTTATACTTAAAATGCTTACAAAAGGCCATTGTAGCCAATTGGATCGGTTGACTCCTGGCTAAAACATGTTGTATAATAACATGGTATTTGTACAATGGGAGATCAGGCTTGGCTACTAGATAAGTTTCGGCTTTATGGTTTTAGCGGAGGGAGGGAAAGTTAGTGGCGGAAGTGAAAGTGGGTAAAAACGAAACCTTGGACAGTGCCCTCCGGCGTTTCAAGCGCACCTGTCAAAAAGCCGGTGTACTTGCAGAGGCCAGGAAACATGAACATTATGAAAAACCCAGCGTAAAGAGGAAGAAAAAGTCTGAAGCGGCAAGAAAACGCAAATTTAAATCATAAACCTAAAAAATAATGCTTGGCTATCAGCCAAGCATTTTTTGCAATTTTAAAAAATCCAGTGAACTCGTCCAGCTAAAGCTGGACATCGAGACTTCGGTGTGGGAATCTACCCCCACCGAAGCGTAAAAAGTGACTCCCACTTATAGAAGCGGGAGTCTTAGCATTGGATAAAGTCAAGGGCTAGGCAGGTTCTGCCTCTTCTTTTCTTGTCCAAGGTAATCCAGGTGAAAGTGTGATTTTTATGGATTTTTGCTGAGTCCAAAATGTTACATTAGCAATTGATTTGCGCCTGATTTGCAAATCAATTGCTAATCAGGTACACTATTATTTTACCGAGAATGTAGATAAATCAAGGGTTTTCAGACTTAAGCTTGGGCAAATGGATCACTCATAAACCCTTGATAATCGCAGGTTTCCGGAGCTATGCAGACAACTTCATACGGCTGAAACGGTTGATGTAAGTTAAAGCGAGTCTTTTGACCCTGCTTTTTTTCTTTCTTTTTCAAAGTCGAATTCCTTCAATGATAAAAGAAAATTTAGCCAATTCTAAAGCAAAAAAGTCCCAATGCCAAGCACACGAGCCACTCCATTATTTAACGCTTGCATTTCTCGTTATTCTTAAATTCTGATCAAGCAGGCATAAAAGTAGATACTTTAAGCTATTGACGCTAATGAAACCCCATTTTTTGGTGAAAGCAACCCATGTCTTATTCCAGACCGCCAGATGAGGTTTCTATTAATTGTAAGTAACTTATATTAGGCCTAACTTGAATATGTTTTAGCCGTATATTTTTAGTATAATATTCTCACAGAATCATCAAATACTAATTTAGAGTTATGAGCTCTTATTAAGGAGGAGCTGTCGAATATATCAAGAATACAATCAGTTATTGTTTCTCTTGTGGCAAAGCATATGGAATTATCCGCGGAGGAATAACTGAGCGCATCCGTGGGGAACAGGCCGTTTGGCGTATTTGGTTTTGCCCGGGGAGTTAATTAATTTAGTGACTATTCTAATAGGGGAGGGACTATGACGAAATGCGCAAACCCTAGGAAGCAGCCGTCAAGAACGGGCCTATAATGCAACCAGATAATCCGAAGATAAAAAAATTAAGGAGGAAAACGTGTTAGACGCAATTAAATGTATAGCAAGTTAAAAGGCTAGTAATTTTAATGTTTTTTAACGTGCTACAGTTTAACACTAATAATAACTGATGACTAAGAAAAGACATGAGTATGAATTCTATGCAACGCCCGAATGGGCGATAAAAAAACTGTTGGAACATAGGAGGCTTTACGGTAATATTTTAGAACCCACTGCTGGAGACGGAGCAATATTGAAAGCTATAAGGAATCATGGATATAAAAATCCCATAACTTCTGTTGAAATCCGTAGGGTAGAAGAGAAGAAACTGCAGGAATTTGGCAACGTATTTATCTCTGATTTTTTACATTGGCAACCTGACCAGAAGTATGACACTATTATCACCAACCCGCCTTTCAATATTGCAAAAGAGATTGTCATGAAATGTTTTGAGGTAGTTTCAGAAAAGGGTCAAATAATTATGCTCCTGAAAACAGCACATTTGGAGTGTGGGGATAGGTATAATTTTTGGCAGAATTATCCCGTTTCCTTCCTATATGCTTTGTCCGAAAGACCTTATTTTGAAGATGATAATGATACAGATCAAGCTGCATATGCCTGGTTCGTATGGGATGGAAGTGAAGGGACAATAAAAGTAATATAAAGTACATAGTGTATATGCTACCCGCATAAGTATATAAATGGGAGCTGATAACGTGTGGCAGAATACCCATTATCAAAAGTACGTCCACCCTGTTCAGTCTGTCGTCGATCGCACAATCTGATCAACTTTTGCAGGGTCTCGTCAAAGTAATAAACTGCTTTAGAGCCGCTTAAGTTACATAATTTGTCTGGTTTTTTGCTGTAACATGCTTTACAATATCTTTATGGACATAACCAGAACAACACCGGACAATACCA